>NZ_JBEUPD010000045.1:0-63382 GCF_040492135.1 Actinomadura sp. NPDC000600
GCCTCGCCGCGCTCGTCCTCGGGCTGGGCGGCCCGGCCGGGCCGCCCAGCCCGCCCGCGTGGGCCGCGGCCACCCGGCCGGTCGACCGGCACGGGCCGGTGCTCGACCCGTCCCCGCCCGTCCGGGTGGACGTCCCGTCCATCGGGGTGCGGGCGCCGCTGGCCCGCCTGGGCCTTGAGGCCGACGGCTCTGTGCAGGTCCCCTCGGCGGACCGGCCGGGGGAGGCCGGCTGGTACGCGGGCGGGCCCACGCCAGGCGAACGCGGCGCCGCGGTCATCCTGGGCCATGTCGACACCGCGAAGGGGGCCGCGGTTTTCTACGACCTGGGCCGGCTGAGGCCCGGGCACCGCGTCGAGGTGAGCCGCGCGGACGGGCGGGTGGCCGTGTTCACCGTCGAGTCCGTGGAACGTGTCCCGAAGGGCCGGTTCCCCACCGGTCGCGTCTACGGCCCCCTCGACCATCCCGGGCTCCGCCTCGTCACCTGCGGCGGCTCGTTCGACCGGGGCAAGCGCAGCTACACCGACAACGTCATCGTCTACGCCGCCGAGACGGCGGTCCGGTAGCGGCCCGCCCGGCCTGGGAGTCCAGGCGGCGGGCGGCCGGGTCCCCGATACCGCGAGCGCACGAATCGCGCTGCCCCTACAACTTCCAGTTGAGCGAGGGGACGGACGGTTGTTTGATCCGGCGGCCCGCCACCCGCTTTGATCTCTCTCGGCCGCCGGGGGCGGCCGACATGAGGGCGGCCGGCGGGAGGGGCGCGGTGAGGGTGCGCATGGGGGAGGGGCGGTCGCTCGGGCGGCCGTTCGGGTGGCTCTGGGCGGCCTACGCGGTCAGCGCGGTCGGGACGTGGCTCGCCTTCGACGCGTTCCCGTTGATCGCGATCACCGTGCTGGACGCCGGGCCTGCCCGGGTGTCGGCGCTGGCCGCCGCGGGCCTGCTCGTGGGGGCGGCGGTGGCGGTGCCGCTCGGTCCCTGGGTGGAGTTCCGCCGCAAGCGGCCCGTGATGATCGCGATGGACCTGGTCCGGTGCGCGGCGCTGCTGAGCCTGCCCGCCGCGTTCCTGCTCGGCGGGCTCGGCTTCGTCCAGCTGCTGGTGGTGTCGGTCGTGGTCGCCGCGGCCGACATCGCCTTCACCGCGGCGAGCGGCGCCTGCCTGAAGGCGCTCGTCCGGCCGGAGGACCTGGTCGTCGCGAACGGGCGGCTGGAGTCCACGAACTGGACCGCGCTCATGCTCGGGCCGCCGCTCGGCGGCGCCGCGATCGGGCTGTTCGGGCCGCTGGTGACCGTGACGGCCAACGCGGCCAGCTTCGTGCTGTCCGCGGCCGGGATCCGCGCGATCGGCGGGACGGAGCCGCGCCCCGCCCACGCCCCGGAGACGGGCGCCCGGCTCCGGGGCGGGGACCTGCTCGAAGGGTGGCGCCACATCCTCACCAGCCCGGCGCTGCGCCCGCTGTTCCTCAACCAGATCCTGGTCGCCGGGCTGATCATGGCGACGGCGCCGGTGCTGGCCGTGCTGATGCTGGGCCGCCTCGGCTTCGCGCCGTGGCAGTACGCGCTGGCGTTCGCCGCCCCCTGCGTCGGCGGTCTCGTCGGCTCGCGGCTGGCCGGACGGCTCGCCTCGCGGTTCGGGCGTCCGAGGACCATGCTCGTCTTCGGGACCCTGCGCGCGTGCTGGCTGCCCGGACTGGCCTTCGTCCGTCCGGGCGTCGCCGGGCTGGTGCTCGTCATCGCCGTCGAACTGGGGCTGATCACGTGCATGGGGGTGTTCAACCCGCTCCAGGCCGCCTACCGGCTGGAGCACACGCCGTCCGACCGGGTCGCCCGGGTGCTGTCGGCGTGGTCGGTGACCGGCAAGCTCACGATCGCGGGCATGACCGCCCTGTGGGGGCTGCTCGCCGGCCTCACCGGCCCCCGCACCGCCGTCGCGATCGCCGGCGTCCTGTCCCTGGCGACCCCCGCCCTGCTGCTCCGGGCCCGCCGCGCGCTATCCGGCCCGGACGTCTTGACGCAGGTCAGCCCCAGTGCGAGCGTGAAAAGTGAGGGGGAAGGGGGAACCATCAATGATAGAGATCAAGAGCATCGAGAAGCCGGACGACCGGCGGGACTTCCCCAGGGGGCACCTGGAGATCGCCAACCTCAGCGGCCTCGTCTTCGGGAAGGCGACGTTCGAGCCCGGATGGCGCTGGACGGAGTCGGTGAAGGACATCGCGGGCACCGACCTTTGCGAGGTGCACCACAACGGCTACGTGGTCCAGGGACGGATGCGCATCCTCACGAATGACGGCGTGGAGCAGGAGGTCGGCCCCGGTGACGTGTTCGTCGTCACGCCCGGCCATGACGCCTGGGTCGTCGGGGACGAGGCCTGCGTCATGTACGACTTCGCCGGGGGCATCGGCGAGTACGCGAAGGCCTAGCGCCGACTGTTCGGCATTCTGAGGCGGGGGCGCCGGCGCGTGCCCCCGCCTCCTAGCGTCAGCTCCCGCCTCATGGCGTCAGGAGGACGCGGGGTCGGGCTCGGCGGGCCGGTGCCGCCGGTAGTGGCGGGCGACGCGGACGCGGTTGCCGCAGCGGGCCGCCGAGCACCAGCGGCGGCGGGGGTGGGCGGGCAGGAAGAGCATCACGCAGTCGTCGGCCTCGCACTCCCGGACCTTGGCGACCGCCGGGTCGGCGAGGAGTTCGGCGGCGGCCTCGGCGAGCCAGGCCGCCGGGCGGAGCGCGGGCGGGCCGGTGCGGCGGCGGGCCGCGCGGAGCGACCGCCCGTCCCAGTCCAGTTCGGTGACGGCGGGTGCGGCGCGCTGCGCCCGGTTGAGCGCCTCCAGGTCGCCGGCCGATGGCGGCTCGCCGCGGCGGACGCGGTCGAGGGCCAGGGCCGTGTGCTCCCGGACGTCCCGGACCGCGGCCAGCGACTCGGCCGCCGGTTCCGTGGCGGCGAACGTCCGGGCCTCCTCGGACCTCTCGGCTTGCAGACGCAGCCAGACCCGCAGGTCATCGGGCGTGGACAGCAGGTCGGCGCCCACCGGTCGCGTGTTGACCAGGTCCAGGGCCGGCGGCTCACCGATCAGCGGGCTCGGGTCGCTCATGTTCTAACGGTACATCGATGGGTTGACCCGTTAGGTGGTTGACGACTATATCTAATGCGTCTCTTCGGAAAGAAGGCGTTAGATATGCTCACGATCGCTCGCACCGCCCACCGCCACGTCGACGTCGGCGGCGTCCGCGTCTTCTACCGCGAGTCCCTCCCGGAGCGGGAGGACGCGCCCGTCCTGCTGCTGCTGCACGGCTTCCCGTCCGCGTCGCACCAGTTCCGGCGGCTCATCGACGTCCTCGGCGCCCGCTACCGCCTGATCGCTCCGGACTACCCCGGCTTCGGCCGCACATGGGCGCCGGACGGCTTCACCTACTCCTTCGACGGGCTCGCCGACGTCATGGAGGGGTTCGTCGAGCGGCTCGGGCTCACCCGCTTCGCCATGTACGTGTTCGACTTCGGGGCGCCGGTCGGGTTCCGGCTGGCCGAGCGGCTGCCCGAGCGCATCGCGGGCCTGGTCGTCCAGAACGGCAACGCCTACGCCGAGGGCCTGTCGGACGGCGCCCGCGACTTCATCGCCCTGCGTCCCGGAGAGCCGGGCGCGGAGGAGACCGTCCGCGGCCTGCTGACCCCGGAGGGCACCCGGAGCCAGTACGAGACGGGCGTCGCCGACCCGGAGGTGCTCGCACCGGACGGCTGGACCCTCGACCAGCACTTCCTCGACCTTCCGGGACGCAAGGAGGCCCAGGTCGCGCTGGCCTTCGACTACCACTCCAACGTCGAGAGCTACGACCGCTGGCAGGCCTGGCTGCGCCGGCACACGCCGCCCGTCCTCATCGTCTGGGGAGCCGACGACCCGTTCTTCCCCGCGCCCGGCGCCCGCGCCTACCTGCGGGACGTCCCGGACGCCGAACTCCACCTGTTCGGCACCGGCCACTTCGCCCTCGAGACCCACCTCCGCGAGATCGCGCCGCTCGTCGCCGCGTTCCTCGACCGCGTCCGGGCCTAGCGGGGCGGAAGGTCCGCAGGTCGCGCGGGTGGGGCGGGGGCGCCGGGTTGGCGAGAGTTGACGACGCCCGAGGGGGCGGGGACGGGTAGGTTCGAGAAATGAACGTTCGGCCGACTCTTGAGGACATCCGCCGCGCGCCGAAGGTGCTGCTGCACGACCACCTGGACGGCGGGGTGCGGCCCGCGACCGTCGTCGACCTGGCGCGGGAGACCGGGTACGGGGACCTGCCCACCACCGACCCGGACGCCCTGCGGACGTGGTTCGAGGAGGCGTCCAACTCCGGATCGCTCGAACGGTACCTGGAGACGTTCTCGCACACCGTCGGGGTGATGCAGACCGTCGAGGCGCTCACCCGGGTCGCGTACGAGTGCGCCGAGGACCTCGCGAAGGACGGGATCGTCTACGCCGAGGTCCGGTACGCGCCCGAGCAGCATCTGCGGAACGGGCTGTCGCTGGAGCAGGTCGTCGAGGCCGTCCTGGACGGCTTCGCCCGGGGCCGCGAGGACTTCGGGATCCGCGTCGGGACGCTCGTCACCGCCATGCGGCACCAGGCGCGCAGCATGGAGATCGCGGAGCTGGCCGTCCGGTACCGGGACCTCGGCGTCGTCGGGTTCGACATCGCCGGCGCCGAGGCCGGGTACCCCCCGACCCGGCACCTCGACGCGTTCGAGTACCTGCAGCGCGAGAACGCGCACTTCACCATCCACGCGGGCGAGGGGTTCGGGCTGCCGTCGATCTGGCAGGCGATCCAGTGGTGCGGCGCCGACCGGCTCGGGCACGGCGTCCGCATCATCGACGACATCGAGGTGGAGAACGGCGAGGCGCGGCTCGGCCGGCTCGCGAACTACGTGCGGGACAAGCGGATCCCGCTGGAGATGTGCCCGACCTCCAACATCCAGACCGGCGCGGCGAAGTCGATCGCCGAGCACCCGATCGGGCTGCTGCGGCGGCTGAGCTTCCGCGTCACGGTCAACACCGACAACCGGCTGATGAGCGGCACGACGCTGTCGGAGGAGTTCGCCAAGCTCGCCGACGCGTTCGGCTACGGATGGGACGACCTGCAGTGGTTCACGGTGAACGCGATGAAGTCGGCGTTCGCGCCGTTCAACGAGCGGCTCGAACTGATCAACGGCGTCATCAAGCCCGGTTTCGCGCAGCTCAAGTGGAGCGGCGCCCGGCCCCTGGCATGATCGGGCCATGACCATTCGCTCCACCGGCGGGCGCGTCGCCGCGTACGCGTGGCTGGTGTTCGCCGCCCTCAACCTCGTCGACCTGTTCTTCGGCATCACCGGTGACCCCGACTACTCGCTGACGACGGTGACGATCGCGTTCCTGCTGCTGCTCGGCTGCGGGATCGCCTACGCGGTCGGGCTGCGGCCGGTGATCGTCGGCGACGACGCCGGGATCACGGTCCGCAACCCGCTCCGGGACGTCCGGGTGCCGTGGGGCGCGGTCCGCCGGATCGAGGGCAAGAACGCGGTGACGGTCGTGTTCGCCGGCCCGGACGGGACGGACCTGGAGACGCGGGCCTGGGTGCTCCAGACCTCGCCGCGGGCGCAGGCCAAGGCGGAGGCCCGCGCCGAGAAGGAGGCTCGCAAGGGCAGGGGGCAGGGCCTGGACCTGCGGGGGCGCACGCCGACCGCGTACGCCGCGCAGCAGTTGAACGAGATGAAGGACCGGCAGCGCCCCAAGGCCCGGTCGGGCGCGCCCGACAAGGCGGCCAAGGCCAAGGCGGAGGAGGAGGGGCCCGCCAGGGGGACGGTCAAGTGGTCCGTTCCCGCGGTGGCCTCGCTGGCCGTCCCGCTGGCGGTGCTCGTCGCGCTCCTGATCACGGGCGCCGTCACCTGACCGGTGTGATCAGGCGAGGGCCGCGGAGACGTCCGCGCGGAGGGCCTCCAGGCCGGAGGCGGCGCGCGCGCGGACCGCGGCGATGTCCTCGTCCACCGGGAGGACGACCTCCAGGTAGCACTTCAGCTTCGGCTCCGTCCCCGAGGGGCGGATGACCACCCGCGACCCTCCGGCGAGCCGGAACCGCAGCCCGTCGGTGGGCGGCAGGCCCCCGGTGGGCCGGGCGAGGTCGTCGAACGACTCGACGCGCCGCCCGCCCAGCTCGCGCGGGGGATCGGCGCGCAGCCGGGTCATCGCCGCGGTGATCAGCGAGAGGTCGTCCACCCGGACCGACAGCTGGGACGTCGCGTGCAGCCCGTACCGGCGGGCCTGCGCGTCCAGCAGGTCGAGCAGCGTGCGGCCGTCGCGCTTGGCGTCCGCCGCGAGCGCGGCGACGGCGAGCGCGGCGCCGATCCCGTCCTTGTCGTTGACGAGGACGCCCCGGTCGTCGCCGACGCTGTACCCGAGTGCCTCCTCGTACCCGAACACCAGCCGGCTGTGTTCCCTGTGGGGGGACGACCCCCCACGCCCCCCGGAACCACCTCGCGCATCTCCGGCCTTCATGATCCACTTGAAGCCGGTCAGCGACTCGGCGAACCGCACGCGGTGCGCGGCGGCGATCGAGCGCAGCAGCGACGACGACACGATCGTCGTCACGACCAGGCGGTCATCGCCCGAGGTGTGTCGCAGCACGTGCTCGGCCAGCAGCCCGCCGACCTCGTCCCCGGTGAGCGCCCGCCACCCGGACGGGCCCGGGACGGCGACGGCGCAGCGGTCCGCGTCCGGGTCGTTCGCGATCACCAGGTCGGCGCCGCGGGCCTCGGCGAGCGCCAGCGCCAGGTCGAGCGCGCCCGGCTCCTCCGGGTTCGGGAACTCGACGGTCGGGAAGTCCGGGTCGGGCTCGGCCTGCTCGGGGACGACGATCGGCGCGGGGAACCCGGCACGGTCGAACGCGGCGAGCAGGACGTCCCGGCCCACCCCGTGCATGGGCGTGTAGACGATCGAGACGTCCCGGTCGCCGCCGAGGCGCAGGGACGACACCGCGTCCAGGTAGAGGCCGGCGCCGTCGTGGACCGGCCAGCCCGCACCGAGCGGCAGCTCGTCCACGCGGCCGACGGCGTCGATCGCGGCGGAGATCTCCGCGTCCGTCGGCGGGACGATCTGCGCCCCGTCCGCCCAGTACACCTTGTAGCCGTTGTCGCGCGGCGGGTTGTGGCTGGCCGTGACCATGACGCCCGCGACGATGTCGTCGAACGCCCGGGTGAAGTGGGCGAGGACGGGCGTCGGGACGGGGTCGGCGAACACCTCGGGGCGCAGCCCCGCGCCGCTGAGCACGGCCGCCGTGTCGTCGGCGAACCGGCGGGACCCGTGCCGCGCGTCGAAACCGATGATCACTCGGCCGCCGGCGGGCAGCCGGGCGGCGAGGCCGGCGGCGGCGCGCATCACCGTCACCCGGTTCATCCGGTTCGGCCCGGCGCCGAGCTCGCCGCGCAGGCCGGCCGTCCCGAACTCCAGCCGCGCCCCGAACCGGTCGGCGAGGGCCGCGTCGTCGCCGGCGTCCAGGATCGCCCGCAGCTCGGCGCGCGTCCCGGGGTCGGGGTCCTGTTCGAGCCACTCCTCGGCCCGCGCCCGCAGGTCGCTCACAGCTTCGCCAGGACGGTCGCGAGCAGCGTGCCCATGCGTCCGGCCGACGCGCGTCCCGCCGCGAGGACCTCCTCGTGGTCGAGGGGCTCGTCCGACAGCCCGGCCGCGATGTTGGTGACCAGCGAGATGCCGAGCACCTCCGCGCCGCCCTGGCGGGCCGCGATCGTCTCCAGCACCGTCGACATGCCGATCATGTCGGCGCCCAGCGTGCGCAGCATGCGGATCTCGGCGGGCGTCTCGTAGGTCGGGCCGCGGAACGCCGCGTAGACGCCCTCCGACAGCGTCGGGTCGACCTCTTTGGCCAGGGCCCGCAGGCGTCCCGAGTACGCCTCGGTCAGGTCGAGGAACGTCGCGCCGGTCAGCGGGTTCGCGCCGGACAGGTTCAGGTGGTCGGAGATCAGCACCGGGTCGCCCACCCGCTGGTGCTCGGGGCGCAGCCCGCCCGCCGCGTTGGTGAGCACCATCGTCTTCACGCCGGCGGCGAGCGCCGTGCGGACGCCGTGCACGACGGCCTCAACGCCGCGGCCCTCGTAGAGGTGCGTCCGGCCGAGGAAGACCAGCGCGTGGCGCCCGGCGATCTCCACGACGCGGATCCGCCCGGCGTGGCCCTCCACGGCGGGCGGCGCGAAACCGGGCAGCTCGGTCACCGTCAGCTCGGCGACTGGCTCGCCCAGCCTGTCGGCCGCCGGGACCCAGCCGGACCCCATGACGAGTGCGACGTCGAAGGAGTCGATGGACGTGCGGGCGCGCAGCTCGTCCGCCGCGTCCCGTGCCAGTGCAAAAGCGTCGTTGCTCACGCCGCCGACACTACCGCCGCCCCGGCACGGCCCCGCCGGGTCAGTCGCCCAGCGACTTGCAGGGGCGTGTGCGCAGGTCCTTGACGTAGTCGTCGGGCGCGCCGGCCTTCTCCGCGGCGTCGGCGAGGATGCCGAGGTAGCGCGCGGACGGCAGGCCGCCCTCGTAGTCGTCGAGGACGTACAGCCAGCACAGCGCGTCGCCGTCGAGCGTCTGCACCCGCACCCTGATCTTGCGGTAGACGCCGAGCGCGGCCCCCTCCCAGGCGTCGAGCTCCTTCTCGTCCCAGGCGGGCACGTCGTACATGACGACGAAGACCTGTTCGGAGTCGTCCTCGACGACCGTCGCGAGGGCCCCGTCCCAGCCCTTGTCCTGCCCCCCGAAGGTCAGGCGCCACCCGGCGAGCCAGCCGGTGCCGCGCATGGGCGAATGGGGAGCCCGGCCGGCCATCTGCTCGGGGTCCATGTTGGAGGCGTACGCCGCGTACAGAGCCACGTTGGCAGGCTACGCCAAGTAGAGCTCGGGGGTGTGGGGGTCGCCCCCCCCGCAGGGACGCGTGGGCTCGGGGTGTGGGGTCCCGCCCCCATAAGGGACGCGTGGGCTCGGGGGCCCACAACGCATGCGCCTGGTGGGGCTGTTGGTGCGAGAGGCGGTCCCCGCAGGGGAGGCGCCGCCCGGAGCGCCGGGTGTGGCGGTTGTGGTCTGGGGATGGAGCGGGCCGGGGCGGGGAGCGGGGGTCGGTGGGGTTGTTGCAGGAAGAAGTGGTCCGGAGCGGGACTTTTCACTGCCGAGAGTAGGAAACAATGGAAGATGTGACCCGCATCGTGATCATCGGAGGAGGCCCGGGCGGTTACGAGGCCGCGCTCGTCGCGGCGCAGCTCGGCGCCGACGTGACCGTCATCGAACGGGACGGTCCGGGCGGCGCGTGCGTGCTCACCGACTGCGTGCCTTCCAAGACGCTCATCGCCACCTCGACCCGCATCGCGGTCATGTCGGAGTCGGCCGGCCTCGGACTGCGCTTCAACGGCGGCCCGGACGGCATCGTCGGCGCCCTCGAGGCCGACATGGCCACCGTCAACAAGCGCGTGAAGGACCTCGCGCGGGCCCAGTCGTTCGACGTCGCCGAACGGCTCGCCTACGAGGAGGTCAAGATCGTCCGCGGCGAGGCGCGGCTGGTGGAGCCGCATGTCGTGGCTGTCGGCGAGCGCCGCATCCGCGCAGACATCGTGCTCATCGCGACCGGCGCGACGCCGCGCGTGCTGCCCGGCGCGGAGCCGGACGGCGAGCGCATCCTGAACTGGCGGCAGCTCTACGACCTGCCGGAGCTGCCCGAGGAGCTGATCGTGGTCGGCTCCGGCGTGACGGGCGCCGAGCTGGCCGGGGCGTACCTGTCGCTCGGCTCGAAGGTGACGCTGGTGTCGTCGCGGGACCGGATCCTGCCGACGGAGGACGCCGACGCCGCGGCCGTCCTGCAGGAGGTGTTCCTGCGGCGCGGCATGAACGTCATGTCGCGGTCCCGGGCGGCGGCCGTGGAGCGGTCGGGCAACGGCGTGATCGTCACGCTGGAGGACGGGACGAAGGTCGAGGGCACGCACTGCCTGATGACCGTCGGGATGGTCCCGAACACCAAGGGCATCGGCCTGGAGGAGGTCGGCGTGCGGTGCGACGCGCGCGGCTTCGTCGAGGTCGACAAGGTGTCGCGGACGTCCGTCCCGCACATCTACGCGTCCGGCGACTGCACGGGCGTGCTCATGCTGGCGTCCGTCGCGGGCATGCAGGGCCGCATCGCGATGTGGCACGCGCTGGGCGAGGCCGTGCAGCCGCTGAAGCTGGGCTGGGTCGCCTCCAACATCTTCACCGATCCCGAGGTCGCGTCGGTCGGCGTGACGCAGCACATGGTCGACTCCGGGGACGTCAACGCCCGGACGGTCATGCTGCCGCTGTTCACCAACGCGCGCGCCAAGATGCAGGGCTTCGAGGACGGCTTCGTGAAGCTGTTCTGCCGGCCGTCCACGGGGATCGTGCTCGGCGGCGTCATCGTGGCCCCGCGGGCGAGCGAACTGATCCTGGGCGTGTCGATCGCCGTCCAGCAGCACCTCACGGTCGACCAGGTGGCGCACACGTTCGCGGTGTACCCGTCGCTGTCGGGCAGCGTCACCGAGGCGTCCCGGCGGCTGATGTCCGAGCACGCCTACTGAGAGGTCCCCCGCCCGGGCCGGGATCGCCGGGAGCCCGGCCATGGGCGGCGCGCTTCAGTAGTGGCCGCCGTGCCCGCCCCCACCGAAGTCGCCGCCGTGCCCGCCGTGGCCTCCGCCTCCGTAGTGCCCGCCGTGCCCGCCGCCTCCGTAGTCGTGGCCCCCGCCCCCGCCGCCTCCGCCGGAGTCCGCCGTCACGTCGAAATCTGCCCCGAGCGCAGCGTCGGTGGCCGAGTCCCTACCGGCGGAGTCGGAGGAAACGCGCGCGTTGGAAGAGGCGCGGGCTCCGGCGCCCCGAGAAGGCCGCCGCCCTCCGCGCTTCGGGACCATGGGGGCGTCCAGGGCGGCGCCACTCAGGACGGCCTCGGCGTCGGCCGCGCATGCCGGTACGGAGCGGGCGGTGCCACCGGACGGCGTCCACACCACGTTCTGGACGGAGGGTCCGTGCTCGGGGTCGAAGAAGCACGGCGCGCGCTCGGGCACTTGTTCCCCGGCGAGCCGGGCCCGGGTTGCGGTCATGTAGTAGTGGCTGTCCTCCGCCGCGCTGACGACCTCCTCCATGTCCTCCAGGCCGGCGGCGTGCTCAGCCGCCTCCTTGGCCCGGTCGTAGCAGCTCATAGCGCGCTCGTAGTCGGCGCGCACGTCGGGATCCAGATCGCCGTCCGCCACGTCCAGGTCGAGGCGGGCGATGTCCTCGCCGAGGTGCGCAACGGCCGCCTGGAGGTCGGCCATCTCGCGGGTCGCTCGTTTCCGCCGCTCTCTGCGGCGTTTGAGCCTGCCCCGCCCCCTGGACGCCGCTATCGGCCCGCCGAACAGCAAGAGCCCCGCGAACACCGCGAACAGCGCGGCGAAAACTACGCCCTCGGCCGTGCTGTCGGGCTCGGGGACTGACGGGAGCAACGCCCAGATCGCCCGGGTCTCGGGGTTCATTTCCTCAGCATGCCTGCGTGGGCGCGCCGATGCTCGCCGGACGGCTTTGCGGACACCTCGAACGGGCGTCGCACCCCATCCGCTCCCGGAGCCCCGTGGGCTTACCGGTCGGGTGGGCGGAGGCCGTGGCGTCGCAGGCGGGAGCGGCGCAGTTCGTCGGCGCTGATCACTACCGTCGGGGCACGCACCTCAGAAGCCGCCGAAGTCGCCGCCTCCGCCACCGAAGTCGCCCCCGCCGCCGAAGTCTCCGCCGCCGAAGTCCCAGCCGCCGCCGATGTCGCCGTCGCCTCCGCCGCCGAAGTCGCCGCCTCCGCCGAAGCCGCCGCCGCCCCAGCCGCCGCCCCACATCGAGCCGAGGGCGGTGCCGATCAGCATGCCGCTGAGCAGGTCCATCCCGCCGTACCCGTAGTAGTAGCCGCCGGCGTAGGGCGCATAGGCGGGGCCGGCGTTCCAGTACGGCCGGCGTTCCCCGCCCACCGGGACCATGCGGACGTCCGGGTCGCCCCCGCGCAGGACGGCCTCGGCGTCGGCCGCGCATGCCGGGACGGAGCGGGCGACGCCACCGGGCGGCGCCCACGTCACGTCCTGGACGGAGGGTCCGTGCTGCGGGTTGAAGAAGCACGGCGCGCGCCGTTCGGGCGCCGGTTCCCCGGCGAGCCGGGCGCGCGTGGCGGTCATGTAGTAGCGGCCGTCCTCCAACGCGGTCGTGACCTGCTGCATGTCCTGCGGGCGGGTGGCGCGCTCGGTCGCGGCTTTGGCCTGGTCGTAGGAGTTCATCGCGCGCTCGTAGTCGGCGCGGGTGTCGGGGTCGAGGCCGGTGTCCATGACGTTCAGGTCGAGGCGGGCGATGTCCTCGCCGAGGAGCGTGACGTCTTCCTGCACGCCCGCCTTGAGGTCGGCCATCTCGCGGGCCGCGCGTTCCCGCCGCTTCTTGCGGACGTTGAGCATGACGCCCACGACCGCCGCCGCCACGAGCACCAGCAGGCCGAGCAGCACGTATCCGGCCGTCGCGCTGGACTTGGAGGCGCTGTCGACCTTCTTCTCGGCGAGGCCGCCGAACTGGATCAGCCGCTGCTTCAGCGGTGCGCCCTCGGTGCGGGTGACCAGCTGGTTGATCTCCGCGCGGTCCAGCTTCTTGGAGATCGCGCCCATCCGGGCGCCGTCGGCGGTGATCGCGACATAGGTCGCGCCCTTGCCGACGCGCTCGGCGACGGCCGGGAGCAACTGCCTGACCTGGGCCGCCGTGATGTCGTTGCGGACGACGACGGCGCGGATGTCGGCGTCGCCGTCACCGCCCAGGGACGTCTCGATCTCGTTCCTGTCGGCGGGGGTCAGCGGGTTCCCGGCGCCGCTCGTAACGTAGAGGCGCGAGTCGATCAGGCCCTTGGCGATCTGGCCGACGGTGTCGTCGGCCGCCGCCCGCGGGACCGCGGCCTGCGCCCCGACCCGCACGGCCTCCCCCTGCACGGCCCCGGTCTGCGCCGTCGCGGTCTTCGGTGCCGTGGCCTGGGACGTGGCGGCCACCGCCGGGGCGGCGAGGGCGAACGCCGGCGCGGCGACGGCGACGACGACCGCCGATACGGCCCCGCCGCGAGCCGCCCGATTTGCCCGCTTCTCGGTGCTCATTCCCTCAGTCTGCCCACGTGGACGCGGCGATGCCTCGTTCGTGGGACGGATTTGGGACATCCCGAATGGGGACCGGACCCCAACTGCTCCCATGGGTCCCCGTCTCGGGAGCGCCGAGGCCCGGCGGCGCCCTCGTCCCTACACCGGCCGAGGGCGCCGTACCGCTGTGCGGCGCGCGGTCAGGAGTCCTTGATCTCGCAGATCACCGCGCCCGCGGACACCGTCTGGCCCACCTCGGCGGACAGGCCGGTGAGCGTCCCCGCCTTGTGCGCGGTCAGCGGCTGCTCCATCTTCATGGCCTCCAGGACCACGATGGTGTCGCCGGCCGCCACGGTCGCGCCCTCCTCGACGAGGAGCTTGACGATCGTGCCCTGCATCGGGCTGACCAGGGCGTCGCCGGACACCTGCGCGGCGCCGCCCTTCTTGGCGCCGCGCCGCTTGGCGGGCGCCGCGCCGCCCGCGGCGGGGGCCGCGGAGGCGCCGAGCCCGGCGGGCAGCACGACCTCGATGCGGCGGCCGCCGACCTCGACGGTGACGCGCTCGCGCTCGCCCTCCGCCTCCTCGCCGGCCGGGGGAGCCTCGTAGGGCGGGATCTGGTTGTCGAACTCCGTCTCGATCCACCGCGTGTGGACGCTGAACGGGGTCTCGTCGTCCGCCGGGACGAACGCCGGGTCGTCCAGCACCGCCCGGTGGAACGGCAGGACGGTCGGCATGCCGTCGATGACGAACTCGGCGAGGGCGCGGCGGGACCGCTCGACGGCCTGCCGCCGCGTCGCGCCCGTCACGATCAGCTTGGCGATGAGGGAGTCGAACGCCTGCGGGACGGTCTGCCCGGCCTCGTAGCCGGCGTCCAGCCGGACGCCGGGGCCCGTCGGGGGGTGCCAGGCGGTCAGGGTGCCGACGGCGGGCAGGAAGCCCCGCCCGGCGTCCTCGGCGTTCAGCCGGAACTCGATCGAGTGGCCGCGCAGCTCCGGGTCGCCGTAGCCGAGCTCCTCGCCGTCGGCGACGCGGAACATCTCGCGGACCAGGTCGACCCCGGCGACCTCCTCAGTGACGGGGTGCTCGACCTGGAGGCGCGTGTTGACCTCCAGGAACGAGATCGTGCCGTCCTGGCCGACGAGGAACTCGCACGTCCCGGCGCCGACGTAGCCGGCCTCCTTCAGGATCGCCTTGGACGAGGAGTACAGCAGCTCCAGTTGCTCCTCGGACAGGAACGGCGCCGGCGCCTCCTCGACGAGCTTCTGGTGGCGCCGCTGGAGCGAGCAGTCGCGGGTGGACACGACGACCACGTTGCCGTGCTTGTCGGCCAGGCACTGCGTCTCGACGTGCCGGGGCTTGTCGAGGTACCGCTCGACGAAGCACTCGCCGCGCCCGAAGGCGCCGACGGCCTCGCGGACGGCCGAGTCGTACAGCTCGGGCACCTCCTCCAGCGTCCGGGCCACCTTGAGACCGCGCCCGCCGCCGCCGTAAGCGGCCTTGATCGCGATGGGCAGGCCGTGCTCCTCGGCGAACGCGACGACCTCGTCCGCGCCGGACACCGGGTCCGGGGTGCCGGCGACCAGCGGCGCGCCGACCCGCTGCGCGATGTGCCGGGCCTGCACCTTGTCGCCGAGCGCGGTGATCGCGGCGGGCGGCGGGCCGATCCAGGTCAGCCCCGCGTTCTCCACCGCCGCGGCGAAGTCGGCGTTCTCCGCCAGGAACCCGTAGCCGGGGTGGACGGCGTCGGCGCCCGACTCCGAAGCGATCTTCAGCAGCTTCTCGATGTCCAGGTAGCTCTCGGCCGCCGTCTGCCCGCCCAGGGCGAACGCCTCGTCGGCGACCCGAACGTGCAGCGCCTCCAGATCCGGCTCGGCGTACACCGCCACACTGACCAGCCCCGCGTCGCGGCAGGCACGGGCGATACGGACCGCGATCTCGCCGCGGTTGGCGATCAGGACTTTGCGCACGTGGGTCTCCTCCTTCAACCTCGCAGGCAGTCTAGATAACCGCGATCCCAGGTTTTCGTAAGCCCCTCCTTATTGGGGGCGCGGTCCCGGATAGCGGGAGGTTTCCCGAGAAAGCGGTACCCCCGCGGGGATCCCGGCGGACGTCCGCTCCGTCTGATCCACGAACCCGCGGAACGACCCCCGTGCGGGTGTGAGAGGAGCCACCGTGGCCGAGAAGAAGACGTCCGCAGCCAGGGAGCGGGCCGGTGCGAGCCGGCTCTCCGGGGTGCGAGCGCCCAGCCGGCGCACCGCGATCATCACCGCCGTGCTGCTGGTCGTCGTGGGCTGGCCGGTGCTGAGCGCGCTGCTCGGCGGTTACGAGCGGACCGGCGGCGGCGAGATCGCCGTCGTCCGCAACGGCGGGTTCTTCGACAACAACAGGATCCGGCAGGTCATCGACCCCGGCTCCGGCCGCGTCTGGATCGGGCTCTACTCGCAGGTCCACAAGTACCCCGCCCAGCAGCGCTTCTACACGATCACCTCGGACGCCGGGAAGGGCGACGAGTCCGGCGTGGACGTCGTGACCGTGCCGAGCTCGGACGGCGTCAACATGGGCATCGAGGGGACGCTGTACTTCACGCTCAACCAGGACCACCAGGCCCTCAGGCAGTTCGACGACAAGTACGGCACCCGCAAGTTCCGCAGCGCCAGCGGCGAGACCTACAACGTCTACGACGGCGACAAGGGCTGGTCGGCGTTCCTCGACCAGATCGTCCGGCCGGTGATCGACAACGACCTGCGCAGCCAGATCAACAGCTTCCGCTGCGCCGAGCTCGTCTCCTCCTGCGCCCTCGTGCAGAACTCCTCCGCGCCGCGGAACGTCCAGGCCGCCGGGCAGCAGGCGCAGAGCAACAACGGCAACATCGCCAAGGTGCAGAACGCGATCAACACGAGCCTGGCCGCGGACCTCAAGCAGACGCTCGGCGGCGAGTTCGTCACCAACATCCACTTCAACCTGGTGCGGATCACCCTGCCGTCCAAGGTGCAGGACGCGGTGGACCGCGCCCAGGCCGCGTTCGCGCAGATCAGCGAGGCGCAGGCGAAGGTCGCCTCGGCCAAGGCGGAGGCCGCCGCCAACAAGGCCCGCCAGGACGGCTACAACAAGTGCCCGACCTGCGCGAGGATCGAGGAGCTGAAGGCCCTCCCGCAGGGCATCACGGTCTACGCGCCCGGCAACCCGAACGGCTCCCTCCTGAGGGACTGAGCGGGACCCGGAGCGGGATGAGCGGGCACCGCGGGCGGGCCCGCCCATGAGAGCGGGAGGCGGCGCGGTGGACGCGGGACGGAGGCGGTCGTGCGGTTCCTGATCGTTCTGGCGGAGCTGGCGGTGGTGGCCGCGGCGGCCGTCCTGCTGCTGTACGCGTTCACCGGCCGCTCGTCGCGGAGCCGGGCGCAACTGGAGAGCGGCGCCCGGTGGGAGACGCACACCGAGTCGTCGGACGGCGTCACCACGGTCGTCGTCCGGCGCGTCTCCCGCGGCGACGGGGGCGACGTGCTCGCGGAGACCGGCCGCCAGACCGTCGCGGCCATCCCGGACGCCGATCCGCAGTGGGAGGAGCGCTACCACGAGGCCATGGCGCAGGCCCGCTCCCGCGTCGCCGCGCTGGAAAGCGAAGTGGACTGATCCGGCGTTCCGCCCGGGGTCCGGCCGTGTAATCTCGGCTCGGATCTACCAGCCCCTGATCATCGGGAGACGCCGATGGTTCGCCCGTGGCCCCGGGCCGGACTGGCGGTCGTCCTGGCCGCCTGCCTGCTGGCGCCCTCGTCCGGCGTGCGCGGGCAGCCCCCCGCCGTGGAGGACTACGTCACCCGCCAGCTCACCGTCGCCGCGAGCACCTACCTGGAGCGCCGCTCCGAGGCCCTCGTGCACAGGGGCGACCGGGAGCGGCGCGCCGCTCCCACGGAGGTCCTCGGCGTGCGGATCTCCCCGACGCTGGTGCGGTCGCAGGAGAGGGCCGTCCGGGAGCTGGAGACCCGCAACCGCGCCCCCGTGGAGGGCGGCCCCGCCTACACCGGTGCCCGCACCCGCCTGGACGAGGGCCGCGCCGTCCGCACCGGGGACCGCATCACGCTGGAGGCGGTCGAGCACACCGAGATGCGCTACGGCAGCGGGAAGGTCACCCAGTCGGTGCGGCGCCGGTTCGAGTTCCGGGCGACCGGCGAGCAGATCACCATGGTCGGCGAGCGCGTTCTGGACCCGGGGGCGCACCCGGTGAACGACCCGCTCGGCGACGGCCGCTGACACGCCGGATTTCCCTTTCCGCCGGGATCGGGCATTCGGTCGCGGAAACCGCTCTGAAACTCCCTTGACGGGTAGTAATTATGCTCGTCACAAGCCCTGCGGCATGGCGTTGCTGGCCACATCCGGACAGGCCAGGATGGCGGGAATGTGGCCGTTTCGACGAGGGATTCGCGGGGTGCCTCTGGCTCGATGTGATCGGTGGGGCGTAGGCTGGCGCCATTCCTGCGGCAGAGCGTGGAAACGTTCCAACCGATCAGCGAGGAAAGGGCCGGGGCGATGGGTGACAAGCGCGGCGCCAACCTGGGCGAGCTAGAGGAACTGTCCCGCATCTTCAGCAAGCACTCCCGCAACCTCGACGCCCTCATCAAGGACCTCAACGGCCGCACCGTGAGCAGCAGCGCCGCCTGGTGGGGCCCCGGCGCCGACCGCTTCCGCGCCGCCTGGGCCGAGGCCAAGACCGCGTTCGACAAGATGGCCGTCGCGCTCGAACAGGGCAGCCAGGACATCCGCAGGTCCCAGCAGAACATCGAGGCCGCCACGCGCTGACGCGCCTCCCGCGAGCCGCGGGTCCCGGCCCATCCCCCCGAGGCCGGGACCCGCCTCTTTTTTCGGACCTTTTGGCGCGCTGCGCGCCCGGCTCTGCGCCCCAGGCTCTGCGCGTCGCCTCTCGCGTCCGGTGGTGTCGCGCTCGCCGCTCGCGGCTGGGGGTCAGTCGGGTCAGGGTGCGGTGGCGTCGGTGCCGACCGGTGGGGGGAGGGCCACCTGGATCCGGGTGGTGACACCTGCGGCGACGAACAGGCCGCGGCCGGTGGGGCCGCCCAGCGGCGCGTTGCGGGGCAGGCGGAGGCCGAACAGGTCGCCGTCGTCCGGCGAGTCCACCGACAGCAGCACCCCGGAGCGGGAGCGGCGGGTGTCGGACAGGAAGCCCCGGTAACCGCGGCCCAGATCGTCGGTGGTGCCGCCGATGACGACGGCGTGCTCCCCGTCGCGGGCCGTGCGCAGGACGGCGCTCAGGGCGTCGTCCAGTTCCGTCTCGTCCAGCAGTTCGGCGTCGTCCACGACCACGGCGTAGCGGTGCTCGTCGCCGATCGCGCGTTCAAGGTCGTCGGCGTCGGAGTCGGACGTCAGCACCCCGAGCACGCCGGGCCGGCCCGCCAGCAGCCGCAGCGGGGAGCGGCGCGGCGTCACCAGGACGACCGGGACCAGCCCGCCGCCGACCGCGGGGTCGAGCAGCGAGTGGACGACCGTCCGCAGCGTCGTCGAGCGGCCCGAGCGGGGCGGTCCCGCGACGGCGAACCCCGGGCCCTCGTTGAGCAGGTCGATCCCGACGGGGGCGAGCGTGTCGCCGCCGACGCCGACCAGCGCCCACAGCGCCGACGGGGCGAGGAACTCCGGGTCGAGCGACATCGCCTCCCGGTAGGTGACGCGGACGGGCAGCTCGTCCACGTGCAGCGGGCCCCGGCGGCGCGGCAGCCGGCCGTAGCGGGACACGCAGGTCCGGGCGATCTCCTGGAGGGCCGCGACCTGGGCCGCGCCGGACGCGTCGTCCCCGAGGACCGCGATCTGCGACTCGCGGGGCGGCGCGCCCGGCCCCGCCGGTTCGAGGGCGCGGCCGGGCGGCATCTCGGCGGGGATCTGCTTGTCCTGCAGGCCGCCGTAGCCGTAGTCGTTCGGGTCGGCCATGCGGAGGATGAGGCGGCGGTCGAAGACGGTGGAGACCTGGCCGCCGAGGCCGGAGCGGTCGCCGGTGAACACGGCGCGCAGGCCGGCCGCGGCCCCCTCGCGCAGCAGCCGGACGACCTGGTCCACGAGGCGCCCGTAGTCGTAGTGCTCGAACGCGCCGAGGAAGCCCTCCCAGCGGTCGAGCAGCAGGACCATCCACGGGAGGCGGTCGGTGGCGGCGACGGCGGCGCGCTGCTCGGCCACGGAGGAGAACCCCGCCTCGGCGAGCACCTGCTGGCGGCGGGCGACCTCGGCGGTGAGCGCGGTGAGGAGCCGCTCGCAGCGGTCGAGCTGGTCGCGGGTCACGACGGCGCCGCAGTGCGGCAGGGAGACCAGCGGGAGCAGCGCGTTCGCGCCGCAGTCGATCGCGTAGAGGTGGGCGTCGTAGGGGGAGCAGGCGCCCGCCAGCGACCCGGCGATCGTGCGCAGCGCCGTGGACCGGCCCGACTGCGCCGACCCGGCGATGTAGAGGTGGCCGCCCGCGGTGAGGTCGAGCGTCAGCTCCTCGCGGGACTGGACGGCGGGCAGGTCCGTGACGCCGAACGGGATCGGCGGGACGTCCACGACGGAGCCGCCCGCGGCGGTGCGGGGCGCCAGCGAGACCCGCTCGGGCAGCGGGCTCAGCCACGGCGAGGGCTGCCGCGCGATCCCGGCGCGGCGCGCGGCCTCGTCGGCGGCCTGGACGAGGACGCCGAGGTCGGTGGCGAGCACCGCGTCGTCGGCGGCCTCGCGCGGCCCGGGCAGCGGGTGGCCGAGGCCCTGCCAGGGGAGCGGGTGGACGGTCGGGCCGGCCGAGCCGGTTCCGGCCCCGGGGCGGCGGCCCCCGATCCGCGCCGACTGCACGGCCTGCGGCGCCGCGGCCCCGGAGCGGACGTAGCAGCGCCCGGGGGCGGCCTTGGAGATCTGCGCCGCGTCCGGCGAGTCGAGGACGTCGGCGGACTCGTCCGGGTCCGTGACGCGCAGCGCGATGCGCAGGTTGGTGTTGGCGCGGATGTCGGCGGTCACGACCCCGGCGGGACGCTGCGTGGCGAGGATGAGGTGGACGCCGAGGGACCGGCCCCGGCGGCCGATGTCGACCAGCCCGGCGACGAAGTCGGGCAACTCGGTGACCATGGCGGCGAACTCGTCGATGACCAGGACGAGCCGCGGCATGGCCGCCAGCCCCGGATCGGACGGGCGCAGGTCGTTGTAGTCGTCGATGTCCTTGGCGCCCGCGCCGAGGAGGATCTCCTCGCGGCGGCGGAGCTCGGCGGCGAGCGACTCCAGGGCGCGTTCGGTGGCGTGGCCGTCCAGGTCGGTGACCATGCCGACGGTGTGGGGGAGGTTCGCGCAGTCCTTGAACGCGGCGCCGCCCTTGTAGTCGATGAGGACGAACGTCATCTCGTCGGGGCGGTTCGCCGCGGCGAGCGACGCGATCAGGGTCTGGAGGAGCTCCGACTTGCCCGCGCCCGTGGTCCCGGCGATGAGGCCGTGGGGGCCGTCCGCGCGCAGGTCGATCTCGTAGCGGCCGCCCGAGGCTAGGCCGATGGGGACGCGGGTCGTCCGCCCGCCCGTCCTGTTCCACGACTGGAGGATGTGCTCGGCCGTGGGCTCCGGCATGTCGAGGACGTCCAGGAGCCGGACGTCGGCGGGGAGTGAGTCCTCGGCGTCCTCGCGGGAGACGTCCCGGACGGGGGCCAGAGCGCGCGCCACCCGGTCGGTCCAGGTCGCGGACACCTGGTCGGCCAGGACGGGGCCGACGGCGTCCAGGCCCTGCCCTCGGAGCAGGAGCGTCGAGTGCCGGTGCGTGTCCCATGCGGCGACGACGCTGCACTCCTCGGGGAGCATGCGTTCCTCGTCGTCCACGCAGATGGCGTAGAGCCCGTACTCGGCGCCGCGCGACAGCAGCATCGGCATGCCCGGTATGCGGCGCAGCGCGCGTGCGCCGTCCAGGACGATCAGGATGTTGTACGGCACGGCGTCGGCCGCCCGCGCGCCCTGCCCGAAGAACGACGACTCGGCCTGCGCCGCCCGCCGCCGCTCGGTGACCCGGATCGCCAGTTCGGTGACGCGGTGCGCCGCCGACTCGGGGTCGGTGCCGACGAGGGCCACGCAGTCCTCGCCCTCGCGCGGCGCGCAGTGCGGCAGCCAGCGCACCCAGTTCCACTCGTCGCCGGCGTCCTGGTCGGCGGACAGCACGACGATGGCCAGGTCGCGGGGGCTGTGCAGGGCGGCGGCCTGCGCGACCATCCAGCGGGCCAGGGCACGGGACGCGTGCCGGGGACCGGTCAGCCCGACGACGCCGAGCTCGGTGAGCGGCAGCGCCACCGGGACCTGCCGGGCCGCCGGGACCCGGATCGCGTCGCCCGCGTGGGAGGTCGGGCCCTCGCGTCCCGCGGGCTCGGCTCCGGCGGTCGGCACGGCGCTTCCGGTGGACACGGCGTTTCCGGTGGACACGGCGTTTCCGGTGGACACGGCGTTTCCGGCCGGCGCGGCGTCCCCGGTCAGTTCGATGCGGGCGGGCAGGTCGGCGAGGCCCAGCCGCAGGTGGAGGACGTCGGGGTCGTCGCGGCGGCGCTCCCACAAGCGGCGCCGCGGTCCGGTCGCGGTCAGCAGCACCTCGGCGGGGTCGGGGTGCAGCGCGCGGCGCTCGGCCTCGTCCTCGCGCCGCAGCCGCTCCAGCTCGCCGTCGAACTCGCCCGCCTTCTGGTGGTACTCCTTCAGCGACCGCTTGTAGGACTTGCGGCCGTGCATCCGGTCGCCGAGCCACTCGCCGAGCGTCATCACGGGCCAGGCCAGCGCGAACAGCGCCCACCACCACTGGCCGAGCCCGAACGCCATGGCGAGCCCGAACGCCGAGAACAGCAGCGCGCCGAAGAGCCGGAGCCGCTCGCGCGGGTTGCGCTCGGGACGCTTCGGGACCTCCAGCGTCCGCGTCCGCAGCGGCCGGTTCAGCCGCGGCGGCCGGTTGAACGCGAGGCCGCCCTCCGGCATCGGCTCCAGGTGGGTGTCGGGGGCGGCGCACGGCGCGAGGGTCAGCACGCTGGCCCCCACCGTCAGCAGCGCGCCCATCGGCCACACCGTCTTCGCGCCCAGGGGCGTCCCGTCCAGGACGGCGGCCCCCTGCATCGTCATGGCGGACGCCTCGACCTGGACGGACGTGCGCCCGACCGTGAGCCGCAGGGACCGGGCCGGGACGGACGGGTCGTCCAGCACCACGTCGACGCCGGTCCCGGACCCGATCGTGCTGACGCCGAGCCCCAGCCGGTGCACGGACCCGGCCGCCGGGCCGCCGGCGACGCGGACCTCGACCAGCCCGGTCGGTTCGGTGAGCACGGTCGCGGCGGCGCCGCGCCGCTCGACCGCCACGACGGCGCCGTCCCGCAGCTCCTTCACCGCGAGCGCCTGCGGGTCGAGCATGCGGCCGTCCATCCAGAGCGCCTTGCGCGCGCCCCTGGACCGCAGCGCGTCCTTGGAGAAGCGCGGCGCGGGGACGGCCGGGCGGCCCTCCAGCGTGGCGGCGAGCGTCTGGGCGACCCCGTCCACGGTGGCCTCGGAGTCGACGTTCAGCACGACGTCGCGGGGGCCTCCGCCGGTCAGCGCCGTGAACGAGATCCGCATCCGAGCCCTCCGACGTCCTCGGGACAACCGGGCCTAGCTTAATTACCCGCCCCCTCCGCCATCCGGGAAGCGGCCACGACCGCCTTCAGAGCGTCGTCCATCGGCGTCGGGGCCATCCCGAAAGCCGACTCGAACGCCGAAGAGTCCAGCACATACGGCTTGTCGAACTGGTACCGGGTCTCCCGCAGCTCCTTGGCCATGGGCGAGAAGAACCCGGCCGCGTGGAAGACCGCGCGCGGCACCTCGTAGATGCGCGGCGCGGGCGCCCCGGCGATCTCGCACAGCCGCTCGCCGACCTCCCGCGTGGACACCGCGGGGCCGGTGGGGATGTGCCAGGGCCGCCCCCAGGCGCGCTCGTCGGTCCCGGCGATGGCGAGGGCCTGCGCGACGTCCGGCAGGTACGTCCAGGCGTGCGGGACGGACGGGTCGCTGAAGTACGGGACGCGCTTGCCCGCCAGCAGCGGCTTCACGAACCGCGCCTCGCCGATGTAGGCCTGGTCGGTGCTGCCCGGCCCGTAGTAGTCGGATCCGCGCAGTTCGGTGGCCCTGACCCGGCCCGCCTTGTGCGCGGCCAGGGCGTCCCGCCACATCTTCGCCCGGACGCGTCCCTTGGTGCCGGTCGCGGCGAGCGGCAGGTCCTCGGTCATCGGCCCGTCGACCGGGCCGTACCCGTACAGGCAGCTCAGGGTGACGAGGGCGGCCCCGGTGTCCTCGGCGGCGCCGAGGAAGGACGCGGCCATCGGCGGCCAGTCCTGCACCCACCTGTGGTACCGCGGGTTGACGCAGTTGTAGAGGGCGTCGGCGCCCTTGGCGACCCGGGTTAGGTGCTCCCGGTCGGCGACGTCGGCCGCGACCCGCTCGACCCCCTCCGGTCCCGATCCCGAACGCGTCACGACGACGACGTCGTGGCCCCGTCCGGTCAGCAGTTCGGCGAGGTGCGTGCCGACCTGCCCGGCTCCGACGATCACGTGCTTGCCCATGGTGTTCTCCTGACGCTGGTGTGCTGCGGTTCTGTGCTCTGCGGTGTTCGTGCTCGGCCCGTTCTCAGGGGCCCGTGCTCAGGGGCCCGTGCTCAGGGGCCCGTGCTCTGGCTCAGGCGGAGCCCTCGATGTGGCTCTTCAGGGCGGCGAGGCGCTTCTCGTGGCCCGCGCGGAGCTTGGGCTCCCCGTAGATCAGCCGGATCAGGGGGCCGCTCAGGGACTCCTCCGTGGTCACGCGGGTCCGGCCGCCCTCCTCGGCCAGGACGAGGCGGTCCACGGCCCGGTAGACGGCCAGGAAGGTGCCCGTCCAGCTGAGCTCCCGGCCCGGGTCGACCACGGCGAAGCGGGACCGCAGGGGCGTGCCGGCCTGGCTCCAGCGGAACTCCTTGCCCGGCTCGACGGCGTCCAGCGCGCGCAGCCGGAAGTCGGGCGACCAGGTCTCCCAGCCGCGCAGGTCGGCGAGGACCTCCCAGACCAGCGCGGCCGGCGCGTCGATCAGGACGCTGGAGGCGCTGGTGACGGGCGCGGCCTCGTCGATGCGTCCGCGCAGTGCGTAGTCGTCGTGCAGGGTGGCGAGGCTCGGCATGGTCACTCCTTGGTCAGTGCTCCGTTTCGAGAGCAATGCTCTCCTTCGAGAGCAGTGTTGTCAAGAGCAGTGCTCTCGAATTAGCGCGGCGCTCTGCTAACCTCCCGGAGACGAGAGCGGACCGGGGCGCGCGACCGCCCCGGAGGGGAGGCGGGCATGAGCACGGGGCGGACGGCGCGCGAACGGGTCCGGGCGGAGCTGGTCCGGGAGATCACCGAGATCGCGAGGCGGCAGCTCGCCACCGAGGGCGCCGCGGGGCTGTCGCTGCGCGCGGTCGCCCGCGAGATGGGCATGGTGTCGTCGGCGATCTACCGGTACTTCCCGAGCCGCGACGACCTGCTGACCGCGCTGATCATCGACGGCTACAACGCCGTCGGCGAGGCCGTCGAGCGCGCCGACGCGAAGACCCTGGCCGACGCGAAGACCGGGGCCGATGCCGAGGCCGGGTACGCCGGGCGCTGGCTCGCCGTGTGCCGGGCCGTCCGGGAGTGGGCTCTGGCGCACCCGCACGAGTACGCGCTGCTCTACGGCTCGCCGGTGCCCGGCTACAAGGCCCCCGAGGACACCATCGCCGCCGCCGTGCGCGACACCCTCGTCATGTCGCGGATCGTCTCCGAGGCGCACGCGGCCGGGGCGCTCGACCCCGCCGGGCCGTGCCCGCCGGCGCCGCCCGCCATCGCCGAGGACATGGCCCGCGCCCGCGCGATGCTCCCCCTGGACGTCCCCGACGACGTCATCGCACGGGCCTTCACCGCGTGGGCCGCTTTGTACGGGACGGTCAGTTTCGAATTGTTCGGCCAGTACAACAACGTGATCGAGGAACGGGCCGCCTATTTCGACCACACGGCGGCTCTGCTCGGACGCCTCATCGGCCTGCAACCGTGACCCGGCGGGGCCTGCGGGCCGCCCGGAGCGGGGGTCAGTGACAGATGTGACTGGTGGTAAGTAGCCATGTGATCCGTGAATTCGCAGGTCATCGCCCTCCACTCGGATATGGAGGGGCTCGGCTCCACCGAATCCATTGACGTGGCCTCGCCGCCCCCGCGAGCATGGATCGCCCGATGACGCGGACTCCGGTGGGACGGGGCCGGCGTCCGGGCGGGAAGGAGCGCGTGAGCAGCGCGATGAAGTCCAACCAGTCGACCATCTCCGGCGGCGGCGCGGCGGGCTCGTCCGGCGGGACGGCGGGGCTCGGCCGGTCGGGGCTCGGCACCTCGGGAGGGCAGCGGCTCCCGGCGTCCCCGCGCGAGCGCAAGCCGGCGCTCGCCGCCCTCGCGGTGCTGCTGATCCTCGGCGGCGCCCTCGCCAGCGCCTACCTCGTGATGGCGAGCGGCGAGCGGGTCTCGGCGATCCGGATCGCGCAGCCGGTGGCGGCCGGGCAGCGGATCCCGGCGAGCGCCCTCGAGGAGGTGCAGATCGGCGACACCGGCATCCAGTACCTCAAGTGGTCCGAGCGGGCGAAGGTGAGCCAGTACTTCGCGGCCGTGCCGCTGGTGAAGGGCGCGCTGCTGACCAACTCCATGATCAGCCCGGCCGACGCCCCGGCCAGCGGCCGGCTCGTCGTCGGGCTCGCGCTCAAGCCGGGCCAGATGCCCTCCGGCGACGTCACCCGCGGCGCGCACGTCACCCTGTTCGCGGTCGGCGGCGGCACGGGCGGCGGGCCGCGCCCCGGGACCGTCCTCGCGCGGGACGCGGTCGTCCTGAACGTGGGGAGCGGGGACGCCGGCGGCCCGACGCGGCTGCGGTCCGAGCAGACGAGCGTCGACGTCGCCGTCCTCCCGGCGGACGCGGCGCGGGTGACGCAGGCGGCCTCCGCCGGGACGGTCGCGCTCGCCCTGATCCCGCCCGGCACGAACGCCTCCGTGCCGCCCGCGCCGGAGGGGGACGGCGGCGGTTCGGGCGTCCAGCCCGTCCCGGGATCCGGCACCCCCGGCCCGGGCGCGGGCGGCGGCACCCCGGGCCCGGGCGGTACTCCGGGTCCAGGCGGGACACCAGGCACGGGCGGGGACTGACGGTGGCACTCATCGCGCTCGCGGCCGACAAGGGGGCGCCGGGCGTCACGACCGCGGCGGTCGCGCTCGGCGCCGTGTGGCCGCGTCCCGTGCTCGTCGCCGAATGCGACCAGGCCGGCGGCGACCTCGTCTACCGGCTCCCGGCCGCCCAGCCGGACGGCGACGCCGACGGCGGCATGCTCAACCCCTCGCGCGGCCTGCTCAGCCTCGCCGCCACGGCCCGCCGCGGGCTGCGCCCCGACCAGGTCGCCGAGCACTGCCAGCGGCTCGTCGGCGGCCTCGACGTGCTCGTCGGCGTCACCAACGCCGAGCAGGCCCAGGCGATGACGTGGCTGTGGGGGCCGCTCGGCCGGGCGTTCGCCGGCCTCGCCCCCGTCGACGTGATCGCCGACTGCGGGCGGCTCGGCGCGGCCGGCCCGCTGATCGACCTGATGCACGAGGCCGACCTCGTCGTCCTGCTCACCAGGGCCACCCTGGAGCAGGTCGCCCACCTTCGCGAACGCGTCGCCGCGCTGACCGCGGAGCTGCGCGGCGGGCCGCCGGTCGGGGTGCTGGTGCTCGCCGACCCGCGCGACTTCCGCGGCTCCATCGCCGAGGTCGACCGGATCCTCGCGGGCGTCCGCGGCCGCGCCGCCGACGCCGCGCAGGGGCCCCCGCCTCCGGACGTCAGCGTCCTCGGCGGCCTGGCCCTCGACCCGAAGGGCGCCGACCTGCTGTCGGGGAGCTGGGGCGGCCGGCTGGACCGCTCGCTGCTGATCCGCTCGGCGCGCGAGGTCGCGGCCGACCTCGTCGGACGCCTCCCCGCCGCGCCGCCCGGACCGCAGCCCGCCCGGCAGGACGTCCCGCCTGCGCCGCGGCAGGCCGAGCAGCCGCCGCAGGCCCGGCAGCCACCACAGCAGGGGCCGCAACAGGCGCAGCAGCAGGGGCCGCACGTGCCCGCAGGCGGCGGGCACGAGGAAGGGAGGCGCTAGATGGACCACGCACTCGTCAAGCGCCTCCGCCAGGAGGTCGGCGACCGGCTGGCCCGGCAGCGCCGGCTGGACGCCGCCAACGGGCTGCCGCCGATGTCCGGCGAGGACGAGCGGCAGTTCGCCCGCGCGCTGATCGGCCAGGTGCTGGAGGAGTTCGCGCGCGGCGAGATCACCTCCGGGCGCCGGCCGCCGAACGCCGAAGAGGAGGAGGCCCTCGCCGCCGGGGTGCACGCGGCGCTGTTCGGCGTCGGCCGGCTCCAGCCGCTGCTGGAGGACCCCGAGATCGAGAACATCGACGTCAACGGCTGCGACCGCGTGTTCATCGGCTACGCCGACGGCCGCGAGGCGATGGGCGAGCCGGTCGCCGAGAGCGACGAGGAGCTGGTCGAGCTGATCCAGATCCTCGCCGCCTACAGCGGGCTGTCCTCGCGCCCGTTCGACACCGCGAACCCGCAGCTCGACCTGCGGCTCCCGGACGGGTCGCGGCTGTCGGCGGTGATGGACGTGACCGTCCGCCCCGCGCTGTCGATCCGCCGCGCCCGCCTCGGCAAGGTGTTCCTCGCCGACCTGGTCGGCAACGGCACGTTCACGCAGGAGCTCGGGCAGTTCTTCCGCGCCGCCGTGCACGCCCGCAAGAACATCATGATCGCCGGGGCGACGAACGCGGGGAAGACGACCCTCCTGCGCGCCGTCGCCAACGAGATCCCGCCGCACGAGCGGCTCATCACCGTCGAACGCGCCCTCGAACTCGGCCTCGACGCGTTCCCCGAGCTGCACCCGAACTGCGTGGCGTTCGAGCAGCGGCTGCCGAACTCCGAGGGCCAGGGCGCGATATCGATGGCCGAGCTGGTCCGCCGGTCGCTGCGGATGAACCCGTCCCGGGTGATCGTCGGCGAGGTGCTCGGCGACGAGATCGTCACGATGCTGAACGCGATGACGCAGGGCAACGACGGGTCGCTGTCCACGATCCACGCCAACTCCTCGGCCGAGGTGTTCAACCGCGTCGCCACCTACGCGATCCAGTCGGAGGAGCGGCTGCCGGTCGAGGCGACCCACATGCTGATCGCGGGCGCGATCGACTTCGTCGTGTTCATCGAGAAGCGCAACGACTACGCCTCCGGCGGCCGGCTGCGCCGCTACGTGGCCAGCGTCCGGGAGGTCACCGGCGTGGACGGGCGCGTCCTGTCCTCGGAGGTGTTCGCGCTCGGGCCGGCCGGCTACGCCGTCCCCGCGGCGCCGATCGCCTGCATCGCCGACCTCGCCGAGCACGGGTACGACCCGTCCGCCGGGGGTGTCTGGTGACGCGCGGGGGAGGTGGGTGATGTACGCGCCGGACGTGCTGCTCGCAGTCCTGACCGGCGCCGCGGTCGGCGGCGGCGTCCTGCTGCTGGTCGTCGCGCTGCGCGGGCTGCCGCCGAGCCGCCGGCCCGCCAGGGGCCGCAGCCGCGAGGACCTGGTCCGCACCCTCACCACCCGCACCGCCCTCGCCGTCATCATCGGCACCGTCGTGCTGATCGTGACGCGCTGGCCGATCGCCGCCGCCGGCACCGGCGCGCTCGTCCTCGCCTGGAACGGCCTGGCGGGCGGCGCCGCCGAGGAGCGCAGGGGCATGGCGCGCCTGGAGGCCCTCGCCGCCTGGACCGAGTCGCTGCGCGACACCATCGCCGGCGCCGTCGGGCTGGAGCAGGCCATCCCCGCCTCTCAGCGCGCCGCTGCACCCGCCCTCCAGCAGCCGCTGCGCCACCTGGTCGACCGGCTGCACACCCGCGTCCCGATGCCCGAGGCGCTCCGCCGGTTCGCCGACGACCTGGACGACCCGTCCGCCGACCTGGTGATCGCCGCCCTCATCCTGAACGCCAAGCTGCGCGGCCCCGGCCTGCGCGACATGCTCAGCGCCCTCGCGAACTCGGCCCGCGCCGAGCTGGACATGCGGCGCCGCGTGGAGGCCGACCGCCGCGCGACCCGGCGCAGCGTCCGGATCGTCGTCGCCGTCTCCGTCGGGACGGCCCTGGCGCTCGCCGTGTTCAACCACTCCTACGTCGAGCCGTACGACGACGTGCTCGGGCAGCTCGTCCTGTGCATCGTCGTCGCCCTGTACGGCGCCGCGTTCCTGTGGCTTCGCCGCCTGTCGCGGTACGAGCTGCCCGGCCGGTTCCTCAGCGAGCCGCGCAGGGCCGCGCAGCCGGGCGTGCCCGCCGAGGTGCCGAGCACCGTCGCGGGCTGGCAGGGCCGCGCCGCCGAGGGCGGTGGCGCCCCGTGAACGCCGCGATGCTCGCCGGCGCCGTCGTCGGCCTCGGCCTGTACGTGCTGGTCCGGGCGCTGTTCCCGCCGCGTCCCGGCCTCGCCGCGCGGATGGCCGCGCTGGACGCCGCCCGCCGCCGCGACCTGGAGGCGCAGCGGGCCGGGACGGCGTCGCCGACGCTGGAGCGGGTCGGCGGGACCCGCGCGAAGATCGGCCGGGAGCTGGCGCGGTTCTGCGAGTCGCGCGGCTGGCGGCTGCGGTCCGTCCGCGCCGACCTCGCGATCACCGAGCGGTCGCTGGAGGCGTTCCTCGCGACGAAGTTCCTGCTGCCCGCCGCCGCGCTGCTGTTCATCCCGCTGATCGTCGCCTACTTCGCGCTGCTCGGGCTCGGCTCGTCCGTCGCCGTCCCGGTGTGGATCTGCGTGCTGTTCGCCGCCCTGTTCTTCTTCTTCCCCGACATGCAGCTCCGGCAGGAGGCGCAGGCGCGCCGGCAGGACTTCCGGCACGTCGTCGGCGCCTTCCTCGACCTGGTCTCGATGAACCTCGCGGGCGGCCGCGGCGTCCCCGAGGCGCTGATGACCGCGTCGAACGTCGGCGAGGGCTGGGCCATGCACCGCATCCGGGACGCCCTGTCCAACGCCCGCATCACCGGCCAGACCCCGTGGCAGGCGCTCGGCGGGCTCGGCGAGGAGCTCGACATCGCCGAGCTGCGCGACCTCGCCGGGGCGCTCGCGCTCGTCTCCGACGACGGCGCCCAGGTCCGCAAGTCCCTCGCCGCCCGCGCCGCGTCGATGCGCAGCCGCGAGCTGTCGGAGCTGGAGGGCAAGGCGGGCGAGCGCTCCCAGTCGATGCTGATCGCGCAGCTGTTCCTGTGCGCCGGCTTCCTGATCTTCCTCGCCTATCCGGCCCTGATGCGGGTGCTCGCCTCATGACCGCGACCCCGACGACCCCGGACCGCACACCGCGAACCGTCCCCGCCGTACGCCCCCTGGAGGTGTCACGATGAGTCCGCTCAACCCCCTGAACGACCCGGCCGTCGTCTACTTGCGCGCCCTGCTCGGCACCCGCCTGGCGCGGCTGCGAGACGAGGAGGAGCGCTGCCGGGGCGCGTCCGCGATCGAGTGGGCGATCATCACCGCGATCCTCGCGCTGATCGCGATCACGATCGGGGCGGTGATCCAGAAGAAGATCCAGGACAAGGCCAACAGCATCAACACGGGCTGACCGCCGTGCGGCCCCGGGAACCCGACGTCTCCTCCGACGCGGGCGCTTCGTCGATGGAGTGGGCGCTGCTCACCCCCGTCCTCATCCTGATGATGCTCGTCGCGGTGCAGTTCGCCATGGTCTTCCACGCCCGGCACGTCGCGCTGGCGGCGGCGCAGTCGGGCGCCCGTGTCGCCCGCACGTCGCCGGTCGGCGGCGGCTGGGAGGGCGCGGCGACCGCCAAGGCGGCCGGCAGCGTGCGCGAGATCGGCCCCGACCTGCTCAGCGGACTCCAGGTCCGGGCGGGGGAGGACGACGACGAGCGCTGGGTCGAGGTCAGCGGCGAGGCGGTCCAGGTCGTCCCGTTCATGACGTTCCACGTGTCGCAGCGTTCGCAGGGCCCGATCGAGTGCTTCCGCCCCGACGTCGGCTCCGGGACGGCCTGCCAGCGGGGAGCCGGATGATGAGGGCCCGCGCTCCGCGTCCGTGCGCCGACGGAGGCTCCATGTCCCTGGAGATGGTCCTCGTCACGCCCATCTTCGTCGCGTTCCTGCTGTTCCTCGCCGGCGCCGGACGGATGGTCGACGCCAAGAGCCAGGTGGACGGCGCCGCCCGGGACGCCGCCCGCGCCGCGTCCATCGCCCGCAGCGCGGGGTCCGCGCAGAGCCTCGCCGCCGAGACGGCGTCCGCCGGGCTGCGCGGCACCGCCTGGTGCTCGGGCGGCCCCACCGTGCAGACCGACGTGTCCCGCTGGGGGCCGGGCGGCAGCGTCGGCGTGACCATCACCTGCGACGTCGACCTCGGCGACCTCGCGTTCATCGGGCTGCCCGGCAGCAAGCGTCTCCAGGGCCGCGCGATCGCCCCCGTCGACACCTTCACCTACCGCGGAACCGACGGCGACCAGCCGGAGGACGCGCCATGACGACACCACCCGAGCCGAGCAGGACACACGCCGTGGGCGACCGGGGCACGATCGCGATGTACACGGTGCTGTTCACGCCGATCGTCATCCTGCTGGCGGGGCTGCTCGTGGACGGCGGGCTCGCCATCCACGCCCGGCAGCGCGCCGCGGACATGGCCGAGCAGGCCGCCCGCGCCGGGGCGAACCAGATCGACACCGACGCGCTGCGCGAGACCGGCGAACCCGTCCTCGACCCGGGCCGGGCCCGGGCGGCGGCGTGCGACCTGATCGCCTCCTACAGCGACCAGGTCACCGGGTCCCAGTGCGACGCCGACGAGCAGGAGGTCGCGGTCAGCGTGCGGATCAGCGTCCGGCCGCAGCTGCTCGGGATCATCCCGGGCTTCGGCGAGTTCGAGATGACCTCCAGCGCGACCGCCCGCCCCGTCACGGGCGGACCGGGAGGAATCAACCCGTGAGCATCAGCGAGAACGCATCTACGATGAGGACGACGTCCGGAGACCGGCGAACGGCAGGGGCGCGATGGTGACGCGGCAGGGGCGCAGGACACCCGTCCGGGTGAGCAGGCACCGCAGCACGGGCGACGTACTGGCCGGGATCGGGGCGCTCGTCGCGCTCACCGCGCTGCTGGCCGGCGTACCGCTCGCGCTGCTCACGATCTTCGGTTCGCCGCTGCCGGACCATGTGCCGTCCGCGTCCGACCTCACGCACAAGGTGGGCCCCGGCTCGCTCATCGCGATCCTCGTCGTGCTGGTGTGGCTGGCCTGGATCCAGCTCGCGGCGTGCGTGGTCGTCGAGGTGTACGCGGGGATCCGCGGCGTCGGCGTCCCCGCGCGGGTTCCGCTCGCGGGCGGGACGCAGTCGCTCGTGCACCGGCTCGTCGTGGCCGCGCTGCTGCTGTTCACCGCCACCACCTCGATCATGCCGGCGCTGGCCGGCGGGCTGTCCCAGCGGCCGCCCGTGGTGCAGATGCAGATGCAGGTGCAGCCGCAGGCGCAGGAGTTCCACCAGGTTCCGGAAGCGCCGGAGCGTCCCGCCGCCGTTCCCGTCGCCGCCGTGGAGGACCTCGCCGAGCACCCGACGGAGAAGGCCGCCACCACCAAGATCTACCGGGTGCACCCGCCGGACGGACGGCACCACGAGTCCCTCTGGGAGATCGCCGAGAAGTGCCTCGGCGAGGGCCGCCGCTACAAGGAGATCTACTCCCTGAACAAGGGGCACATCCAGCCGGACGGGACGCGGCTGACGATCGCGAGCCTCATCCGCCCCGGCTGGATCCTGGAGATGCCCGCGGACGCCAAGCACGCGCAGGTCATCCCCGCCAAGGACCTCCACGACTACTTCCGGCACGGGCACGCCGTCCCCGACGCGCCCGCGAAGCCGCGGAACCCGGCCCCGCCCGCGACGCCGAAGCCGACCCCGCCCGCGCAGCAGACGCCGCCGCAGCAGCAGACCCCGCCGACGCACGAGGCGCCGCCCACTCAGCCGCCCGCCTCCCAGGCGCCGCCGACCGCTCCGCAGCCCTCGGTCTCGCAGGCCCCGCCGACCGCCCCCCAGCCCTCGGTCTCGCAGGCGCCGCCGACCGCTCCCCAGCCCTCGGTCTCGCAGAGCCCGGCGCCCAAGCCCAGCCATGAGCAGGCGCCCGCGCCGGAGAAGTCCGAGACCGCGCGGCCGCCCGCGCACGGCGGCGGGCCGTCCGGCGAGATGGGCGGCCACGCGGGCAGCGGCGGCGCCGAGGTCCCCGGCCACGGCTCGGAGCACGAGGACGGCGGCGGCGCGTTCGACGTCGGCTGGCCGCACGGCCTCGCGGCGGCGTCGCTGCTCGCCGCCGGGCTGCTCGGCGCGCTCGGCCGGCGGCGCCGCACCCAGATGTGGAACCGCGCGTTCGGGCACATGATCGTCCGGCCGCGGGGGGAGGCCGCCGAGGCGGAGCGGGCGCTGCGGATCGGCGCCGACGACGACGCGGCGCGGCTGCTCGACCTCGGCCTGCGGCACATGTCCAAGTCGATGGCGGCGGGCGGGCGCGCCCTGCCGACCATCTACGGCGTGCACCTCGGGCACAGCAGCCTCGACCTGTGGATCGCGCCCGCCGACCGGAACCCGCCCGCCCCCTGGCAGGCGTTCGACGACGGGCAGGTCTGGCGGCTGAACGCCGACGCGCTGCCCGCCCTGGAGGCGTCCGACCTCGCGGACGTCCTCGCCCCCTACCCCGGCCTGGTCTCGATCGGCACGAACGACAACGGCCGCATCCTCGTCGACCTGGAGGCCGCGCACGGGCTCATCGCCCTGCGCGGGCCCGAGGACACCCGCCGCGCCGTGCTGTCGGCGGTCGCGCTGGAGCTGGCGACCAACCGCTGGTCCGACCACATGCGGATCACGCTCGTCGGGTTCGACGCCGAGCTCGGCGAGGGCTTGGCGGAGATCGCCCCGGACCGCGTCCGGTCCGTCCCGACGCTCGCGGACGCGCTGCCCGAGCTGGAGGGGCGCAGCGAGGAGGTGCGGCAGGCGCTCGCGGCGTCCGGCGTCGACTCGGTGCTCACCGGACGCTGCCGCGGCGTGTTCGGCGAGGCGTGGATGCCGCACTACCTGATCATGGCGGACCAGCCGCCGGAGTGGGAGGCCGACCGGCTCGTCGCGCTGGCCCGCACCGGCACCCGGATGGCCGCCGGCTACCTGGTGCCCGGCGACGTGCAGGGCGCCACCTGGACGTGGGACGTCGACGCCGCCGGGCGCCTGCAGGCCGGCGTGCTCGGCTTCGACGTCGAGGCGCAGCTCGTCGGGGACGACGACTACCGGGGCGTGTTCGAGCTGTTCCGGACGTCCGCGCGGCTGGCGCCGGTGGAACTGCCGGGCCTCGCCGGCGGTGACGAGCCGCCGACCGCGCAGGAGTCGTCGGTGGAGGTCCGGCTGCTCGGCCCGATCGAGGTCGAGGCGCCGGGGCCGATGGACGAGAGCCGCCGCGAGCTGTGCACGGAGCTGCTGGTGTACCTGGCGGCGCACCCGGAGGGCGTCCACCCGACGGTGCTGTCCGGCGCGATCTGGCCGCGCGGCGCCAGCGCCGGGGTCCGCGACGCGTGCGTGGCGCGCGTGTCGGACTGGCTCGGCCGGGACGCGCGCGGCCGCCCCAACCTGTACTACGACGACCGGGGCCGGATCCGGCTCGGCTCCGAGGTCCGCGTCGACCTGAACGTGTTCCGCTGGCTGGTGTGGCGGTCGGCGGCCGAGCCCGCGTCCGAGACCGCGTACATGGCGTACGCGCTCGACCTCGTCCGCGGCCCGCTCCTCGCCGACCGGCCGCGCGGCCGGTACGCCTGGCTCGCCGACCACGACCTGGAGTACGAGGCGCCCGCGCGGGTCATCGACGTCGCGCACCGGCTCGTCGTGCTGCGGCTGGAGGAGGGCGACCCGCGCGGCGCGGTGAGCGCGGCCCGCGCCGGGCTGCGGCTCGCTCCCGAGGACGAGGGCCTGTGGCGCGACCTGCTCCGCGCCACCCACGCGACCGGCGACGTGGCGCAGGTCCAGGTGGTGGTGGACGAGCTGCGCGGCCGCGTCGGCCGGGACCCGATGTTCGACCGGCTCCAGCCCGAGACGGAGGCGCTCGTCGAGGAACTGCTCCCCGACTGGCACCACGTCGGCTCGCACTAGGGGCGCCGCGCTAGCGGTACAGGCCGGTGCCGCCCAGCGAGTAGCGGCCGGGCTGCGGATGCACGCACAGCCCCGACGGGCGTCCCGGCACCCTGAGGGACTGGAGCACGCGCCCGTTGCGGGTCGAGAGGGCGTAGACGAACCCGGCGGGGTCGGCGAGCCACAGCGACCTCCCGTCCGAGGAGACCCCGCCCGGTACCGCCGAGCGGCCGGGCAGCGGCCAGCGGGACGCGATCCGCCGCGAGCCGAACTCGACGGCGGTGACGGCGCCGCGGCCGACGACGAAGAGCCGGCGCGCGTCCCGGCTGATCGCGAGGCCCCGCGCGCCGGGCCCCGTCCGGACGAACCCCAGCAGGGTGAAGTGCCGGGCGTCGACCAGCCACACCCCGCCGTGGCGGGCGTCCGCCACGTAGAAGGCGGACCCGTCGGGGGACAGCCGCAGGTCGCCGGGCCGCGCCCCCGCGGGCAGCCGGATGGTGCCGGAGACGGCGCGGCTCGGGAGGTGGACGCGGACGAGCACGCCGGCGGCGGTGCACGTCGCCACGAGGGACGCCTCGTCCGGGGTGAAGTCGGCGTGGCCCGCCGCGCAGGGCATGGGCGTCGACGCCCGCGGTGCCATCGTGCGCGGGTCGCGCAGGTCGATCCGCTCCGGGTGGCGCGCGAGGACCAGCGCGTCGCGCCCGTCGGGCGAGAAGTAGAGCCCGGTCGGCGCGGTCACCCCGACCGGGCGGCCCCGCCTCCCGCTGCGCGGCCCGAGCGGGACGAGCAGGCCGTGCGCGCGGTCGGTGGCCCACAGCCGCCGCAGGTCCCAGGAGGGTGCCACCCGCCACGCCGCCGCCCCCGTGTGGAACCGGCCGACGATCCGGAGCCCGGCGGGGTCGAGGACGTCGATGTAGGGGCCGTTCGGCACGTACAGCCGCGGCGGCACCCCCCGCGCGGCCGGTGCGAGCATGCCGGGGCCGGTGGCCGCGTAGACGCGCCCGCCCGCGGGCGCGACCGGCACCCCGCCGGACGGCCCGGACTCGGACGCGCGCGGAGCGGGGGCGCCGGGACGCGCCGGCAGGTACGGCGTCGGCCCGCCGAGCCCGACCACCGGGTCGTCCGGGGAGCCGTCCCCGGGCTGGTAGAAGGGGACGGGCGACTCGCATCCCGCCAGGCAGGTCAGCGCGAGCGCCGCGGCGAGCGGGAGCACGGCGGCCCGTGATCGTCGCCTGTGCTGTCGACTGTGTGGTCGTTCGTGAGGTTCCATGCGCGGTCTCCCCCCATCACGGCGGGGACGTTACCGAGGGGCGACGCACGGTACCCGGCTAATTGCCAAACGTGTCCACTGCGGCGAAGGGATCGAGGAATCGTCTAGTCGGACTTGCCGATGCCTATGCCGAACTCGCGGTAGACGCGCTCCCAGAAGCCGTCCCGCAGCCAGGTGCGGGCCTCCTGGTAGGGGCGCAGTGAGCCGCCGAGCTCCTTCTCGGCCTCGATCAGCAGCTCCTTGTCGATGACGGGCGGCAGGATCGGGCCGGGCAGCAGGTCGCGGATGTTGTCCCGGCCCCGCTCGAAGATCCACTTCTGGGCGACGTGCTCGCCGATCTCCAGCATGTGGTCGCGGTCGGGCCCGAGCTTGCCGTCGGACGGCGCGGCCGTGGTGGAGTTCAGCGACGCGGCCACCGTGGCGGGCGTGGCGCCGCCCGGCACCGGGACGGCCGCGCGGGCGGCCGCGGGCGTCGGCTTGACCGCCGGGGGACGCCCCGCGAAGACCTGCGACGGGGACGGGACGGGGCTCGTGCGCTGCGCGGCGGCCGCGGCGTCGCGGACCGCGGCGGCGGTGCCGGGCGCGGGCACCGGCAGGACCTTGGCCTTGGTGAAGTACGGGCGCAGGAACTCGGCGGGCAGCACCTCGACCGTGTCGGACTCCCACACCAGCCACTCGGCCTGGTTGGAGCCGTGCGTCGGCTCCACGCCCCACAGGTGCACGCGGACGCCGTAGCGCTGCGCGGCCTCCACGGCGGGCAGCATGTCCTCGTCGCCGGCCAGCAGCACCGCGTCGGTGATGGCGCGGTGCCGGGCGAGGGCCTCGAGGTCGGCGCGCAGCTGGGCGTCAACGCCCTTCTGCTGGCCCTGCGCGTTCAGGTTCCCGAGGCGGAGCTTCACCAGCGGGAGGTTGGCGATGACGCGCTGGTCGACGGTCGGCTGCCGCTTCGGCGCGGCGTCGAACCAGTACACCCGCAGCAGTTCACCGCGCCGCTGCTCGTCGGCGTGGTCGGTGAGCGCCTTGATGAGCTTCTCCGCGGCGACCCGGTACTCCCGCCGGGAGCCGCAGCCGAGCAGCAGGGCACCGGAGGCCGCGTAGAGGTACCCCGCGTCGACGAAGATCGCGTAGCGCGCGGGCTGTGGGACGTACTCCGAGGTGGCCATGGCCTTCCACCTTATTCGTGCGGAGCGCCCCGCCGGGTGCGAACCACGGTTACATGTCGCGGGGGCCGCCCCGGCGAGGCCCCCGTCGGACGTCAGCGCGGCAGGCCGCTGGCCCTCCACGCGCCGGGCCCCCGCGGCCTCGGCGCGCCCCCGAGCGGGGCGCGGACGAGCCGGGAGCGGTCGGCCCAGCGCGACGGCGGGGCCCCGGGGCCCGCGGCGGCCCGGGACGCGGCGGCGGCCCGGGCCCGGGCGGTCAGCACGGCGACGAGCGCCGCGAGCTCCTCCGGGCTCGCGTCGCCGCGGACGACCCGCAGGAACGGCTTGCTGTCGGCGGTCACGAAACCTCCCACCTTCCGGGCGTGTCCCCGCTAGAGCGGGATGTTCCCATGCTTCTTCGGCGGGAGCGTCTTGCGCTTCTCGCGCAGTGCCCTGAGCGCCCGGACCACCTGCCCGCGCGTCTCGGACGGCTTGATCACGTTGTCGATGTAGCCGCGGTCGGCCGCGATGTAGGGGTTGGCGAGCGCGTCCTCGTACTCGGTGATCAGCTCGGCGCGGCGGGAGTCGGGGTCGTCCGCGGCGGCCAGCTCGCGCCGGTACAGGATGTTGACCGCGCCCTGCGCGCCCATGACGGCGATCTGCGCGGTCGGCCACGCCAGGTTGATGTCGGCGCCGAGGTGCTTGGAACCCATGACGTCGTAGGCGCCGCCGTAGGCCTTGCGGGTGATGACCGTGACGAGCGGGACGGTGGCCTCGGCGTAGGCGTACAGCAGCTTCGCGCCGCGCCGGATGATCCCGTTCCACTCCTGGTCGGTGCCGGGCAGGAAGCCGGGGACGTCCACGAACGTCAGCACCGGGATGTTGAACGCGTCGCAGGTCCGGACGAACCGGGCGGCCTTCTCGGAGGCGGCGATGTCGAGCGTCCCGGCGAACTGCATCGGCTGGTTCGCGACGATGCCGACCGAGTGGCCCTCGACCCGGCCGAACCCGACGATGATGTTGGGCGCGTACTGGGCCTGGACCTCCAGGAACTCGCCGTCGTCCAGCACGTGCTCGATGGCGGTGTGCATGTCGTACGGCTGGTTCGGCGAGTCGGGGATGAGGGAGTCGAGCTCCTCGTCCGTCTCGGACGGGTCGACGGGCACGTCGAACGCGGGCGGGTCGGACAGGTTGTTCGACGGCAGGTACGACAGCAGCGCCTTGACGTACTCGATCGCGTCGTCCTCGTCCGAGCCCTGGTAGTGGGCGACGCCGGACCGCGAGTTGTGCGAGTGCGCGCCGCCGAGCTCCTCCATGGTCACCTCCTCGCCGGTGACCGTCTTGATCACGTCCGGCCCGGTGATGAACATGTGGGACGTCTGGTCCACCATGACGATGAAGTCGGTGATCGCCGGGGAGTACACGGCCCCGCCCGCGCACGGCCCCATGACCAGCGAGATCTGCGGGATGACGCCGGAGGCGTGCACGTTCCGCTTGAAGATCTCCGCGTACAGGCCGAGCGCGACCACGCCCTCCTGGATCCGCGCGCCGCCGGAGTCGTTGATGCCGATCACCGGGCAGCCGGTCTTGACCGCGTGGTCCATGACCTTGCAGATCTTCTCGCCGAAGACCTCGCCGAGGGAGCCGCCGGAGACCGTGAAGTCCTGGCTGAAGACCGCGACGGGACGCCCGTCGACCGTTCCGTACCCGGTGACGACGCCGTCGCCGTAGGGGCGGTTCTTCTCCATCCCGAAGTTGGTGGAGCGGTGCCGCGCCATCTCGTCGAACTCGACGAACGAGCCGGGGTCGAGCAGAGCGTCGATCCGCTCCCGGGCCGTCATCTTGCCCTTGGCGTGCTGCTTCTCCACGGCGCGGGCCGAGCCGGCGTGCACCGCCTCGTACCGGCGCCGTTCCAGATCCGCGATCTTTCCCGCCGTGGTGTGGATGTCGTAGTCCACCGGGGGTTCAGGGGCTTCCATCGCCATGCGCGCCAGGGTAACCGCCCGCTGATACCGCGCTCGCGGCCGGGGCCCGCTGACCGGGACGGCGCCGGCCGGGGCGGCCCCGGGCCAGGTGGGAGGCACGGGCCGGTGGAGGGCCGCCGCGCGGCGGCTCGTTACGCTTGGGCGGGTGGCCACGAAGACGCGAGACATCCTCCGCCAGGACATGCCGGAACCGCTGCGCCGCGACGTGCGGCTCCTCGGCGCCATGCTCGGCGACTCCCTCGTGGAGTACGGCGGCCAGGGGCTGCTGGACGACGTCGAGCGGCTGCGCCACGCGGTGATCGCGGCCCGCCGCGGCGAGACCGGCGGCGACGAGGTCGCCGCCCTCGTCGACGGCTGGTCGCTGGAGCGCGCCAGGCAGGTCGCCCGCGCGTTCACCGTGTACTTCCACCTCACGAACCTGGCCGAGGAGCACCACCGCATCCGGACGCTGCGGGAGCGCGACACCGGCGGCACCGTCCCCGGGTCCGTCGCCGCCGCGGTCGAGGACATCCGCGCCGCGGGCGACGGGCGCCTTGAGGCGATCGTCGACGGCCTGGAGTTCCGCCCCGTCTTCACCGCGCACCCCACCGAGGCCCGCCGCCGCGCGGTCGTCACCGCCATCCAGCGGATCAGCGACCTGCTGGCCCGGCTGAAAGGCGACCCGGGCGCGAGCGAGCGCGAGGAGACCGAGCGCAGCCTCCGCGAGGAGATCGACCTGCTGTGGCGGACCGCGCTGCGCCGGGGCACGCAGATGGACCCGCTGGACGAGGTCCGCACCGCGATGGCCGCGTTCGACGAGACGATCTTCCGGGTCGTCCCGCACGTCTACCGGGCCCTCGACCGCGCCCTGGAGGGCGGGGCCGGCGGCGAGGAGTCCGGCGCCCGCCCGCCGAAGGCCCGCCCGTACCTGCGGTTCGGCAGCTGGATCGGCGGCGACCGCGACGGCAACCCCTACGTCACCGCGCAGGTCACCCGGGACGCCGTGATGATCCAGGCGGACCACGTGCTGCGCGCCCTGGAGGCGGCCTGCGCCCGGATCGGCCGGGAGTTGACCGTCCACGAGTCGACCACCCCGGCGTCCGGCGCCCTCCTGAACGCGCTCGCCGCCGCCCGCACCGCCCACCCCCGGCTGGTCGGGGACATGGCCAAGCGCTCGCCCGGCGAGCCGCACCGCCAGTTCCTCCTGCACGCCGCCGCCCGCATCGCCGCGACCCGCGAGCGCGACGCCGACCTCGCCTACTCCTCCCCGGAGGAGCTGCTCGCCGACCTGCGCACCGTGCAGGACTCCCTCGCCGCCGCGGGCGCCCCCCGGCAGGCCTACGGGCGCGTCCAGCAGCTCGTCTGGCAGGTCGAGACGTTCGGCTTCCACCTCGCCGAGCTGGAGGTCCGCCAGCACTCCGAGCTGCACGAGAAGGCGATCGAGGAGGTCCGCTCGGGGGGCGCGCGCTCGGAGATGACCGAGGAGATCCTGGAGACGCTGCGGGTCATCGCGTGGATCCAGCGGCGGTTCGGCGTCCGCGCCTGCCACCGCTACATCGTCTCCTTCACCCGCTCCGCCGAGGACATCGCGAACGTGCACGCCCTCGCGGAGTCCCTCGGCGAGGGCGCGCCCGTCCTGGACGTCATCCCGCTGTTCGAGACGGGCGAGGACCTGGAGCGCGCGCCGTCCGTCCTCGACGGCATGCTGGGGATCCCGGCCGTCCGGCGCCGCCTGGACGACACCGGCCGCCGCCTGGAGGTCATGCTCGGCTACTCCGACTCCGCCAAGCAGCTCGGCCCGACCAGCGCCACCCTGCGGCTGTACGACACTCAGGAGGCCCTCGCCGCGTGGGCGGCCCGGGCCGACGTGAGGCTGACGCTGTTCCACGGCCGCGGCGGCTCCCTCGGCCGCGGCGGCGGCCCCGCCAACCGCGCGATCCTCGCGCAGGCGCCGGGCTCGGTCGCGGGCCGTTTCAAGGTCACCGAGCAGGGCGAGGTCATCTTCGCCCGCTACGGCCACGCCGAGATCGCCAAGCGGCACGTCGAGCAGGTCACCAGCGCCGTCCTGCTCGCCTCGACCGACGCCGTGCAGGACCGCGCCCGCGAGGCCGCCGCCCGGTTCCGCCCGCTGGCCGACAAGATCAGCGAGGCGGCCAGGGCCGCGTTCCGGAGCCTCATCGAGACCGAGGACTTCGCGCTCTGGTTCGCCCGGGTCAGCCCCCTGGAAGAGATCGCCGAGCTGCGGATCGGCTCCCGCCCGGCCCGCCGCAAGGCCGCCCGCGGCCTGGAGGACCTGCGCGCCATCCCCTGGGTGTTCGCCTGGACGCAGACCCGCGTCAACCTCCCCGGCTGGTACGGCCTCGGCAGCGGCCTCGCCGCCGTCTCGGACGACGGCCGCGACCTCGCCGAGCTTCGCGAGGCCTACGAGGCGTGGCCGCTGTTCAACACCCTCCTCGACAACGCCGAGATGAGCCTCGCCAAGTCCGACCGGGCGATCGCCGAGCGCTACCTGGCCCTGGGCGAGCGGCCCGAGCTCTCCGAGACCGTCCTGACCGAGTACGACCGCACCCGCCGGCTCGTCCTGGCGGTCACCGGCCACGGCCGCCTGCTGGAGAACCGCAAGGTCCTCTCCCGGGCCGTCGAGCTCCGCAACCCCTACGTGGACGCCCTCTCCCACCTCCAGTTGCGGGCCCTGAAGGCGCTGCGCGCGGGCGTGGAGGACGAGACGGAACGCGCCCACCTGGAGGACCTGCTCCTCCTGTCCGTCAACGGGGTGGCCGCCGGCCTCCAGAACACGGGATGACGGTGTCTTCCCAGGGGGGGCGACCCCCTGGAACCCCCGTTGCGACGCAGGCGATCCTCACGCCGCCGTTGCGGTCGCTGTGCCTGTTGCGGCTTGTGTGGCGTCGCTGCGGTCGCCTGCGTCGGCGGGCATGCGCGTTGCGCTCGCTGCGCTCGCTCCACGCGCCTGCCCGCGCCCCGGCTGAGCACCAAGTCCAAGAGGGTGTGAACCGTCCACACCCCACGCTCTTGGTCCAACGCTCTTGGACGTGCACACCTTGACGCTCTTGGATGTGCCAGCTGTGGCGCTCTTGGAGTGGACTTGAGCGACGGCGCGGGTCGGGGGGCCGGAAGGCGCTCTGGCGCCTGGAGGTCGCACGGCCCGTCGAGCCGGACGACCGGAGCGACACGACACCAACCCGCACGGGCACAGCACACCCGCACCGTGGCGTGAGGATCGCCCGGCTCGTGACGGGGGTTCCAGGGGGTCGCCCCCCTGGGCAGAATCAAGCGCATGAAGTACGGGCTGCTGATATGCGACGACGAGTCGGCGTCGCCGAGCAACGAGGAAATCGCGGCCGATCCGGCGCACCGGGCGTGGCTGGCGGATCTGGAGCGGACCGGAGCCAAGCTGCTCGGCGTGCGGCTGCGGCCGGTGGCGGAGGCGACCACGGTCCGCGTCCGCGACGGCGAGACCCTGGTCTCGGACGGCCCGTTCGCCGAGACCAAGGACTTCGTCGGCGGCTTCATGGTCATCGAGTGCGCGGGCCTGGACGAGGCGGTCCGGATCGCCGCCGGGCACCCCTACGCGCGCCGGGGCAGCGTCGAGATCCGCCCCCTCTGGGAGTGACCGCGCCCGGCGACCCGGTGCGCGCGGCGGTCGACGCGGCGTACCGGGACGAGTGGGGCCAGGTCGTCGCGACGCTGATCGCGGCGACCGGGGACTGGGACCTGGCCGAGGACTGCGCGCAGGACGCGTTCGCCGCCGCGCTGGCGACCTGGCCGCGCGACGGCGTCCCGCGCCGCCCGGGCGCGTGGCTCACGACGGCGGCCCGCAACCGCGCGCTCGACCGGCTGCGCCGCGACGCCGCGGGCGCGGCCAAGCTGCGCCTGCTCGCGGCGGACGGCGCGCGGGAGCCCGCGGAGGAGGACATCCCGGACGAGCGGCTCAGGCTGATCTTCACCTGCTGCCATCCGGCGCTGCCGTTCCCCGCCCGGGTCGCGCTCACCCTGCGCACGCTGGCCGGGCTGAGCACCGCCGAGATCGCCCGGGCGCTGCTGGCGGCCGAGCCCGCGATGGCGCAGCGCCTCGTCCGGGCGAAGCGCAAGATCCAGGAGGCCGGCATCCCGTACCGGGTGCCGCCCGCCGAGCAGCTCCCCGAACGGCTCGCGGCCGTCCTCGCGGTCCTCTACCTGATCTTCAACCAGGGCTACGGCGAGGAGGACCCGGACCGGGCGCTGAACGCAGAGGCGATCCACCTGGCCCGCGTGCTCGTCCGGCTCATGCCGTCCGAGCCCGAGCCGCGCGGCCTCCTCGCGCTGATGCTGCTGCACGAGGCCCGCCGACCCGCGCGCATGGAGGGCGGCGTCCTCGTCCCGCTGGAGGACCAGGACCGCTCCCGCTGGGACCGGGACCTCATCGACGAGGGCGTGGCCGTGCTCGACCGGGCGCTCGCCCTGCGGCGCGGCGGGCCCTACCAGGTGCAGGCCGCCATCGCCGCCTGCCATGCCACCGCGCCGGACACGGCGAGCACCGACTGGCCGCAGATCGCGGCCCTGTACGGCGCGCTGGCCCGGCTGGCGCCGTCCCCGGTGGTGGATCTCAACCGCGCGGTGGCGGTCGCGATGGCCGAGGGCATCCCGTCCGGCCTCGCCCTGGTCGAGGAACTCGCCGCGTCCGGACGCCTGGACGGATACCACCTGCTCCCCGCGACCCGCGCCGACCTGCTGCGCCGCGCCGGCCGCAAGGCCGAGGCCAAGGCGGCGTACGAGGAGGCGCTGGAAATGGCGCCGACCGAGCCCGAGCGCCGCTACCTCACCGGACGGCTCCAAGAGCTCTGATCTCCACCCAGGTAAAAACTCGGCGGCGATGTCGATCCGGGGCGGGCGCCCTTCGTCGGTGGTGTGAAGGTCCACCGGAAGGAAGGGAAGAGCCCATGAGCACCGACACGACGCTCCCAACCCCCGAAGTGGTCGACCGGGCCGCGTTCCAGGCCGAACTGGACGCGCTCCGCGTACGGGAGAAGGCGCACACACGCGCGGGGGACGCGGTCGCGGCGGCCCGCCGCCGCCTGCCGATGGTGGAGGTGGACGCCTCGACCCCGCTGACCGGCCCGGACGGCCCCGTCACGCTCCTCGACACGTTCGAGGGCCGCCGGCAGCTGGTCGCGTACTACATGATGTGGTTCACCGGCCGCCCCGCGGCCGAGCAGTGCCCGGGCTGCACGTTCTTCAACGGGCAGGTCCGCGAGCTGTCCAACCTGCACGCCGCCGGGATCACCTACGCGACGTTCTGCCAGGGCCCGTACGAGGAGAGCGTCCGGTACCGCGACTTCATGGGCTGGAACATGCCCTGGTACTCCGCCCGGGACTCCGCCGACACACTGCTGACCGGCCGCCAGGTCGGCATGTTCCACCTGGTGTGCTACCTGCGTGACGGCGACCGCGTGTTCGAGACGTACTGGACGAACGGCCGTGGCGTCGAGGCGATGGACATCGCCTACTCGCTGATGGACCTCACGGTCTACGGACGCCAGGAAGACTGGGAGGACTCACCCCCCGCCTGGCCCCGAGCCGGCTCCGTGGACGGCGGCTTCTTCACCACCAACGGCCGCCCCACCACCCAATGGCCCCGCCTGCACAAAGGCCACCCCGACCCCCTGCCCCCCACCTGAGAGCCCCCGCCAAAACCCTCTTGGACGTGCCACGCCGAACCTTCTTGGAGTGGACCTGAGCGGGCCCGCGGGTCGGGCGGCCGGAAGGCGCTCTAGCGCCTGGAGGTCGCCCGACCCGCCGAGCCGGGCGACCGCAGCGCCACGCAACAAACCCGCACGGGCACGAGAACCGAAACCGTGGCGTGAGGATCGCCCGGCTCGCAACGGGGGTTCCAGGGGGTCGCCCCCCTGGGAAGACACGCCCCCCTGGGTTAAGACGGCCAGTTGGGTTTGCGCTTCTCGTTGAAGGCGGCGATTCCCTCGCGGCGGTCTGCGGAGAAGGCGACTGTGCGCCAGGCGTTCTCTTCGAGGTCGAGGGCGGCGTCCAGGGCGGTGCCGCCGCCCAGGCGCATGGCGCGTTTGGCGGCGCGGACGGCGGTGGGGGAGTTGCGGGCGATCACCTCGGCGATGCCGAGGGCCTCCTCGCGGGCGGTGCCGGCGGGGACCCTGCGGTCGGCGAGGCCGTAGGCGAGGGCCTCCTCGATGCCGAGGCGGCGGCCGGTGAACACCAGGTCGGCGGCCTTGCCGGGGCCGAGGCGGCGCAGCGCGAGCTGGGTTCCGCCGCCGCCGGGGACGAGGCCGACGCTCACCTCGGGGAGGCCGAACACGGCCGACTCGTCCGCGACGATGATGTCGGCGGACAGCGCGAACTCGCAGCCGCCGCCGAGGGCGTAGCCGTGCACGGCGGCGACGACGGGTTGCGGCAGGTTCAGGACGCCGCCGAACGCGGCGCGGAAGACGGGGCGCTGCGCGAGGATCTCCTCGTCGGTCATCCCGTTGCGCTCCTTGAGGTCGGCGCCCACGCAGAACGCCTTCTCGCCGGCGGCGGAGAGCACCACCGCGCGGACCGAGGCGTCCGCCGCGACCTCGGCGCACACGTCGGCGAGGCGCCGCGCCATCGCGGTCGACAGGGCGTTGAGGGCCTCGGGCCGGTCCAGCACGATCTCCGCGACGTGCCCGTCGCGCCGCAGCGTCACACCATCCATGGGGGCACCCTAACGAGCGGGTTCCCCGCGGCCGGATGCCGGTCCCAAGATCGAACTCGTTATGGGGTTGGATTGGTGGTGTGACCGACTCACGGTATGGGGACCTGGACCGGCCGCCGCTGCACGAGGCCGCGCTGCGGCGCGCGCTCGTGCGGGAGGACGGGCTGTGGCGGGACGTCCGCGTGGTGGAGGAGACCGGCTCCACGAACGCCGACCTCGCCGACCGGGCGCGGGAGGGCGCGCCGGAGGGGACCGTGCTGGTCACCGAGCTCCAGACGGCGGGCCGCGGCAGGCTCGGCCGGACCTGGACGGCGCCGCCGCGGTCCGGGCTGACGTTCTCCGTGCTCCTGCGCCCGCGGGTGCCGCAGTCGCGGTTCGCCTGGGCGTCGCTGCTGACGGGGGTGGCGGTCGCCACCGCCCTCCGGCGGATGACCGCCTGGTCGCAGGCGGGGGAGGGGTTCCTCGGGGAGGGCGGCGACGTCGCGGTGGACGTCCGCCTGAAGTGGCCGAACGACGTGCTGGTCGGGGACCGCAAGCTCGCCGGGATCCTCGCCGAGATGGTGGACGGCGGCCTCGTGGTCGGGGTCGGGCTGAACGTCGGGCTGCGCGAGGACGAGCTGCCGGTGCCGACCGCGACGTCCCTCGCGATCGAGGGCGCGCCGCTCAGCGACCGGGCGCCCCTGCTACGCGCGATCCTCCGCGAGTTCGCCACCTGGTACCGGGAGTGGACGGCGCTCGACGGTGATCCGGAGAGCAGCGGGCTGCGTACCGCGTACCGCGACCTGTGCGCGACCCTGGGCCGCGAGGTGCGGGTGGAGCTGCCCGGCGGCGAGCGGCTCGCCGGGACGGCGCGGGACGTGGACGAGACGGGGCGGCTCGTGGTGGCCGGACCGGGCGGCGAGCGCGCGGTCAGCGCCGGAGATGTGGTGCACGTCCGATGAACGGGACGGGACGATCCGCCATCCGGCCGCTGAAGTTGATGCTGATCTGCGACGATATGTTCGGGTACCGATCCACGACGCCGGCGCCACGGCCCATGGCGGCGGCGGACTGAGGGGCGGATGATGGCGGCCGGATTGCCGGATCCGAAGGAGATCGAAGAGCTCCTGCTCGGAGGCGAGCTGCGGTACAACCGCGTCGAGGCCGTCCGGCAGTCCGGGGTCTCCCGGGACTTCGCCGGACGGATCTGGCGCGCGTTCGGCTACCCGTCGATGCCCGACGAGACGATCGCCTACACCGAGGGCGACGTGGCGGCGCTGGACCGGCTCCGCAAGCTCGTCGACGACGGGATCCTGGACGAGGACGGAGTGATCCGGCTCGTCCGGGCGTTCGGCCAGACGATGACACGGCTCGCCGAATGGCAGGTCAACCTCCTGCGCAGCATGCTGACGCAGGACCTGAACGACGCGCCGTCCGCGCAGGCCGTGGACACGGTCGTCGACATCGCCGAGAAGCACATCGGCGACTTCGAGCCGCTGGTGGTGCACGCCTGGCGGCGGCAGCTCGCCGCGGCCGGGACGCGGGCGCTGGCCGCGGCGGCGAGCCGGGAGAACGGCGATTCCGCGGGCCGGCCGATGACCACGGTCGGTTTCGCGGACATGGTCTCCTTCACCCAGGTCAGCCGGGAGCTGGAGGAGATCGAGCTCGCCCGGGTGGTGGAGTGGTTCGAGGAGACCGCCGCCGACATCATCGCCTCCTGCGGAGGCCGGCTGGTGAAGACGCTCGGCGACGAGGTGCTGTTCAGCGCGGAGACGCCGGAGGTCGGCGCGGAGATCGCGCTGACGGTGGCGTCGGCGATCCAGGACGAGACGGAGGTCCCGGACGTGCGGGTCGGCGTCGCCCACGGGCCCGTCCTGCCGCTGATGGGCGACGTGTTCGGCACGACCGTGAACCTCGCGGCCCGGCTCACCTCCCTCGCCCGGCCGGGCTCGGTGGTGATCGACGCCGAGCTGGCGGCGTGCCTGGAGAAGGCGCCGGGCTACGAGGTCACCCGGATCGTCAGGCGCCCGGTCCGCGGTCTCGGCATCGTCCAGCCGTACGTGCTGCGCCGGAGCGGCGGGCAGGCGCCGTAGGCCTCAGACGGGGCTCGGGCCGCCCTCGCCGGGCGAGTCGGTGAGGCGCTGGAGGTAGTTCTGCTCGCCGAGGGCCTGGACGAGGCTCAGCTCGGTCTCCAGGTAGTCGATGTGCTCCTCCTCGTCGGCGAGGATGTCCTCGAAGATCCGGGCGGAGGTGACGTCGCCGCGCGAGCGCATGAGCTCGATGCCGGGCCGCAGCCGGGCCACGGCCTCCATCTCGATCTCCAGGTCCGCCTTGAGCTGCTCGACGATGGTCTGCCCGATGCGCAGCGTGCCGAGCTTCTGGTAGTTCGGCAGCCCCTCGAGGAACAGGATCCGGTCGGTGAGCCGCTCCGCGTGCCGCATCTCGTCGAAGGACTCGTCGCGGGTGTGCTTGGCGATGCGGGTGAAGCCCCAGTTCTCCTGCATCTTGGAGTGCAGGAAGTACTGGTTGATCGCCGTGAGCTCCGCGGTGAGCTGCTCGTTCAGCAGCGCGATGATGTCGTTGTCGCCTTCCATGGCCCCCATGCTTCCATGCCGGACCGGATCCGGGACAGTACCGAACCCCGCACGGTGCGTGCCCGATTCGTGGCACACCGTGCGGAACGGGGCGCTGACCGGAGGGGCGGAAGGGGGCCTCAGGCGGCGGTCGAGGACGCGGAGCCGCCGTCGGCGCGCTGCCCCATGGCCTGTGCGGGCTCCGGGAGCCGGGAGGCGTCGAGGGGCGCCTCGGGGACGGCCGCGAGAGGGTGCGGGCCGCCGTTCAGGGCGTCCGCGAGGGCCGCGGAGGCGCGGTACTCGCTGACCATCGTGTGGATGCGCTTGGTGCACAGGCCGCAGCCGGGCTTGAATCCGCAGGCCGCCTTGACGGCCTTGGCGGTCGTGCAACCGCTCGCCATGCAGCCGTGGACGTCGTCCTCCGTGACGGCGTTGCAGATGCAGACGTACATTCCGGTGGGAGACCTTCCGTGCGGCTCGTCCTGTTCGCGGCGTCCTGTTCGCAGCGTGCCCGACCGGGGCCGGTAAGGGCGCCCTCATTAAGGTTAGGCTCCCCTAACGTAACGCACCGATGTCCGTTCTGGCCAGTGGGGTCCCGATCGGTGTGATCTATCCCCCAGGGGGAAGGGCATCCCGGGTGCGGCCCCCGGTACGTGCGCGGTCGGGCGCCCCGGTGCCGCACCCTTACGAAGGGCGGAACAATTGGCTCAGGTTTGGCCGGGTGACGCCTACCCCCTGGGGGCCCGGTTCGACGGCGCGGGGACGAACTTCGCCGTCTTCTCCGAGGTGGCCGAGAAGGTGGAGCTGTGCCTGTTCGACGGCCCGGCGGGCGACGGTGAGGAGACGCGGCTGACGCTGCCGGAGGTGGACGCCTTCGTGTGGCACGCCTACCTGCCGGGCGTCATGCCGGGGCGGCGGTACGGGTTCCGGGTGCACGGCCCGTACGACCCGTCGCGCGGCCTGCGCTGCAACCCCGCGAAGCTGCTGCTGGACCCCTACGCCCAGGCCGTCGAGGGCCAGGTCGACTGGGACGAGGCGTGCTTCGGCTACGACTTCGGCGACCCGTGGTCGCGCAACGACGCCGACTCGGCGCCCCACACGATGCGGTCGGTGGTCGTCAGCCCGTACTTCGACTGGGGGGACGACCGCCCGCCCCGCACCCCGTACCACGAGACGGTGATCTACGAGGCGCACGTCAAGGGGCTCACCGCCAGGCATCCGGACATCCCGCCCGCGCTGCGCGGCACCTACGCGGCGCTCGGCCACCCCGTGATCACCGATCACCTGCGCTCGATCGGGGTGACGGCGGTGGAGCTGATGCCCGTCCACCAGTTCGTCCACGACGACGCGCTGACGAGCCGCGGGCTGCGCAACTATTGGGGCTACAACACCATCGGCTTCTTCGCGCCGCACAACGAGTACTCCTCGTCCGGGCAGCGCGGCGAGCAGGTGCTGGAGTTCAAGGCGATGGTGAAGTCGCTGCACGAGGCCGGGATCGAGGTGATCCTGGACGTCGTCTACAACCACACCGCCGAGGGCAACCACCTCGGGCCGACGCTGTCGTTCCGCGGCATCGACAACGCCTCGTACTACCGGCTCACGGAGGACGACCCCCGCTACTACATGGACACCACGGGCACCGGCAACAGCCTGCTGATGCGCAGCCCGCACGTCCTGCAGCTGATCATGGACTCGCTGCGGTACTGGGTGACCGAGATGCACGTGGACGGGTTCCGCTTCGACCTCGCCGCGACGCTGGCCCGCGAGCTGCACGCGGTGGACCGGCTGTCGGCGTTCTTCGACCTCGTCCAGCAGGACCCGGTGGTCTCGCAGGTCAAGCTGATCGCCGAGCCGTGGGACGTGGGCGAGGGCGGCTACCAGGTCGGCAACTTCCCGCCGCTGTGGACGGAGTGGAACGGCCAGTACCGCGACACGACGCGCGACTACTGGCGCGGGCAGCCGGGCGCGCTGCCCGACTTCGCGTCCCGGCTGACGGGCTCGTCCGACCTGTACGCCGACGACGGCCGCCGCCCGCTCGCCTCGATCAACTTCGTGACGTGCCATGACGGCTTCACGCTGCACGACCTGGTCTCCTACGACGGCAAGCACAACGAGGCCAACGGGGAGGGCAACCGCGACGGCACCGACGACAACCGGTCGTGGAACTGCGGCCACGAGGGCGCGACGGACGACCTGGAGATCATCTCGTTGCGCGAGCGGCAGAAGCGCAACTTCCTGGCCACGCTGTTCCTGTCGCAGGGCGTGCCGATGCTCCTGCACGGCGACGAGATCGGCCGGACGCAGAGCGGCAACAACAACGCCTACTGCCAGGACACCGAGCTGTCCTGGGTCGACTGGACGGGCCTGCGCGACGACACGTTCTTCGACGAGCGCGGCCCGCTGCTCGACTTCGTCCGCCGCCTCTCCGAGCTGCGGACCGAGCACCCGGTGTTCCGCCGGCGGCGCTTCTTCAGCGGCGGCGTCGAGGGCTCCAGGCGCACCCGCGCGGGGACGCGGCCCGAGGACCTGCCCGACCTCGTGTGGTTCACCCCCGGCGGAGTGGAGATGACCGACGAGGACTGGTCCGCCGGGTTCAACAAGTCGCTGACCGTGTTCCTGAACGGCGACGCGATAGGGGAGCCGGACCGGCGCGGACGGCAGGTCAGGGACGACTCGTTCCTGCTGCTGTTCAACGCCCACGAGGGGGACCTGCCGTTCACGCTTCCGCCCGCGCGTTACGGGCAGATGTGGATGAAGGTGCTGGACACCGCCGATCCGCTGCTCGCCGAGGAGGAGTCGCCCGTCGTGAAGGCCCGCGAGAACGTGCCGGTCGCCGCTCGCTCCGTCCAGGTCATCCGCCGGCTCTGAGGCAGGACGGGCAGATGGACGACGACGCGCATACAGCCCCCGCGTGGGTAGACCTCAGGCAGGCGGACGCCGCGCAGGCGGACGCCCACACGCAGGCCGAGCCCGTCCCCGAGGAACCGCTTCCCGCCGCCGAACCCCCCGAGGAAACCGTGTCCGAGGACCACATGCCCGAAAGGGCGGACAGACCCGAACAGGCCGACAGACCCGTCCCCGAGGAGGACGCCCTCCCCGTGCCGCCGACCGGCACCTACCGCCTCCAGCTCCGCGGGACGCCCGAGGAGCACTTCGGATTCGCCGAGGCCGCCGCGCTGGCCCCCTACCTGGCGGCCCTCGGCGTGTCGCACGTCTACCTGTCGCCGATCCTGCAGGCCGCGCCTGGTTCCACGCACGGCTACGACGTCGTGGACCACTCCCGGTTGTCGGAGGAGCTCGGCGGGCCCGAGGCGTTCGGGGCCATGGCGACCCGGTTCCGGGCGCACGGGCTCCGGGTGCTGGTGGACGTCGTCCCGAACCACATGGCGATCCCTGAGCCGCCCGAGCTGAACCTGCCGTTCGCGGACGTCCTGGCGGAGGGGCCGCGGTCGCGGTTCGCGCGGTGGTTCGACGTCGACTGGGAGGCGGGCGGCGGGCGGATCGTGCCGCCCGGCGAGGGCGAGCCCAACTACCGGCGCTTCTTCGACATCTCCGGCCTGATCGGGCTGCGGCAGGAGGACGCGGAGGTCTTCGAGCGCACGCACGCGCTGCTGCTGAGCCTGGTCCGGGACGGCCTGGTGGACGGGCTGCGCATCGACCACCCCGACGGGCTCGCCGACCCGCGCGGCTACCTGCGGCGGCTGGCCGAGGCCGCCCCGGACCGCCGGCTGCTCGTCGAGAAGATCACCGAGGGGGAGGAGCGGCTGCCGGCGGACTGGCCGTGCGCGGGCACCACCGGCTACGACGCGCTCGGCATGATCGGCGGGCTGTTCGTCGACCCGGCCGGGGAGAAGCCGCTGACCGACTACTACGTGTCGCTCACGGGCAACCCGGCCGAGTTCGAGGAGGTCGAGCGCGACGCCCGGATGCACGCCGCGACGCACAGCCTCAAGCCCGAGATCGAGCGGCTCCAGCGCGTCCTCCACCGGGTGGTGGGCGAGCGCCGCCCCGGCCTGGAACGGGCTCTGGTCGAGCTGCTGGTCGCCATGCCCGTCTACCGCGCGTACGTCGTGCCTGGGGAGGACGCACCCCAGCAGGCCGTGGACGTCGTGGACGAGGCCGCCCGCCGCGCACGCGCGCACTTGCCAGAGGAAATGCACGGCGACCTGGAAACCATCGTGGACCTGGCCCTCGGACGCGGCGAGCGCACCGACGCCGAGTTCATCGTCCGGTTCCAGCAGACGTCGTCTCCGCTGGCCGCCAAGGGCGTGGAGGACACGGCCTTCTACCGGTGGAACCGCATGGCCGCCCTGAACGAGGTCGGCGGCGCGCCAGGGCGGTTCAGCGTCGGCGAGCCTGAGTTCCATGCCTTCTGCATACGGCTCGCCCGCGACTGGCCGTTGACGATGACCACGCTCTCCACGCACGACACCAAGCGCGAGGAGGACGTGCGCGCCTGGCTGGCCGTGCTGTCGGAACTGCCCGGCGAGTGGGTCGAAGCCGTGGACCGGTGGCGGACCTGGGGCCCCGGCACGTCCCCCTTGGAGCCGGACCTTGAGTACCTGCTCTGGCAGACGCTCGTCGGTGCCTGGCCGCTCACCATCGGCAGGCTGGAGGAGTTCCTCACCAAGGCGATGCGGGAGGCCAAGACGCGCACCTCCTGGGCCGAACAGGATCCCGAGTACGAGGAGGCCGTCCTGGAGTACGCGCGGGGCGTCCTGGCCGACCCCGACCTCGTGACCGACATGACGTCGTTCGTCGCGAAGCTGGCCCCCTACGCCCGCGTGAACACGCTCGGCCAGAAGCTCGTCCAGCTGGCGATGCCGGGCGTCCCCGACGTCTACCAGGGCTGCGAGATGACCGGCCTGTCGCTGGTCGACCCCGACAACCGGCGGCCCGTCGACTACGGGCGGCGCCGCGAGCACCTGTTCCGGCTCGACACCGGCCGGCAGCCGAAGGAGGTCGACGACGAGAAGCTGCTGGTCACGTCGCGGGTGCTGCGGCTGCGCCGGTCCCATCCGGAGTGGTTCGGCCCCGGCTCCCGGCACGAGCCGGTCACCGCGCGCGGGCCCGCCGCCGAGCACGTCGTGGGGTTCGCCCGGGGCGAGGCCGTCGCGCTCGCCACCCGGCTCCCCGTGGGCCTGGAGCGCCGCGGCGGCTGGAAGGGAACCCGCGTGGACGTGCGCCGCCAGGGCTGGCGGGACGTCCTGACGGGCTGCACGCACATGGGCCCGATCCTGGACGCCTCGCGCTTGTTCGAGCACCTTCCCGTCGCGCTGCTCGTCCCCCGGGAGATCGATCGGTGAGCGCCCGTTTCGAGGTGTGGGCACCCGCCGCCGGCCGCGTGGACGTCGTGGCCGGCGGCGCCCGGCACCCCATGGAGGCGCGGCCCTCGGGGTGGTGGGAGGCCGAGGTCGCGGACGCCTCCCACGGGACCGACTACGGGTTCGTCCTGGACGAGGCCGACGAAGTGCTGCCCGACCCGCGTTCCCCTTGGCAGCCCGAGGGCGTCCATGGCCGCAGCCGCCTCTACGACCACGGACGGTTCGCGTGGACCGACCAGCACTGGCACGGCCGCCCGCTCGCCGGCAGCGTCCTCTACGAGATGCATGTGGGGACGTTCACGCCCGAGGGCACGTTCGACGCGGCGGTGGAGCGTCTCGACCACCTGGTGGCGCTCGGCATAGACGCGGTGGAGCTGCTGCCGGTCGCGTCCTTCCCCGGCCGGCACGGGTGGGGTTACGACGGGGTGCACCTATGGGCGCCGCACGAGCCGTACGGCGGCCCGGACGGGTTGAAGCGCTTCGTGGACGCCGCCCATGCCCGCGGTCTGGCCGTCGTCCTGGACGTCGTCTACAACCACCTCGGGCCGGACGGGAATCGCCTGGGAAGCTACGGCCCGTATTTCACGAGCGCCCACGCCACGCCTTGGGGCGACGCCGTGAACTTCGACCAGGAGGGATCGGACGAAGTCCGCGCATTCGTCGTCCAGAACGCGCTGATGTGGCTGCGCGACTACCACCTGGACGGGCTGCGCCTCGACGCCGTCCACGCCTTCACCGACCACAGTGCGGTGCACATCCTGGAAGAGCTGGGACGCGCCGTGTCGGCGCTTTCCGCTCACCTCGGCAGGGACCTTTTCCTCATCGCCGAATCGGACCTGAACGACCCGCGCCTGGTGACGTCCCGGGAAGCCGGCGGATACGGTCTGGACGCCCAATGGAGCGACGACTTCCACCACGCGCTGCACGCCGCGCTCACCGGTGAGAGGCAGGGATATTACTGCGACTTCGGCTCCCTGGAAACGCTGGAGAAGGCCTTCACCAAGGCCTTCGTCCACGACGGGACCATGTCGACCTATAGGGGGCGGCACCACGGCCGCCCGGTCAATGTCAGGGAAACGCCCGCGCACAGATTCCTCGGCTTCCTGCAGAACCACGACCAAGTCGGCAACCGCGCGGCGGGCGACCGCATAGGAGCCCTTGTGCCGTCCCCCGGGCTGCTGAAAGCCGGCGCGGCGCTGCTGCTGCTCGGGCCGTTCACGCCCATGCTCTTCATGGGCGAGGAATGGGGCGCGTCGACCCCGTGGTGCTATTTCACTGACCACCAGGATCCGGAACTGGCGCGCGCGGTCAGCGAGGGGCGGCGGCGCGAGTTCTCCCGGCACGGCTGGAGCGGCGAGGTCCCCGATCCACAGGCTGTGGACACGTTCCGGCGCTCGGTGCTCGACTGGGCCGAACCGGACCGGCCCCCGCACCGCGACCTGCTCGAATGGCACCGCGACCTGATCGCTCTGCGCCGCTCCCGGCCCGAGTTGAACGACCCCCGGCTGACCGCCGTGAAGGTCGAGACGCACGGCGAGGCGGGCGGCGAGACGCACGGCGAGGCGGGAGGCGAGGAGGCCGGCGGGGCGGCGGGCGAGGCGGTGCGCGCGCTGGCCTTGCGGCGCGGCCCGGTGTGCGTGGCGGCGAACCTCGGCGAGGGGCCCGTCCTGCTCCCGATGCCCGGTCCCGGCGGGGCGGCCCCACGGCTCCTGCTCGCCTCGGATCCGGCGATTCGCATCGAATCGGTCAGCTTCGGCGATTCCGGATCGGTGGCGGTGGCGCTGCCGGGGGCCTCGGCAGCGGTCCTCGACCTGGCGGCCGCCCCCGCCTGGGGACGTGACTAGGGCCACATCCGCGACGCGTCGGCAAAACCGTGTTCGTTGTTGTACTACGAGTGGCAAACCGCAGGTCAAGAGCGCGGCGGGAGCCGGGCAATGGTCAAGTTTGGTCATACGATCGGTTCATGACCTCAGTACTGCTCGCCGAGGACGACACGTCCATCTCCGAGCCTCTCGCCCGCGCGCTGCGTCGCGAGGGGTACACCGTCGAAGTCAGCCCCGACGGCCCACAGGCGCTGGAGCGGGCGCTCGGGGGCGGCGTGGACCTGATCGTCCTTGATCTCGGCCTGCCCGAGCTGGACGGCCTTGAGGTGGCCCGCCGGGTGCGGGCCGAGGGGCACGGCGTGCCCATCCTGATCCTGACCGCCCGGGCCGACGAGGTCGACACCGTCGTCGGGCTGGACGCCGGCGCCGACGACTACGTGACCAAGCCGTTCCGGCTGGCGGAGCTGCTCGCGCGGGTGCGCGCCCTGCTGCGCCGGGGCAGCACCGAGACCCCGATCGTCCAGGGCGTGCGGATCGACGCCGAGTCGCGCCGTGCCTGGATGGGCGACCAGGAGTTGCAGCTCACCACCAAGGAGTTCGACCTGCTGCGCGTCCTCGTGCGCGACGCGGGCAAGGTCGTGACCCGCGAACAGATCATGCGCGAGGTGTGGGACACCAACTGGTGGGGTTCCACGAAGACCCTCGACATGCATATTTCCTGGCTGCGCCGCAAGCTCGGCGACGATGCCGGCAGTCCCCGCTACATCACCACGGTGCGGGGCGTCGGCTTCCGGTTCGAGCGCGGCGACTAGCACCGGCCGCCGCGGTCGTGCGGGACGCCGGGGGCCTTCCCGAGAGGCCTCCGGGGCGAGTGCCGCACGCTCCGCGGCCCCACCCTCGAAGGAGCCCCCATGAGGCGCCGACTGCTCCTGTCGACGCTCGCGGTGGCGGTGGTCGCGCTGCTCCTGCTCGGCATACCCCTCGCCTACGCCGCCCACAAGCTCGTGTACGAGGAGGCCGGCCGGTCGCTCGACCGGGAGGCGTCCTCCATCGCCGGCGGCGTCGGCTACAGCCTGGAGGCGCACCAGCCCGTCACCGGCACGGTCCTGGCCCGGGAGTACCCGGGCCGGCACGTGTCGATCACACTGCCGGACGGCCGGACCGTCACCGCCGGGCCGCCCGCGCGCGGGCCCGTCCTGTCGGCGACCGCCACCCACGGCCGGGTCAGGGTGCGCGTGTCGCGCCCCGAGGCGCAGGTCCGCGACGCCGCGCTGCGGCTGCTCCTGCTGGTCGGCAGCCTGGCCCTGCTCTGCGTCGCCGTCACCGTCGGCCTGGCGATGGTGCAGGCCCGCAAGCTGACGCTGCCGCTGGTCGACCTCGCCGAGACCGCCGACCGGCTCGGCAGCGGAAACGCCCGGCCGCGCCCGCGCCGCTACGGCATCCCCGAGGTCGACCGGGTCGCCGAGGTGCTGGACCGCAGCGCCGTCCGCATCACCGACCTGCTGGTCGCCAGCCGCGAGTTCGCGGCCGACGCCAGCCACCAGCTCCGCACCCCGCTGACCGCGCTGTCCATGCGGCTTGAGGAGATGATCGAGGCCGCCGACTACCCCGACGTCGTCCGGGAGGAGGGCGCGGCGGCGGTCGCGCAGGCCGAGCGGCTCGTCGCGGTCGTCGAGCAGCTGCTCGCCCGCGCCCGGCACGACCGGACCGGCGGCGCCGTCCCGTCCCCGATCGACGAGATCATCGCCCAGCAGGTCGAGGAGTGGCGGCCGAGCTTCCGCAAGGCCGGCCGGGACGTGCGGATCATCGGCGAGCAGGGCCTGGTCGGCATGACCCACCCCGAGGGCTTCTCGCAGATCGTCGCCACGCTCCTGGAGAACTCGCTCGTGCACGGCGCCGGCACCGTGACCATCCACACCAAGCCGGGCGCGAGCTCGGTGGTGGTCGAGGTCGGCGACGAGGGCGAGGGCATCCCGGCGGGGCTGGAGCCCCGCATCTTCGAGCGCAGCGTCTCCGGCGGCCACGGCACCGGCCTCGGCCTCTACCTCGCCCGCTCGCTGGCGGTGGTGGACGGCGGGCGCCTCGAGCTCCTGCACTCCCGGCCCGCGGTCTTCGGGGTCTTCCTGCGCCAGGCCGCAGAGGTCCGCCTGGCCGCCGAACGCGTGGTCATGGGGCCCGCCTGACGCGGGGAGGCCCCGACGCGGGGAGACGGGGCCCCACGCTTCACGTCGAGCGGCCGGACGCCCCGGGCGGGAGCTCAGATCTCGGCGTAGTCCTCGGCGGCGCGGTCGAGGGGGTGCAGGAGCCGGGGCGCCGGGGCGGGACCGCCCTCCGGCGCGCGGGTCGCACCGGGGCCCCCTGCGGCGGGCTCCGCGGCGGGCTCGCCGGTGAGGTCGTCCGAGGGCGCCTCGGGCAGCCCGGAGGCCGGGTCGACGGGCGGGGCGCTCGCCGGCAGGAACACCCACTTCTTGTACGACCAGAAGCGGAACAGGGTCGCCACCCCGGTGCCGACGACCAGCGCGAGGTTGTAGAACACCGCGCCGTCGAGGCCGAGGACGTAGTGCGAGAAGCCGATGAACAGCTCGGTGATCACCAGTCCGACGCCGTTCAGCGCGAAGAACAGCACGTACTCGCGGCCGAGGCCGGTGCGGTCGCGGTGCCGGAACGTCCAGTAGCGGTTCGCCAGGTAGGAGAACGTCGTCGCGATCACCGTGGCGACGCCGTTGGACGTGAGCGGGCCCACCCCCATGCCGGTGTGCAGGCCGTTGCCGATCGCGAACGTGATCACGAACGCGATGGCGCCCACGCTGCCGAACTGGGCCAGCTCCCGCACGAGGTGCGCGAACCGCCGGTGGATTTTGGCGACCAGGCTCACGAAGGGGATCCGTCCTTCCGGGCTTGCGGGGAGGAACAACGAGGATAGACGCCCGCGGCGCCTGGGACGCTGGAACACGAAGCTTTCACGGCCACCCCCCGTTCGGTGCCCATTGTCCCGTGCCCACTGCCGAGGGTCCCACACACCTTCGACGCGGGCGCCGCGTGATTCGTTCGGCCCGGCCGCCCGATAGCCTTTCGACGTGAAGGTTCGTGACATGCCCGTGGTCGGGATGGCGGGCGGCGGGCAGCTCGCCCGGATGACCCAGCAGGCCGCGATCGCGCTCGGCGTACCGCTGCGCGTGCTCGCCGGAGCGCCGGACGACTCGGCCGCCAAGGTCGTCTCGGACGCGCGGGTCGGCAACGACCGCGCCCTCGACGATCTGCTGGCCTTCGCCCAGGGCTGCGACGTGGTCACCTTCGACCACGAGCACGTCCCGGGGCCGCACATCCAGAAGCTGGAGGCCGCGGGCGTCCCGTGCCGGCCCGGGTCGGCCGCGCTCGCGCACGCCCAGGACAAGCTCGTCATGCGCGAGCGGCTGAGCGGCCTCGGCGTCCCCTGCCCCGCCTACGCGCCCGTCCCGTCGCCCGACCCGGCGGCGTTCCTGGAGGCGTTCGGCCGCGAGCACGGCTGGCCGCTGGTCCTGAAGTCCACGCGCGGCGGCTACGACGGCAAGGGCGTCTGGGTGGCCGGCGACCCGGAGGAGGCCCGCGTCGCCGACCGGCTGCAGGCCGAGGGCGTCGACCTCCTGGTGGAGGAGCACGTCCCCTTCCGGCGCGAGCTGGCCGCGCTCGTCGCGCGCTCCCCCTACGGCCAGGGCGCCGCGTACCCGATCGTGGAGACCGTCCAGGAGGGCGGGATCTGCGTCGAGGTGATCTCGCCCGCGCCCGGCCTCTCGAAGGACCTGGCCGCCGAGGCGCAGAGCCTCGCCCTCCGCGTCGCGGAGGAGCTGGGCGTCGTGGGCCTCCTCGCCGTGGAGCTGTTCGAGACCGAGGGCGGGCTGCTGGTGAACGAGCTCGCCATGCGCCCGCACAACTCCGGGCACTGGACGATCGAGGGCGCCCGGACCTCGCAGTTCGAGCAGCACCTGCGGGCCGTCCTCGACCTGCCGCTCGGCTCCACCGAGCCCACCGCCCCGTACGCGGTCATGGCCAACGTGCTCGGCGGCGACGACCCGGAGGTCTACCCCCGCTACATCCACGTGATGGCCCACGACCCGGGCGTCAAGGTGCACATGTACGGCAAGGAGTCCCGCCCGGGACGCAAGATCGGGCATGTGACCGCGCTCGGCGCGGACCTCGCCGAGGTCCGCGAGCGCGCCCGGCACGCCGCCGACTACCTGCGGTGGGGTCCCGCCATGAAGGACCGCGCGCGATGAGGACACCAGTGAGCGAGATCAACGGGAGGCACGCGTGAACGCCCCGGTCGTCGGCGTGGTGATGGGCAGCGACTCGGACTGGCCCGTGATGGAGGCCGCGGCCCAGGCGCTGGAGGAGTTCGGCGTCCCCTACGAGGCCGACGTGGTGTCCGCGCACCGCATGCCGCACGACATGATCGCCTACGGGGAGGACGCGGCGGCCCGCGGCCTCCGCGTGATCATCGCGGGGGCGGGCGGCGCCGCGCACCTGCCGGGCATGCTGGCCTCGGTGACGCCGCTGCCGGTGATCGGCGTGCCCGTCCCGCTGAAGTACCTGGACGGCATGGACTCGCTGCTCTCGATCGTGCAAATGCCCGCGGGCGTCCCGGTCGCGACGGTCGCGGTCGGCGCGGCCCGCAACGCCGGGCTGCTGGCCGTCCGGATCCTGGCCGCCTCCGACGAGGACCTGCGAGCCAAGATGACGGTCTTCCAGCAGGACCTCTACGGTCAGGCCAAGGCGAAGGGCGCGCGGCTGCGAGAGCGGCTCTGAGGGACTCCCGGCGCCGCCGGGGCCCGTCGAGGCCGGCCCGGGGCCGTCAGTGGCGCAGGGACCACTCGACGGCGGGGCAGCGGTCCATGACGACGTCGAGCCCGGCGTCCCTGGCGCGCCGGGCCGCCGCCTCGTCGACCACCTGGAGCGGCAGCCACACGGCCTTCGCGCCCGCCGCGATCGCCTCGTCCACCGCCTGCCCGGCGTGCTCGGCGCGGCGGTAGACGCCCACCACGTCCACCTCGGAGGCGTCCGGGACGTCGGCGAGGGAGGCGTACCCCTTCTCGCCGAGCACCTCCCGCGCCTCCGGATGCACCGGGATGATCCGCTTCCCGCGCCGCTGCAGCAGCCGGGCCTGGTTGTAGACCTCCCGCGAGGGGGCGTCCCCGAGCCCGACGAAGGCCCACGTCCTCGACTCGTCCAGCAGGCGGGTGATCACGTCCGGGTCGGCGAAGTCAGCGCTCATGCCCGCCACAACACCGCCTCCGGCCGCTTTAGTTCCCCGTCACGGACGCCCCAGCGCCCGGTAGTTCCACCCGGCCGCGCGCCACCGCTCGGGGTCGAGCGCGTTGCGCCCGTCCACGATGTTGCGCTCGGCGACGGCCTCGGCGACGGTTGCGGGGTTCATGTCCCGGAACTCCGCCCACTCGGTCAGCAGCAGGACGGCGTGCGCGTCCCGGACGGCGGACATCGCCGAGTCGCCGTACTCCAGCGTCGGGTGGGCGCGGCGCGCGTTCCGCATGGCCTGCGGGTCGTAGACGGTCACCCTGGCGCCCTGGGCGCGGATGGACGCGGCCACGTCCAGCGCGGGGGAGTCGCGCACGTCGTCGGAGTTGGGCTTGAACGCGGCGCCGAGGACGCCGACCGTACGCCCGGCGAAGGAGCCGCCGAGCAGCTGCCGGGCGAGGTCCACCATCCGGATCCGGCGGCGGATGTTGATCTCGTCGACCTCGCGCAGGAAGGTGAGCGCCTGGTCGGCGCCGAGCTCGCCCGCCCGGGCCATGAACGCCCGGATGTCCTTCGGCAGGCAGCCGCCGCCGAACCCCAGCCCCGAGCCCAGGAACTTCCCGCCGATCCGGTCGTCGTAGGACAGCGCCTCAGAGAGCTTCGTCACGTCCGCGTGCGCGGCCTCGCACACCTCGGCCATCGCGTTGATGAAGGAGATCTTGGTGGCGAGGAACGCGTTCGCCGACACCTTGACCAGCTCGGCGGTGGGGAAGTCGGCCGTGATGAAGGGCACCCCCTCGGCGATCATCGTCCGGTAGATCTCGCGGAGCACCTTCTCGGCGTGCTCGGCGGCGCCCTGGTCGGCGGGCAGCCCGGCCACGATCCGGTCGGGGTGCAGGGTGTCCTGGACGGCGAAGCCCTCGCGCAGGAACTCGGGGTTCCAGGCGAGCACGGCGTCCCCGCCCACCGGCGCCGCCTTGGCGAGCGCCTCGCCCAGCCGCGCGGCCGTCCCGACCGGCACGGTCGACTTGCCGACGACCAGGCAGGGCCGCTCCAGCAGCGGCGCCAGCGACGCGATCGCGTCGTCGACGTAGGTGAGGTCGGCGGCGTACTCCCCGGCCTTCTGCGGGGTGCCGACGCACAGGAAGTGGACGTCGCCGAACTCCGCGACCTCCTCGTAGGACGTGGTGAAGCGCAGCCGCCCGGTCTCCAGCCCCCGGCGCAGCACGGGCTCGAGCCCCGGCTCGTACACGGGGAGGTCGCCGGCCGAGAGCCGCGCGATCTTCTCCGCGTCCACGTCGAGTCCGAGGACCTCGAAGCCGAGGTCGGCCATGCACGCCGCGTGGGTGGCGCCGAGGTAACCGGTTCCGATGACCGTCAGCCGGTAGGACAAGGCCTGCTCCTCTCCGTTCGCTCTGGCCGACGAGCGGCCCTACTTACGTGCCCGCTGCGGGCGGGTACCTGCGTCGGCCGCCACTGCCTACTGGCCGGTAGCATCTGCGGCATGAGTGCTGACTTTCCCACGTACGCGCCGTCCGAGGAGCATGAGCTGCTGCGGCGTACGGTGCGTGAGCTGGCCGAGGCCAAGATCGCTCCTTTCGCGGCGGAGGTGGACGAGGAGTCGCGGTTCCCGCAGGAGGCGTTGGACGCGCTGGTGGCCAACGATCTGCACGCGGTGCACGTGCCCGAATCGTACGGGGGTGCGGGGGCCGATGCGCTGGCGACGGTGGTCGTGATCGAGGAGGTGGCGCGGGTGTGCGCGTCCTCGTCGTTGATCCCGGCGGTGAACAAGCTGGGGACGGTGCCGGTGCTGCTGGCGGGGTCGGCGGAGCTGAAGGAGCGGTTCCTGGGGCCGGTGGCGCGGGGCGAGGCGATGTTCTCCTACGCGTTGTCGGAGGCCGATGCGGGGTCGGACGCGGCGGGGATGAAGACGCGTGCGGTGCGCGAGGGCGACGGGTGGGTGCTGAACGGCACCAAGATGTGGATCACCAACGCGGGGGTGTCGCGGTTCTACACGGTGATGGCGGTGACCGATCCGGGTGCGGGGGCGCGGGGGATCTCGGCGTTCGTGGTGGACGCCGAGGCCGATGCGGGGGTGTCGTTCGGGCCCAAGGAGCGCAAGCTGGGGATCAAGGGGTCCCCGACCCGGCAGGTGATCCTGGAGGACGTGCGGGTCCCGGCGGA
>NZ_JBEUPD010000046.1:0-61384 GCF_040492135.1 Actinomadura sp. NPDC000600
CACGCCCACGGCCTGCGCGCCGGGGCGCTCGCGGCGGCGGCGTGCGCGCGCGTCGTGCCGGGCCCGCTGCGGTTCGCGCGGGGCGGCCCGCCGCTGGTCGTCACGCTGCACAACGCCGTCATCACCGGCGGCATGACGGCCGCGGTCTACGGGCTGCTGGAGCGCGTCGTCGCGCGCGGCGCCACCCGCGTCCTCGGCGTCTCGCCCGATCTCGAGGACCGGATGCGGGCCCTGGGCGCCCGGTCGGTCGGGCACGCGATCGTCCCGGCGCCCGCGCCGCAGGCGCAGCCGGGCCCGGCCGTCCGCGCCGACGTGCGGGCGGAGCTGGGCGCGGGGGAGCGGCCCCTGGTCGTCACCGTCGGCCGGCTCGCCGCGCAGAAGGGCCTGCCGACGCTGCTTGACGCCGCGGCGGTGTGGGCGGGACGCACCCCGCCGCCGCTCGTCGCGATCGCCGGCGACGGGCCGCTGGAGGACGAGCTGCGCGCCCGGATCGAGGCCGAGGACCTGCCCGTCCGGCTGCTCGGCCGCCGCTCCGACGTGGCCGGGCTGTTCGCCGCCTGCGACGTCGCGGTCGTGCCGAGCGTGTGGGAGGGGCAGCCGCTGGTCGTCCAGGAGATCCTGCGGGCGGGCCGGCCGCTGGTCGCGACCCGCGTCGGCGGGATCCCCGGCATGCTGGGCGCGCAGGAGCGGTCCGAGGGGGGCCCGCTGCTGCAGGGGCCGGAGTCCGACGCGGCGCTGCTGGTGCCGCCGAACGACGCCGAGGCGCTCGGGCGTGCGGTGAGCCGCGTCCTGGACGACCCGGCCCTCGCGGCGCGGCTGGGCGCGGCCGCCGCCCACCGGTCGGCGCTGCTGCCCGGCGAGGACGACGCCGTCGACCAGCTCGCGGAGCTGTACCTGGAGCTGACCGGTCCTTAGACGCGGCCTCCGGCGCCCCGGTTCGGACCGGGGCCGGAAAAATCGCGGGGCGGGGGAACCGCCCCGGTGCGGGCCGCGTTGAAGCAGGTAAGCGGAGGGGAGTATCCCTGCGCGCGGTTCTCGTCAATACGGTCGGCCCATGCCGGCCCGGGTTCCGCGGCCCGTGCCGATCCCAGGGCGGGAGAGACCTCCGGCGCTCGTCTCATGTCCGCCGGAGGTGTTCACGTTGTCGGTATCCCCCCTCGTCTGGGGCGCCACCATCGCGGTGATCCTTGCGATCATCGCGGCCGACCTGTTCCTGATCCATCGCAACGACACGCGGGAGTTCACCACCCGCCGCGCCGCGTTCTGGTCGGCGGTCTACATCGGCCTCGCCGTGCTGTTCGGCCTCGGCGTCTGGGCGTTCTACGGCGGCGAGTACGCCGCGCAGTACGCGGGCGGCTTCGTCACCGAGAAGAGCCTCAGCGTCGACAACCTCTTCGTGTTCATGGTGATCCTCGCCCGGTTCGCGGTGCCGAAGCACGCCCAGCACACCGTGCTGATGGCGGGCATCGTGATCGCGCTGCTGCTGCGCGGCGCGTTCATCGCCGTCGGCGCCGCCGCCATCGCGACCTTCACCTGGGTCTTCTTCATCTTCGGCGCGGTCCTCGTGTGGACGGCGATCGGCCTGGTGCGCGGCGGGGACGAGGACGAGTTCAAGGAGAACGCGCTGCTGCGGTGGGCCAAGCGCGTCATCCCGACGTCGGAGGAGTACGACGGCAGCCGGTTCCTCACCCGCCGGAACGGGCGCCGGATGCTCACCCCGATGGCCATCGTCATGATCGCGATCGGCTCCACCGACGTGCTGTTCGCGCTGGACTCCATCCCCGCGATCTTCGGGCTGACGACCGAGCCCTACCTGGTCTTCACCGCCAACGCGTTCGCGCTGATGGGCCTCGTCCAGCTGTACTTCCTGCTCGGCGGCCTCACCGACCGGCTCGTCTACCTCGCGCACGGGCTGGCGTTCATCCTCGGCTTCATCGGCGTCAAGCTGATCCTGCACGCGCTGCACGAGTACGGGGTCGGGTGGGCGCCGGACGTCCCGACCTGGCTGTCCCTGGCCGTGATCGCCGGGACCCTGGTCGCCACCACGGTCGCCAGCCTCGCCGCCGGTCCCAGGGTCTCCCGGGAGCCGCTCCCGAAGGCGGAGCCCGCCGCCGAGGCGGAGACCGGCGCGACACGCGAGAAGTGAGAGCGGGGCCGCGTCCCCACAACATCCGAATGCTGTTCTAGAATCTCGGTCAAAACGGTCGAGAGAGGGTTGACGCATGGCCATCGGGCTGACCGAGGAGCACGAGGCGCTCGCCGAATCGGTGCGCGGCTTCGCCGAGCGCAACATTCCGGCGGCGGCCGTCCGGGCCGCGCTGGACGCGGACGAGGAGACCAGGCCCGGCTTCTGGCCGGCCCTCGCCGAACAGGGCCTGCTGGGCCTGCACCTGGACGAGGAGCACGGCGGCCAGGGCTTCGGCCTGCTGGAGCTGTCGGTCGTGCTGGAGGAGCTGGGCCGCGCCGCGGCGCCCGGGCCGTTCCTGCCGACCGTGCTCGCCAGCACGGTCATCGACGCCTCCAGCAACGCCAAGCTGCGCGCCGAGCTGCTCCCGGGCCTCGCCGACGGGTCTCGGACGGCGGCCGTCGCGCTGGACGGCGAGCTGACCGGCCGCCGCGACGGCGACTCGCTCGTGGTGTCGGGGACGGCGGCCGCGGTCCTCGGCGCCGCGCTCGCCGACGTGCTGGTCCTGCCGGTCGCCGTGGACGACGGCGAGCAGTGGGTCGCGGTGGACGCCGCCGACCTCGCCGTCACCCCGGTGCCGAGCCTCGACCGGGTCCGCCGCGTCGCGTCCGTCGAGGTCTCCGGCGCCGCCGTGGCCGCCGACCGCGTCCTGGACGGCCTCACCACCGGCCGGGTGAAGGACCTGGCGGCCGCGCTGTTCGGCGCCGAGGCCGCGGGCCTCGCCGGATGGCTGGTCGGCACCGCCGCCGAGTACGCCAAGGTCCGCGAGCAGTTCGGCCGCCCGATCGGGCAGTTCCAGGGCGTCAAGCACAAGGCCGCCCGCAGCCTGATCGCGCTGGAGCAGGCCCGCGCCGCCGCCTGGGACGCGGCCCGCGCCCTGGACGAGGGAACCGAGGAAGCGGGGTTCGCCACCGCCGTCTCGGCCGTCATCGCGCTGGACGCGGGCGTGCAGACCGCCCGCGATGCCATCCAGATCCTCGGCGGCATCGGCTTCACCTGGGAGCACGACGCCCACGTCTACCTGCGCCGCGCGCTGACGCTGCGGGCGCTGCTCGGCCCGTCCAAGGGCTGGGCCGCCAAGGTCGCCGAGCTGGCGCTGGCCGGCGGGCGCCGCGAGGTCGTGCTGGAGCTGGACGAGGACGCCCAGCCGCTGCGCGAGCGGATCCGCGCCGAGATCGCCGAGCTTGCCGCGGTCGAGGACCGGGACGCCCTGGCCGAGCGCCTCGGCGACGAGGGCTGGACCGTCCCGCACTTCCCCAGGCCGTGGGGGCGCGAGGCCGGGCCGGTCGAGCAGATCCTCATCCAGCAGGAGCTGCGGGCCGCCAAGGTCAAGACCCCGAACCTCGGGATCGGCGCCTGGCTGGTGCCCTCGCTCGTCCGCTACGGGACCGAGGAGCAGAAGGAGCGGTTCCTGCGGCCGACGCTGCGCGGGAAGATCGTGTGGTGCCAGCTGTTCTCCGAGCCGGGAGCCGGCTCGGACCTGGCCTCGCTGTCGATGAAGGCCGAGCGGGTCGAGGGCGGCTGGAAGCTGACCGGACAGAAGATCTGGACGTCGCTCGCCCACCACGCCGAGTGGGGCTTCTGCATCGCCCGCACCGACCCGTCCGCCGCGAAGCACGACGGCATCACCTACTTCCTCGTGGACATGAAGTCCGAGGGCGTGGACGTCCGCCCGCTGCGGGAGCTGACCGGTGACGCCCTGTTCAACGAGGTCTTCCTGGACGGCGTCTTCGTCCCCGACGACCGCGTGGTGGGCGAGGTGAACCGGGGCTGGCAGGTCGCGCGCAACACCCTGTCGAACGAGCGGGTGTCGCTGTCCACCGGCGGCGGCCTCGGCATGGGCGTCCCCGAGCTGCTGCGGTTCTTCGCGGACCGGAAGCTCGACGCGGTCGCGGCCGCCGAGGTCGGCAGGCTCGTCGCCCAGGGCCAGTCGATCGACCTGCTGGGCCTGCGCACCACGCTCAAGCAGCTGAACGGCGTGGAGCCGGGCGCGGAGGCCAGCGTCCGCAAGCTGCTCGGCGTCCAGTTCAACCAGGACGTCGCCGACTACTGCTGGGCGGCGCAGGGCACGGCCGCCGCCACCGAGGTCCCGATGGCCGAGAGCGGCATCGTGGGCCGCGCGATGCTGTTCAGCCGAGCGATGACCATCTACGGCGGCACCACGGAAGTGCAGCTCAACATCATCGGCGAACGCATCCTGGGCCTCCCGAGAGACTAGTGCTGGCCCAGGGGGGCGACCCCCTGGAACCCCCGTTGCGACGCAGGCGATCCTCACGCCGCCGTTGCGGTCGCCGTGCCTGTGGCGGCTGGTGCGGCGTCGCTGCGGTCGCCTGCGTCGGCGGGCATGCGCGTTGCGCTCGCTGCACTCGCTCCACGCGCCTGCCCGCACCCCGGCGAAGGCCCAGTCCAAGAGGGTGGGAACCGTGCACGTCCAACGCTCTTGGACGTGCCACCCCATCACGCTCTTGGAGTGGACCTGAGCGACGGCTCGTGACGGGGGTTCCAGGGGTCGTCCCCTGGGCTAGCGCCGGTTGTAGATGAAATTGATTAGGACGATGCCCGCGAGGGCGAAGATGAGGCCAGGGAGGCCGGCGTTGACGACGCCGATCGCGCTGAGCGGGATGGCGGCGAGCAGCGACAGTATCGCCAGGGCGAGGCTGTGATCCCGCTCGCCGCGGCGGGGTTCGGGTGCCCGGGCGGCGCGCTGGCGGCGCGGCGCGGCGGCCGCGCGGGCGTCGAGGGTCTCCTCGATGCGTTCGACGACCGTCTCGATGAAGGCGTCGTCGTAGTCGGGCCCCAACTCGCGCCGGGCCGCCATGGCCGCCGTGAGGTCCTCGCGCGGCAGTCGTGGGGTCGTCATGACACCGTTATAGGCGGATCCACCGGGCGGGGGCGTCACCCCTCGGTGCCATGTGCGGGCTACCCCTCAGGGATGAGCGGACGCGCGGGTAGGATTCCGCTCTTGTCCCAGGAAATCCGGAGGTCTCCGTGACAGTGCGGGCCCGTTCGACCGTCCTCGCCGCCTGCGCCGCCGCGGCCGGGCTGGCCCTCGCGGGCTGCGGCGGCGAGAAGGAGGCCGCGGACGCGGCCCCGTCCGCGCCGCCCACCACGCTGGCGCCACTGCCGGCGGTGCAGCCCGCCGACGTGAAGCCGCTGGTGGGAGTCTGGGTCGGCGCGGCCAAGGACTACTTCCAGTTCAAGGCCGACGGGAGCGGCGTGTGGGTGCGGGGCCGGCAGAAGCTGTGGAGCGGCACGGCCATCCCCGAAGGGGGCGGCAAGTTCCGCTTCTCGTGGAACGGCGGCGACCCCAAGACCGCGTCCTACTGGGGCGTCGCGCTCAGCGAGGACAAGGCGTCGCTCGTCTTCGCCGGGACCAACCAGACCTACAAGAAGGCCGCCGCGCGGAAGGGCAAGGGATGACCGACGCGATGTTCGCCTCGCCCGCCGATGTGGGGCGCAGGCTCGCCGAGGTCCGCTATCTCGCGGACGAGTCGATCGCCACGACGGTGTTCCTCGCCCAGGCGCTCGGCAAGCCGCTGCTGGTGGAGGGGCCCGCGGGCGTCGGCAAGACGGAGCTGGCGAAGGCCGTGGCGGCGTCGACCGGCGCGGAGCTGATCCGGCTCCAGTGCTACGAGGGCCTGGACGAGGCCCGCGCGCTCTACGAGTTCAACTACAAGAAGCAGCTCCTCGCGATCCAGGCCGCACCGTCGGACCGCGCCTGGCAGGAGACCCACGACGACATCTTCTCCGAGGAGTTCCTGTTGGAGCGGCCGCTGCTGGCGGCTATCCGGCGCAGCGACCCGACCGTCCTGCTCATCGACGAGGCGGACAAGGCCGACGTCGAGGTCGAGGGCATGCTGCTGGAGGTCCTGTCGGACTTCCAGGTGACGATCCCCGAGCTCGGGACGGTGTCGGCGGTCCGCCGGCCGTTCGTGCTGATCACCTCGAACGCGGCGCGGGAGCTGTCGGAGGCGCTCAAGCGCCGCTGCCTCTACCTCCACCTGGACTACCCGGCGCCCGAACGGGAGCGCGACATCGTCCTCGCGCAGGTGCCGGGCATCGAGGCGGAGCTGGCCGAGCAGCTCGTCCGCACCGTCGGCACGCTGCGCGACCTGGAGATCAAGAAGGCGCCGTCGATCGCGGAGACCGTCGACTGGGCGCGCACCCTGCTCGCCCTCGGCCTGGACGACCTGGACGAGGCCGCCGTGGGCCGCACGCTCGGCGTCGTCCTCAAGCACGTCTCCGACCAGGAGCGCGCCGCCAAGGAACTCGGGCTGCGCGGCTGACATGGCCTCACTCGTCGACCGGCACACCGGGTTCGTCGCGGAGCTGCGGCGGGCCGGGCTGCCGGTGTCGGTCGCCGAGGGGCTGGACGCGGTGCGCGCCCTGCAGGCCGTCGACCTGCTCGACCGCGAGTCGGTGCGCGCCGCCTACGCCGCGACGGTCGTCAAGAGGCCCCAGCACCGCCCCACGTTCGACACGCTCTTCGACCTGTGGTTCCCGGCGGCCGTGGGGGACGGGGCGGGAGCGGTGCGGGACGACGACGGCCCGGCCCGGACGGTGGACGACGACGGGCGTCCCGTCCCGGCCGCGCTCGACCCGCAGGTCCAGCGGCGCCGCGCCGAGCTGGCCGACCTCCTGCTCGCCGGGGACGACGCCGGGCTGCGGCAGTTCGCCCGGCTCGCCGTCGCCGAATACGGCCGGACGCCGGGGCAGGAGTCGTGGTTCTCCTCGGGCGTGCTGAGCGCGCTGTCGCCGGAGACGCTGATGGCGCGGCTGCTGGAGGCGGTCCTGACCGGGCGGGAGCGGGGCGGCATGGCCGAGCGCGTCGCGCGCCGGACCTTCCGCGACCGCATCGCCCGGTTCTCCGACCTCGTCGCGGGCGAGGTGCGGCGCCGCATCGCCGAGGACACCGGCGTCGAGCGCACCGCCCGCATCGCCGTCCGGCCGCCGCTGGAGCGGCTCGACTTCGCCGGCGCGACCCGCGCCGAGATGGAGGCGCTGCGCCGCGAGGTGTATCCGCTGGCGCGCAAGCTGGCGTCCCGGCTCGTGCAGCGGCAGCGGCACGGGCGGCGCGGCCGGCTCGACTTCCGCCGGACGGTCCGCGCGTCCCTGGCCAGCGGGGGAGTGCCGCTGACCACCCACCACCGGCCCCGCCGCCCGCACCGGCCCGAGCTGGTCGTGCTGTGCGACGCCAGCGACTCGGTGTCGGCGTTCGCGCACTTCACGCTGCTGCTCACGTTCGCGCTGCGGGAGCAGTTCAGCAAGGTCCGCGCGTTCGCCTTCATCGACGCCACCGACGAGATCACCAAGTACTTCGCGCCGGGCGCGGACGTCACCGACGCGATGACCCGCCTCGCCGCCGAGGCCGACCTCGTGTGGATCACCGGCCGGTCCAACTACGGCCACGCCTTCAAGGTGTTCGACGACAGGTACCGCGACGCCGTCACCCCGAGGACGTCGCTGCTGATCCTCGGGGACGCCCGCTCCAACTACGGCGAGCTGTCCCTGCCGATCGTGCGGTCGATGGTGGACCGGGCCCGGCACGCGTACTGGCTCAACCCCGAGCCGCGCGCCCAGTGGGACACCGGCGACTCCGCCGCCTCCCGCTACGGCGAGCTGCTCCCCATGTACGAGTGCCGGAACCTGACGCAGCTGGCCGCCTTCATCGAGGAGCTCGCCTAGCCTCGGCGGGCACGCTCCCGGATCACCAGGGCGAGGACGGCGTAGCCGAGGGCGGTGGCGGCCGAGACGACCATCGCGACGTTCGTGCCGTGCGCCAGCGAGGCCGGGTCGTGCCCCGAGCCGGTCGCGATGGCCCCGACGATCGCCACGCCCAGCGACGCCCCGATGTAGCGGGCGGTGTTGTTGGCGCCGGCCCCCATGCTCGCGCGGTCGGCGGGGACGCTCTCCACGGCCAGCCGGGCGAGCATCGCGTTGGTCAGGCCGCTCGCGACGCCCGCGACGGCCAGGCCGGGGACGAGCCGCCACCAGTGCGCGCCCGGCGCCAGGTCCGCCATCGCGAACTCGCTGACGGCGGCGAGCGCGAACCCGGCGGCCAGCAGGCGCCGGACCGGGAGGTGCGCCGGCAGGCGGTGCGCCTGCAGGGCGACGAGGAACGACAGCGCGGACCAGATCGCCAGCACCAGCGCCGCCGCGACGGGCGACAGGCCCATCACCAGGCTCATCATCGTCGCCAGGTAGGTCATGACGCCGATCACGGCGAGCCCGGTGACGAGCGCCCCGGTCACCGACAGCAGGAACGCCGGCCGCCGGAACAGCCCCAGATCGACCATCGGCTCCCGGCGCCGCGACTCGACGAGGACGAACGCGGCCAGCAGGACCGCCGCGGCGGCGAACAGCGCGAGGACGCCCGGGGCCGTCCAGCCGGCGCGGCCCCAGGTGATCGCGGCCACCAGCGCCGCGACGCCGAGGCTCATGGTGGAAAGGCCCGGCAGGTCCACGCCGCGCGGGCGGTCCGCCCGCGACTCGGTGAGCGCGCGGGACGCCGCAGCCGCGAGCAGCACGGACGCGGCGACCGTGGCCCAGTACCAGAGCCGCCAGCCCCCTGCCGAGGTCAGCACGGCCGCCGCGATGGGGCCGAGCGCGATGCCGAGGCCGACCATCGCGCCCCACATGCCGGTGGCCCGCGCCCGCGACGGCCCCGCCGCGAACGATGCGCCGATGATGCCGAGCCCGGTCACCAGGAGGGCGGCGCTGGCCGCGCCCTGCGCGACGCGGCCCGCGATGAACACCGCGGCGTTGGGCGCGAGCGCGCACGCGACGCTGGAGACGGCGAGCGCCGCCGCGCCGGCCACGAACGTGCGCTTGCGGCCGTGGTCGTCGGCGAGGCTGCCGGCGGCGAGCAGCGCCGCCGCGAGCCCGAGGCTGATCGAGCTCATCAGCCAGATCTGCGCGGTCGCCCCGGCGCGCAGCCCGCGCGCGGTGTCGGCCAGCGTCGCCGCGGGGGCGCAGTAGTTCATCAGGGCGAGCAGGGTGGCGGCGGCGGGCAGCGCCAGCGCGGCGGCGGTGCCCGGCGCTCTGCGCGCGGCGAGGGGGGTCGCCAGAGTCGTCATGCGGTCTCCCGAGTTCATTGAACGAACCGAATGGGGTGACCGTAGCACGAGTGAGTTCAATCAATGAACCCCCGGGCGGGTACTGTGGTGGGCATGGCACTCGGCAAGGACTACGCGGCGCAGGACTGCTCGCTGGCCCGTGCGCTGGAGGTCGTGGGGGAGCGCTGGACGCTGCTCATCGTCCGGGACGCCTTCTACGGCGTCCGCCGCTTCAGCGACTTCCTCGTCCACCTGGACATCCCCCGTGCGGTGCTGTCAGCGCGGCTCCAGTCGCTCGTCGACGCCGGCGTTCTGATCAAGGACGGCCACGACTACGTGCTGACGGAGATGGGCAAGGAGCTGTGGCCCGTGGTCCACACCCTCGCCCGCTGGGCCGAGGACCACCTGTCCGCCGAGCCGTGCCGCGTCTTCGTCCACCTCGCCTGCGGCACCCAGATCGGTCCGGACGGGCAGTGCGCGGCGTGCGGGACGCACGTCGGGCCGGAGGAACTGGAGATCCACGCCGGGCCCGGCGTCCGCCGCCGCACCGACCCGGTCAGCATGCTCCTGCGCAACCCGCACCGGCTCCTGGAGCCGATCCGCACCTGAGTGAGCAATCCCTCGCCGAGGTCGCTCGCCGGCGGTGGAGTCCGTGGGGATCCGACCGGATAACCTCCTCGCTCATGAGGACCGAACGGGCGAGGCCCGCTCCGCGGACCAGGCGCCGCCCGGGGAGCCTGCTCGGTCCCCTGTGGCGGCTGATCGACGGCGCCCCGGACGACACCCGGGCGCAGATCGCCCACCGGGCCAGGGTGCTGGTGCGGATCTCCACCGGGCTGGCGAACCTCGGCGGGGCGCTGGTCGTGCTCGCGTTCGCCGTCGTCGTCCCCAACCCCGTCGGCGCGGTGTCCGAGCGGCTCCGGTTCGTCAACCTGGTCGTCTTCACCGTCTACGTCACCGCGGCGGTGCCGGTCGGCCTCCTGCTCGGCGAGCGGTTCTTCCGCCGCGTCCGGCGCCTGGTCGAGCGGCACGACGAGCCCGACAGGCACGAGCGCTCGCTGCTGCTGTACGGGCCGCTGCGGCTGATGGCCCTGCACCTGACGCTCTGGGGGATCGGGACGGTCGGCTGGGTCGTCATCAACGCCCCCTTCTCCGGCCTGCTCGCCGTCAAGCTGGGCCTGACGAGCCTGCTCGGCGGCCTCACCACCTGCACGGTCGTCTACCTGCTGACCGAGCGGCTGCTGCGGCGCGCGGTGACCACGGCGCTGCGCAGCGAGATGCCGCGCCGGACCGGGCTGCCCGGCGTCGTCGCCCGCTCGGTGCTGGCCTGGGGCCTCGGGACCGCCGTCCCGATCCTCGGACTGATCACCCTCGCGGTCGGCTCGTTCCTCATCGCGAGGATCACCGTGCGGGAGTTCGCCGTCGCGGTCCTCGCGCTCGGCGGCATCGCGCTGGTCGTCGGGTTCGGCATCACCTACGGCGCCGCCCGCGCCATCGCGGACCCGGTCGAGTCGGTGCGGCTCGGCCTCGCCCGGATCGAGCGCGGCGACCTGGACGTGGAGGTCCCCGTCTACGACGCCAGCGAGGTCGGGCTGCTCCAGGCCGGGTTCAACCACATGGCCGCCGGGCTGCGCGAGCACGAGCGGCTGCGCGACCTGTTCGGCCGCCAGGTCGGCGCGGACGTCGCGCGCGTCGCGGTGGAGCGCGGCATCGACCTCGGCGGCGAGCTGCGCGAGGTCGCGGTGATCTTCGTGGACATCATCGGCTCCACCCGGCTCGCGGCCGACCGGCCGCCCGCCGAGGTCGTCCGGCTGCTGAACGACTTCTTCGCCGTGGTCGTCGAGGTGGTCGGCCGCCACGGCGGCTGGATCAACAAGTTCGAGGGCGACGCCGCGCTGGCGATCTTCGGGGCGCCGCTCCCGCTGGACGGCGCGCCCGCCCGCGCGCTCGCCGCGTCCCGCGAACTGGCCCGCCGGCTGGGCGCGGACGTCCCGGCGCTGCGCGCCGCCGTCGGCGTCTCGGCGGGGGAGGCCGTCGCCGGGCACATCGGCGCGGAGGAGCGGTTCGAGTACACCGTGATCGGCGACCCGGTGAACGAGGCGGCCCGCCTCACCGACCTGGCCAAGACGACCCCCGAGCGCGTGCTGGCGGCGGGCTCGCTCGTCGCCCGGGCGGGGCCGGACGAGGCGGCGCACTGGTCGCTCGGCGAGGAGGTCACCCTGCGGGGCCGGACGCAGGCGACCCGCCTGGCCTCGCCTCGCCCGGTCGAGCGCGTCCCGTCCTAGGCGCTTCCAGGGCGCGACCGGGCTAGGACGGCCCGAGGGTGGCGCCGCTCAGCGTCGTGTAGAACGGCGACTCGGCCAGCCGCGGGCCCTTCTCCTCGCCGATGTAGACGTCGGCGTGGTTCTCGCCGCCGTATCCGGGGCGGAACAGGTCGGTGACCGTCCAGTTCGCCTTCCGGAACGCCGCGCACACCTCGTCCTCGATCGGGCGGCCGTTGCCGTCCCTGCCGCAGTCGACGATCGCGAACCGCTGCCCCCGCGCCAGGACGGACTTGTCGGCCGCCGCCGACGCCCACGGCCGCAGCGGTCGCCCGCGCGAGTCGCGGGTGGTGTCGTCCAGCCAGAAGCCGACGCTGTGCGACCAGTTCAGGTACCGGCCCGCCTGCGGCCCCTCGGTGATGCGCCCGCTGCCCTCGGTCTGGACGACCTTGAGGAAGTCCTTCGGGAACGAGCCGAGCGGGGTCTTCCCGTGCGAGCAGTGGAAGCGGGCGCAGCCGCGCACCGGCTTGCGGGCGCCGTGGTAGAGACTCTCCAGCGCCGTGTAATAGGTGGTGATGCGCCACCCCCGGACCCGTCCGAGCGGCACGGCCCTGTCAGGCGCGGCCGTGGGGACCGGAGCGGCGGGAGGCGAGCTCGCGGTGGGAGCCGACGCGGGGGGCGCGACCGGCGGCGGCACGTCCGCGCCGCGCGCGCTCTGGCCGCACCCCGCGACGGCCCCGCAGAGCAGGAGCGCCAGCGGTGCCCTGCCCCGCATCGCACCCTCCCGGCTCTGGACGACCGCCCGCCACCGGGGACACTATCCCGGTCAGTGGCCCCGGGCTATCCATTCCTCCAGATGCGGGGCCTCCGCCGCGATGGTGGTGGAGTCGCCGTGCCCGGTGCGCACGGTCGTCTCCGGCGGGAGCGTCAGCAGCCGCTCCCGGATCGAGGCGATGATCGTCGGGAAGTCGGAGAAGGACCGGCCCGTGGCGCCCGGTCCGCCGCTGAACAGGGTGTCGCCGGAGAAGACGGTCGCGAGGCCGGGCGCGTGCAGGCACACCGCCCCGGGGCTGTGGCCGGGCGTGTGCAGGACGGTGAGGTCCGTGCCCGCGACCGTGATGACCTGCCCGTCGGAAAGGTCGCCGTCGGGCGAGGTGTCCGGATGCCTCTGCTTCCACAGCATCAGGTCGTCCGGGTGCAGCAGGATCGGCGCGCCCGTGCGGGCCCGCAGGGCGGGCGCCGCGTCGATGTGGTCGTCGTGCCCGTGCGTGGACACGATCGCCACCAGCCGCCGGCCGCCGACCGCCGCGGCGATCGCCTCGGCGTCGTGCGCGGCGTCGATGACGACCGCCTCGCTGTCGTCCCCGACGATCCAGACGTTGTTGTCGACGTCCCAGGTGCCGCCGTCCAGCGAGAACGTCCCGGACGTGACGACGTGGTCGATGCGGGCCGCCATCAGAGCACCACCACCGAGCGCAGCACGTCGCCGCGGTGCATCTTCTCGAACGCGGCCTCGACGCCGTCCAGCTCGATCGTCTCGGAGACGAAGGCGTCCAGGTCGAGGCGGCCCTGCAGGTACAGGTCGATGAGCATGGGGAAGTCGCGGGACGGCAGGCAGTCGCCGTACCAGGACGACTTGAGCGATCCGCCGCGCCCGAAGACGTCCAGCAGCGGCAGCTCCAGCCTCATCTCGGGGGTCGGCACCCCGACCAGGACCACCGTCCCGGCGAGGTCGCGGGCGTAGAAGGCCTGCTCGTAGGTCTCCGGGCGGCCGACCGCGTCGATGACGACGTCGGCGCCGAACCCGCCGGTCAGCTCCCGCACCGTCTCGACCACGTCCTGCTTCCCGCCGTCGACGGTGTGCGTGGCGCCGAGCGAGGAGGCGGTGGCGAGCTTGCGCTCGTCCAGGTCCACCGCGATGATCCGGGCGGCGCCGGCCAGCCGGGCGCCGAGCACGGCCGCCGCGCCGACGCCGCCGCAGCCGATGACCGCGACCGAGTCGCCGCGCCCGACCCCGCCGGTGTTGATCGCGGCGCCGAGCCCCGCCATCACGCCGCACCCGAGCAGCCCGGCGACCTCGGGCCGCGCCGCGGGGTCGACCCGCGTGCACTGCCCGGCCGCGACGAGGGTCTTGTCGGCGAACGCGCCGATGCCGAGCGCGGGCGACAGCTCGGTCCCGTCCTCGAGGGTCATCTTCTGCTTCGCGTTGTGCGTGTCGAAGCAGTACCAGGGGCGTCCGCGCGTGCAGGCGCGGCACTGCCCGCACACCGCGCGCCAGTTGAGGACCACGAAGTCGCCCGGCGCGACCTCGGTCACCCCCTCGCCCACCGACTCGACGACCCCGGCGGCCTCGTGCCCGAGCAGGAACGGGAACTCGTCGTTGATGCCGCCCTCGCGGTAGTGGAGGTCGGTGTGGCAGACCCCGCACGCCTGGACCTGGACGACCGCCTCCCCGGGGCCCGGGTCCGGAACGACGATCGTCTCGATCCGCACCGGCTGTCCCTTGCCGGGTGCGACGACCCCGCGTACCTGCTGCGCCATGCTGCCGCCTCTCGTCGTCTCGACTCCTCCCGACCCTACCCACACGCCCCCTCCGCCCCTTGGCCCACGACCAGAGGGGGCCCGTCCGCCGGTTCGGGGGTTCAGCTGAAGCGGATGGCCTGGAGCTTGTCGGCGGCGTCGCGGTCGAGGACGACGACCCCGGCGGCGGGCGGCAGCGGGCCGCCCTCGCGAGCGCGGGCGATCAGCGGGTTCCAGCGGCGGCAGTGGCGGGCGAACGTGGTGGAGGTGACGACCCGGCCGCGGGCGTACTGGCCGGCGCGGGCGGTCTCCGGCTCGACGTCGATGAGGATCAGGTGCAGCCGCCCGCCGCGGCGGCGGGCCAGCCACGCGAAGCAGTGCAGGATGTGCGGCCAGGTGCCGCGGGTGTGGGCGACGACGCCGTGCCCGGCGCGGACCGCGCGGGCGATGCGCCAGACGTGGGTGGCGTGCACGATCGGGGTCCGCAGCCGGACGGGCAGCGGCCCGAGGAACCTGGCCCACCAGTTGCGGGACTGGCGGGAGTCGATGACCCGGACGTCCCCGGCGCGCACCGGGGCCGTCTCGTCGCCGCGCAGTCCGTACAGGCGGTTCAGCAGGGTGCTCTTGCCGGCGCCCGGCAGGCCGGCGACCAGCACGAGGGAGCCCGCGGGATAGCGCAGCGCGGGTCCCGGGTCGGCCTCGTCGGGTTGGGGGATGGTCGACTCCATGGGCTCGGGCCGGAAGTGTGTTGGGGCAAACGAACACCCCGCACCGCTTGTTCCGGACCGGGCCGGGAGCGTCACCAGCCGCGGGCGCGCCACTCCGGGAGCGAGGGCCGCTCCCGGCCGAGCGTGGAGTCCTTGCCGTGGCCCGGGTAGAACCAGGTGGCGTCGGGCAGGCGGTCGAAGACGCGCTCCTCCACGTCCGAGAGCAGCTGCTTGAAGCGCGTCGGGTCGCCCCAGGTGTTGCCGACCCCGCCGGGGAACAGGCTGTCGCCGGTGAACAGGTGCGGGCGGTCGGCCAGTTCGCCGCCCGCGTCGTAGAGCAGCGCGATCGAGCCGGGCGTGTGGCCGCGCAGGTGGATGACGTCGAGGGACGCCTGGCCCACCGTGACGGTGTCGCCGTGCTCGACGGGCTCGGCGACCGGCTCGGGGAGGGGGCCGGCGTCGCGCGGGTGGGCGACCACCGGCGCGCCGGTGGCCCGCACGACCTCGCTCAGCGCCATCCAGTGGTCCTCGTGGCGGTGCGTGGTGACGATCCGCGCGAGGGGCCCGTCGCCGATGAGCTCCAGCAGCCGGGGCGCCTCGTTCGCCGCGTCGATGAGCAGCTGCTCGCCGGTGGCGGTGCAGCGCAGGAGGTAGGCGTTGTTGTCGTACGGGCCGACCGCCACCTTCGTCACCCGCAGCCCGGGCAGTTCGCGGACGTCGGGACGCCCGCCGGCCTCGACGTTCCCGGTGTAGGTCATGCGTCCTCCCCGTCGGTCGTTCGAAGACCATCCTCCCTCATCGGGGCCCGCCCTCTGCCGCGACCCGGGGGCGTGCCGGAAATGAGTCACCAGACTCAGCCGAACCGTGCGCTGCCGGACGGACTTCTCCCCTTCCCGGCCGCACCATGGGAACTGGAAGATCAGGTTCGACCCCCCGAAAGGACGGTGAGGCGTTGGTGACCGCATTCCGTCCCGGACCGGACAAGGAGCGGCCGGAGGACCTCCTCGGGCAGGCCTGCACGCTGGTCCGGCTGTGCGGCAGGGACTCCGCCGTCGCGGCCGTGGTCCTCGCCCTCGTCCTGGTCGGGACCGTCTCCCGGCTGGCGGCGGGCCCGCCGGGACTCGCCGCGCTGGCGCTGCTGCCGGTGCTCGCCGGCGCGTTCGCCGTCTCCACCGGATACGCGGTGCGGTCGCGGCGGACGCTGCTGGCCGTGCTCGGCGAGGTCCGCGGCCGCACCGGGTCGCCCGTCGACCCGGGTGTGCCGTGGACGCCGTTCGGTTCGGCGGTCGCGCTGGACGAGCGGGTCCGCGACGCGGAACTGCGCCGCCTGCTGTCGGCGGCGCACCGCTGCGGGGAGCTGTCCTGGCAGGCCGTCGCCTGGTCGGCGGCGACCGCGGTGCTGTTCCTGTTCTGGACGCTGGCGGCGGCGATGGCGGGAGGGTGACCGCATGATCGGTGACGGTCCGGGCGTCCGGCCGGGCAGCTTCTGGGAGCGGCTCGCCCCCACCGACCGGCAGGCGCTGCGCGCCATGGGCCGGCGCACCGACATCCCGCCCGGCGGCATGCTCTGCCACCAGGGGACGGTCGCGCCGGCCGTCTACGTGGTGTTCAAGGCGTCGCCGCGGTCCGCGAGCAACGCGGTGGCCAAGGAGTTCGTGGACTCCAGCGACGGCGACGAGTCGATCATCGAGCTGTTCGGCGCGGGGGACCTGGTCGGCGTCCTCGCGCCGTGGGGGCACCCGCAGCGCGGCACGGTCGCCGCGCTGGACCACGTGACGGCGCTGCGCGTGGACCGCGGCAAGTTCCGCAGCCTGCTGGCGGCGAGCCCGCAGGTCGCCGAGGCGATGATGCACGCGATCTCCGAGAGCGTCACCTACGGGGGCCGCCGGCACGCGGTGCGGGCCGCGGACCATCCCCAGCGGCTCGCCTACCACCTGCTGGAGCTGGCGCACCGGTTCGGCGAGCCCGCCGCCGGCCAGGGGACGCGGATCCCCCTGCGGCTCAGCCAGGCGGAGCTGGCGAACTGGGCGGGGATCTCCCGCGAGACGCTGGTGCGGTGGTTCCGGTCGTGGCGGGCGAAGGGGATCCTCGACCAGCGGGCCCGCCCGCTGACCGTCCTCGACCTCGAACGGCTCCGCCGCGCCGCGAGCCCCTGGGGGGACGAGTGGCCGGCCGCCGAGCCCGAGCGGTCGCCGGGGGACGCGGCGGGCCGGGACGCCGGCGCCGGGATCGCGGCGCGCGAACCGGTGCGCCTGGAGACCCCGGCCGGGCCGCCCGCCGTGCGGCTCCCCGCCGACAACCCCTACTTCGCCGGCCGCGCGGTCAGCCTGGGCAAGCTCGACCTGCTGGTCGGCCAGTCGGTGTGGCCGCGCGCGGTCGTCGTCCAGGGGATGGCGGGCGTCGGCAAGACCACGCTGGCGCTGCACTGGGCGCACCGGGTCGCCGACCGCTTCCCCGACGGCGTCCTGTTCACCGACCTGCGCGGCACGTCCCGCAGCCCCGTCACCCCGGCGGAGGCCATGGGGCAGGTGCTGCGCGCGGCGGGCGTGCCGGGCGACCAGGTCCCGCGGACGCAGGCGGAGCTGGCGGCGCAGTGCCGGTCGCTGCTCGGCGACCGCCGGATGCTGCTGATCCTCGACAACGCCGCGCGGCCAGAGCAGATCAGGCCGCTGCTGGCGGCGATGGCCTCCGGGCTGGTGGTCGTGACGAGCCGGCGGCGGCTGCCGGCCCTGCTCGAAGGCGCCGACGTCCGGACGCTGGAGCTGCGGGAGATGGCGACGCAGGAGGCCGTGGACCTCATCTCCAACGTCCTCGGCCCGGGCGACCCCCGCCTCCGCGAGGAGGACAAGGCGGTCGAGCGGCTCGCCCGCGAATGCGGCCACCTGCCGCTCGCGCTCGGCGTCATGGCCGGCCGGCTGGCCGAGAACCCCGGCGAGTCGATCGCCGGGACCGTCCGGGAGCTGGCCGCCCGGGACGTGCAGGACGCCGCGCTGTACGGGCCGGGCCTCGCGGGGGCGGGCCTGGGCGACGGCGCGGCGCCCGGCACGTCCGGGACGGCGCTGCTGGCCGTCCTCAGCCCGACGTTCGACGTCGCCTACCGGAGCCTGGGCCGCGGGCAGCGCGAGGCGTTCCGCAGGCTCGGCCTCGTCGCAGGCCCCGACTTCACGCCCACCGCCCTCGCCGCCTTGCAGGACGGCTCGGTCGACGAGGCGCGCGAATGCCTGGAGGGGCTCCGCCAGGCGTACCTGGTGCACGACGTGGGGCCGGACCGCTACCGGATGCACGACCTGCTACGCGAATTCGCGCGGGAGAGGGGACTGCGCGAGGACTCCGACGGCGAGCTCCAGGCGGCGCAGCGGCGGCTGCTGGCCTCCTACCTCGCGGAGGCGCGCGCGGCGGGGGACGCCCTGGCGCGGCGGTCCCGGCCGAGGGCCCACGCGGTCGAGGGGCGGCACCGCGCCTCCACCGCCGCCGAGCGCGCCGCCGGGCTCGCCTGGTTCGAGGCCGAGCGGCGCAACCTGGTCGCCGCGGTGCACCAGGCCGCCCGGCTCGGCCTGCACCGGACGTGCTGGGAGCTCGCCGACGCGCTGTTCGACTTCCAGGAGTTCCGCCGCTACAGCGAGGACGCCATCGCCGTCCACCAGGCAGGCCTGCACGCCGCCCGCAGCGAGGAGGACTGGGCGGCCGCGGCCGTCATGCTCCACAACCTGGCGATGGCGCACTTCGGGGTGGGCGACTCCGTCCAGGCCATCGGGTACGGGGAGGACGCGCGGCGCGGCTTCCGGGCCGTCGACCCGCCCGACCTCTACGGGGAGGCCGCCGCGCTCGCCACCCTCGCCCACGTACATGTGGTGCTGGGCCGCTACCCGACGGCGATCGACCACGCGCGGCGCTCCCTCGCCGTCCACGGGGAACTGCGAGACGACGCGGGAACGGCCAAGGGCCACGACATCCTGGCCCGGGCGCACCTGGGCCTCGGCGCCTACGAGACGGCCTTGGACCACGCCGCGAAGGCGCTCGGCGTCCGCCGCCGGACGGAAGACCAGCCGGGCGTCGCCGAGACCCTGCTCACCGTGGCCCAGGTGCACCGCCGCCAAGGGAACGTCCACGGCGCGGTCTCCCACGCCCTTGAGGCGCTGGCCATCCGGCAGGAACTCGCCGACATGCACGGCGCCGCGCAGGCGCTGACGGAGCTGGCGCGGATGAACGCCGCGCTCGGTCTGCGGGACCTGGCGCAGCAGGACGCCGAACAGGCGCTCCACACCTACCGCGCCCTGGGTGCCCGCCACGGCGAGGCGCGCGCGCTGACCACCCTCGGCATGCTCATGTGCGAGGCGACGCGGTTCGCCGAGGCGTTCACCTACTGCGGGCAGGCGCTGCGGCTGCACCGCGACACCAGCGACCGGCACGGCGAGGCCGAGACGCTCGCGCAGATCGGGATCGTCCACTGGCGCCTCGGCCGGTACCGCGAGGCCCGCGAGCACCTCCTGCGCGCCCTGGAGATCCGCAGGGAGATCGGCGACCAGCACGGCGAGGCCCACGACCTGGAGCACCTCTCGGTGGTGATGCGTCGCCTCGGACGCCACCAGGAGGCGTTCATCCTCGGCCTGGAGGCGCTGGACCTGTGGCACCGCCTCGGCGCGCGGGGCGGAATGGCCGGCACGCTCGGCAGCCTGGCCCGCACGTACTCGGCGCTCGGCCTGCCCGAGGACGCCGAGCGCGCCGCGCGGCAGGCGCTCGGCCTCCGCGAGTCCGGCGGCGACTGGTACGGCCTCGGCGTCGGCATGGACACGCTCGCCGCCGTGCTGCGCCGCGCCGGCCGCCCCGAGGAGGCCCTGGAGCGGGAGGTGGAGGCGCTGCGGATCCTCGGCGAGGTCGGCGACCGGCACAGCGAGGCCGTCGGGCTCGTCCACCTCGCCGCCATCCACCTCGACCTCGGCCGCGCCGGCGAGGCCCTGGCCACCGGGCGGCGCGCCGGCGACCTCGCCGCCGAGCTCGGCGCCACCCGCGAGCAGGCCCAGGCCCTGCGCACCATGGCCCGCGCGTCCCAGCTGCTCGGCGAGCACGACCGCGCGGTGGAGCACGTCACCGCCGAGATCGCCATCCGCCGCGACACCGACGACCAGCGGGGGCTGCGGCGGGCGCTGGAACTGCTGCGCGAATCCCACCTGGCCCTCGGCGACCAGGCCGCGGCCGCGGACTGCGGCCGGCGCGTCCGCGCCCTCGACGGCCTCCTCGCCTCCGAGAGATCCCTCGACATGTGACGGACGACCTGGTCGGTCCGCGCGGGGCCGCGTTCACTGGACCGCGAGGCACCCGATCATGAAAGGCCGCGGCCCGGCCGGATGCGGGTCCGGTGAGGAGGCGAGATGCACACCACCCGGTTCTGGGACGCGCTGACCCCCCGCGCCCGGGAGGCCCTGCGGCGGGCGGGCGCCCCGGTGGTGATCCGGCCCGGGGCGTTCCTCACGCGCGAGCACACCCGCGCGTCCCAGGTCTTCGTCCTGCGCTCCGGGGCGGTGAAGGTGTGGGTGGACCGGGACGGCGACGTCGCGATCCTCGACGTCCTCGGGCCGGGCGACCTGGTCGGGGAGCTGGAGGCGGTGGACGGCGGCGTCCGGCACGCCAACGCCGAGGCGCTGACCCGGGTCGAGGCCGTCGTGCTGCCCGCCGCGCGCTTCCGCGGCGTCCTGGACGCCGAGCCCGGCGCGGTGTGGGCCGTCGCCGCCGTCCTCGCCGAGCGGCTCCGCGACGCCAACGAGCTGCGCGTCGCGCACTTCCCCGACGACCCCGAGCGCCGCCTCGCCGGCCGGCTCCTGCGGCTGGCGGCGCGGTTCGGCTCCCCGGTCAAGCGGGAGCGCCCGGACGGCGTGACCGAGGAGGGCGTCCTCGTCCGGGTGCCGTTCACCCAGCAGGACCTCGGCCGCTGGGCCGGCATGGGCCGCCGCAAGGTCGCGCAGATCCTCGCGACCGAGCCCGTGCGCGGCAGCGTGACCGTCGCCCGCAGCGCGATCGCCGTCCGCTCGGCGGACGCCCTGCGCCGGCTCGCCGGCGACGACCCGCCCTAGGCCCGACGTGCCCCAGAGCGGCGTCCCTCAGAAGCCCGACTCCTCCGGGAAACCCGACGGCTCGTGCGGCCAGGGCGGCGGCACCGGGAGCGGCCCGTCCGGGCGGAGATGCACGCCCGCGCCGTCCGACCGCCCGCTCAGCCAGCCCAGCAGCGCCCGCGCGGAGCCGGACGCCTCCGGGCCGCCGGGCGTCCAGCCGAGTTCGGCGGTCTCGCCGGAGTCGGTCGCGGTGATCCGGAGCCCGGCCACCTCGCCGAGGGCGTCCTTCGGCAGCGCCGCCATGTCCGCCAGCGTGGCCGCCGCGGACCACCGGACGTAGGGCTCGGGCCAGTCGGCGGGGCCGTACCCGGCGGCGAGGTCGACGTGGTGGGCCTCCACCTCGTTCCAGCGGCGGAACACCGTGTACCAGGCCGGATGGGGCCAGCCCGTCATCGCCCGCACCGGAGCGTTCCAGGCGCTCCCGGGCAGCGACCTGGCCTGCTCGGAGAACCGCGCCTGCGTCGCCCGGACGTCGGCGACCAGCTCGTCCCGGCCGCGCCCCGCGCCCGCGGCGACGTCGGTGTTGCGCCGCTCCAGGCTCGGGTACTGCGGGATCTCCGTCCCCGTGCGGGCCCCTTCGAGCAGGTTCCACAGGGAGTCGGCGTTGCGCGCGATGTGCGTCGCCACGTGCCCGCGGCTCCACCCCGGCAGCGCCGACGCGCCGCGCAGGGCGTCGTCGGCCAGCCCCTCCAGCGTCCGCGCGATCCGCTCCACGCCCGCGTCCAGCTCGTCGACCACGTCGCGCCAGTCCATGACCCCTCCTCGGCGAAAAGGACGCTCCATCCTGTCGCACCGGCCCGGCCCGCGCCAGACTGGTGATCATGGAGCTTCCGATCTGCGTGACGTGCGGCGTCCAGTACGCCGGGCCCCGCCCCGACTGCCCGATCTGCGAGGACGAGCGGCAGTACGTCGGCTGGGAAGGCCAGAAATGGACGACCCTGGAGGAACTGCGCGCGGACCACCGCGGCCGCGTCGCCGAGGAGGGCCCGGACGTCATCGGGATCGGCACCGAGCCGTCCACCGCCATCGGCCAGCGCGCCCTCCTCCTGCGCGCCCCCTCCGGCAACGTCCTGTGGGACATGGTCACCCACATCGACGACGACCTGGTGCGCCGGGTGAACGAGCTCGGAGGCGTCTCCGCGATAGCGATCAGCCACCCGCACTTCTACGGCAGCATGATCGAGTGGGCGCGCGCCTTCGACGCGCCCGTCTACGTCCACGAGGCCGACCGCCGATGGGTGCCCCGCCCGGACGACGCGGTCGTCTTCTGGTCGGGCGACACCCGCGAACTGGCCGACGGCCTCACGCTGGTCAACGCCGGCGTCCACTTCGCCGGGGGCCAGGTGCTGCACTGGCGCGACGCCCGCGCGCTCTTCTCCGGCGACATCCTGACGGTCGTCAACGACCGCGACTGGGTGAGCTTCATGTACTCCTATCCGAACTTCATCCCGGAGCGTCCGCGCACGGTCCGCCGCGCCCTGCGCCTGCTGGAGCCTTACGACTTCGACCGCGTCTACGGCGCCTGGTGGAAGAAGGTCGTGTACACCGACGGCAAGGACGCCGTCCGCCGCTCCGCCGAGCGCTACCTCTCCTTCGCACTCGACGACGAGTGACCTGCGGGAACGCGGGCCGTGACGGGCGGCCGGGGAGGGGCGCGGGGTTCCCCCGGTGTTCCGGTGGCGGGCGGCGTTCGAACACGTGTACGGTGCGATGGTGCCGTCCGGACCGCTCGGACGGCCGGGTAGCGTCATGAAATGCAGCGGCGCGCGCCGCTGTTGAGAACTCGGGGCATCCTGTCGCACCCCGTGGCTAGCCTTGATACCGAGCCGTATCCGCAGATCGCCGCGCCCAGAAGAGGAACCGGAAGTACGCCGTGCATGACCGACTCATCGTGCGTGGAGCGCGCGAGCACAACCTGAAGGACGTCTCGCTCGACCTCCCGCGGGACGCCATGATCGTGTTCACCGGTCTGTCCGGTTCGGGGAAGTCCAGCCTGGCCTTCGACACGATCTTCGCCGAGGGGCAGCGCCGGTACGTGGAGTCGCTGTCCGCCTACGCCCGGCAGTTCCTCGGGCAGATGGACAAACCCGACGTCGACTTCATCGAGGGCCTGTCGCCCGCGGTCTCGATCGACCAGAAGTCCACCAGCAAGAACCCCCGGTCCACGGTCGGGACGATCACCGAGGTCTACGACTACCTGCGGCTGCTCTACGCGCGGATCGGGCACCCGCACTGCCCCGAGTGCGGCCGGCCGATCAGCCGGCAGGCGCCGCAGCAGATCGTCGACCGGGTGCTGGAGCTGGAGCAGGGCACCCGGTTCCAGGTGCTGGCGCCGGTGATCCGCGGCCGCAAGGGCGAGTACCTGGAGCTGTTCCGCGAGCTGCAGTCCAAGGGGTACTCGCGGGCGCTGGTCGACGGGCAGATGATCCGCCTGGACGAGCCGCCCAAGCTGAAGAAGCAGGAGAAGCACGACATCTCCGTCGTGGTCGACCGGCTATCGGTGAAGGACTCGGCCCGGCAGCGGCTCGCCGACTCGGTGGAGACGGCGCTCGGCCTGGCGGGCGGCACGATCGTCCTCGACTTCGTCGACCTCCCCGAGGACGACGAGCACCGCACCCGGATGTACTCCGAGCACCTCTACTGCCCCTACGACGACCTGTCGTTCGAGGAGCTCGAGCCGCGATCCTTCTCGTTCAACTCGCCTTACGGCGCCTGCCCCGACTGCACCGGGCTCGGGACGCGCATGGAGGTCGACCCCGAGCTCGTCGTCCCCGACGGGGAGCTGACGCTGGGCGAGGGCGCGATCCAGCCGTGGTCCAACGGACACGTGAGCGACTACTTCCTGCGGCTGCTGTCGGCCCTGGGCGACGCCATGGGCTTCGACCTGAACACCCCGTGGGACAAGCTGCCCGCCAAGGCGCGCAAGGCCGTCCTGAACGGCCACGAGACGCAGGTCCACGTCCGCTACAAGAACCGCTACGGCCGGACGAGGTCCTACTACACGGCCTACGAGGGCGTCGTCCCCTACATCCAGCGGCGGCACGCCGAGTCCGAGAGCGACTCCAGCCGGGAGCGGTTCGAGGGCTACATGCGCGAGATCCCGTGCCCGACGTGCGAGGGCGCCCGGCTCAAGCCGGTCGTGCTCGCGGTCACCATGGGCGGGATGTCGATCGCCGAGGTCGCCGCTATGCCGATCGGCGAGGCCGCGAAGTTCCTGCTCGCGCTCGAGCTGAACGAGCGCGAGCGGCACATCGCCGAGCGCGTCCTCAAGGAGGTCAACGCCCGGCTCGGCTTCCTGCTGGACGTCGGCCTCGACTACCTCACCCTCGACCGGGCGTCGGCCACGCTCGCCGGCGGCGAGGCGCAGCGCATCCGGCTGGCGACGCAGATCGGCTCCGGCCTGGTCGGTGTCCTTTACGTCCTTGACGAGCCGTCCATCGGCCTGCACCAGCGCGACAACCACCGGCTGCTGGAGACGCTGCTCCGGCTGCGCGACATGGGCAACACCCTGATCGTCGTCGAGCACGACGAGGACACCATCGCCGCCGCCGACTGGATCGTCGACATCGGCCCGCGCGCGGGCGAGCACGGCGGCGAGATCGTCGTCTCCGGCACGGTCGAGGACCTCAAGAAGTCCGAGCGCTCGCTGACCGGCGCCTACCTGGACGGGCGCCGCGAGATCGCCGTCCCGCAGATCCGGCGGCCGCGCACCAAGGGCCGCGAGGTGACGGTCAAGGGCGCCCAGCAGAACAACCTCCGCGGCGTGGACGTCGCGTTCCCGCTCGGCGTCCTCACCGCCGTGACCGGAGTGTCGGGGTCCGGCAAGTCGACGCTGGTCAACGACATCCTCTACAACTCGCTGGCGAAGAAGCTGAACGGGGCGAAGACCGTCCCGGGCAAGCACAAGCGCGTCAACGGCGTCGACCAGCTCGACAAGGTCGTGCACGTCGACCAGTCGCCGATCGGCCGCACCCCGCGGTCCAACCCGGCCACCTACACCGGCGTGTTCGACCACATCCGCAAGCTGTTCGCGCAGACCACCGAGGCGAAGGTGCGCGGCTACCAGCCCGGCCGGTTCTCCTTCAACGTCAAGGGCGGCCGCTGCGAGAACTGCTCCGGCGACGGCACCATCAAGATCGAGATGAACTTCCTGCCGGACGTCTACGTCCCGTGCGAGGTCTGCCACGGCGCCCGCTACAACCGGGAGACCCTGGAGGTCCACTACAAGGGCAAGACGATCTCCGAGGTGCTCGACATGCCGATCGAGCAGGCCACCGAGTTCTTCGAGCCGATCACGGCGATCCACCGGCACCTGAAGACGCTGAACGACGTCGGCCTCGGCTACGTGCGGCTCGGCCAGCCCGCCCCGACCCTGTCCGGCGGCGAGGCCCAGCGCGTCAAGCTGGCCTCCGAGCTCCAGAAGCGCTCCACCGGCCGCACCGTCTACGTGCTGGACGAGCCGACCACGGGCCTGCACTTCGAGGACATCCGCAAGCTCCTCGGCGTGCTGAACGGCCTGGTCGACAAGGGCAACACCGTCATCGTCATCGAGCACAACCTCGACGTCGTCAAGACCGCCGACTGGATCATCGACATGGGCCCCGAGGGCGGTTCCCGCGGCGGCACGGTCGTCGCCACCGGCACCCCCGAGGACGTCGCCGAGGTCGAGGCCAGCCACACCGGCCAGTTCCTCAAGAAGATCCTCGGATAGCCGCCGGGCCGGGCCGGTGCGGAGCGGTCGGACCCGTCCACCAAGATGGAGCCATGGGAGATGAAGTGACGCCCGGGGCCCCAGCGGCCGCCGGGGGCGGGGGAGTCGGCCGGCGCGCGGTGCTGTGCGGGGCCGGAGCCGTGGGCGCCGCGGCGCTCGCCGGATGCGCGTCCGGCGGCGGGGAGAAGTCCGCCGCGGACCTCAAGGGCAAGGAGATCGCGAAGGCCGCCGACGTCCCGGTCGGGGGCGGCAAGGTCAACGCGGCCGAGAAGGTCGTGGTGACCCAGCCGACCCAGGGCGCCTTCAAGGCGTTCACGGCGGTGTGCACCCACCAGGGCTGCACGGTCGGCGGGGTGTCGAACGGAGTGATCAAGTGCCCCTGCCACGGCAGCGAGTTCAGGATCGCCGACGGGTCGGTGCAGAAGGGCCCCGCGACGAAGCCGCTCAAGGAGTACCCCGTCCAGGCCAAGGGCGGCGGCATCGTCGTCGCCTGAGCACGGCGTCGCCTGAGCACGTCGTCGCCTGAGCACGGGTCCGGGCGGCTCACGCCCGCCTGAGCGACTTCGCGCGCGCCGGGCCGTCCTCGCGGGGGACGGCCCGCGCGCCGTCCGCGTGCCGCCCCTCCGCGACCTCCTCCTCGGTGGCCGGCGCCCGGTCGTCCAGCGCCGTCCCGGTGCCGTCCGCGACGGGCTCGGGGCCGATGCGGAGCCGGGGGAGGGCCTCCGGATGGCGGTCGCGGATGTAGGAGACCAGGTGCTCGCGCACGTCGCAGCGCAAATCCCAGGTGCTCGCCGAGTCGGCGGCGCTCATCAGCGCGCGGACCGTGACGAGGCCGCTCGGCAGCACGTCCACCACCTGCAGCATCCACTCCCGCCGGTCCCACAGCGGGTTCTCCTTCAGCGCCGTGTACAGCTCGGCGCGCAGCTCCTCCACCGGGACCGTCCAGTCCACGTGGAGCTCGACCGAGCCGAGCAGGCGGCTGGAGTGCCGGGTCCAGTTCTCGAACGGCTGCTCGGTGAAGTGCGAAACCGGGAAGATCATGCGCCGGTCGTCCCAGAGCTGCAGGACGACGTAGGACAGCGTCAGCTCCTCGACCCGGCCCCAGATCCCCTGCGTGACGACGACGTCGTCCAGGCGCAGCGCGTCGCTGAACGCCAGCTGGAGCCCGGCCAGCAGGTTGCCGAGGGTGGGCCGCGCCGCGATGCCCACCACCAGGCCGGCGACGCCCGCCGAGGCCAGCACCCCGGCGCCGACCGCGCGCACGGCGGGGAAGGTGAACAGCGCCGCGCCGACGGCGAGCACCACGATGATCATGGCCGCGATGCGGCGCAGCAGCAGCATCTGCGTGCGGGCCCGCCTGGCCCGCCGGTTGCGGTCGCCCTCGACGCGCATCAGCCGCGCCAGCGGCGGGTCGCTCAGCGCGTAGGCGATCCGCAGCACCAGCCAGGTTGAGGCGCCGATCGCCGCGATCCGCATCGCGTGCCGTACCACGTCCTCGGCGTGCCCGCCGATGACCTGGTACGGCATCGCGGTGCTGGAGCTGACGACCACCGCGAACGCGAACGCGGGCGCGGTGCAGCGCCGGGCGACCCGGCCCGCCCCCGGCCAGCGGTGCGACAGCCGGCCCGCGACGAGCCGGCGACCCCCCTCCACGACGATCACGGACGTCCCGACCACGGCGGCCAGGATGATCCATGCCCAGAGTGCGGACACGTCCGGAACGACCCCCTTCGAAGATCAGCGACCCGTTTGACCCTCCCTTTCCGGTGGATTTGCGAACATCCGGGCATCGGGGAGAGATCTACGTCACCCTCCGGGAAGCCGCGGAGCGGGCCCGGCTCGCGGGGGCACGGCGTGTCGGTGCCGCCCATTAGGCTTTCGAACGTGGCAGATCCGGCGACCTACCGACCCGCACCCGGCTCCATCCCGGAATCCCCGGGGGTGTACCGGTTCCGCGACGAGCACGGCCGGGTCATCTACGTGGGCAAGGCGAAGAACCTGCGCTCGCGGCTGAACTCCTACTTCGCCGACTTCTCCGCCCTGCACCCCCGCACCCAGACGATGGTGCAGACCGCCGCCCGCGTCGACTGGACGGTCGTCGGTACCGAGGTCGAGGCCCTCCAGCTGGAGTACTCCTGGATCAAGGAGTTCGACCCAAGGTTCAACGTCCGCTACCGCGACGACAAGTCCTATCCCTATCTCGCCGTCACCCTGAACGAGGAGTTTCCGAGGGTGATGGTGATGCGGGGAGCCAAGCGCAAGGGCGTGCGCTACTTCGGGCCGTACTCCCACGCGTGGGCGATCCGGGAGACGGTCGACCAGCTGCTGCGCGTGTTCCCCGTCCGGACGTGCAGCGCCGGCGTGTTCAAGCGGCAGCACCAGCTCGACCGGCCCTGCCTGCTCGGCTACATCGGCAAGTGCTCGGCGCCGTGCGTCGGCCGCGTCTCGCCCGACGAGCACCGCCTGCTCGCCGAGGACTTCTGCGACTTCATGGCCGGGAACACCACCCGGTTCATCAAGCGCCTCGAACGCGACATGCGCGAGGCCGCCGCCTCCCAGGAGTACGAGCGCGCCGCCCGCCTCCGCGACGACATCCGCGCCCTGGAGCGCGCGCTGGAGAAGCAGGCGGTCGTGCTGCCCGACCGCACCGACTGCGACATGATCGCCTTCGCCGAGGACGAGCTGGAGGCGGCCGTCCAGGTGTTCTACGTGCGCGGCGGGCGCATCCGCGGGCAGCGCGGCTGGGTCGTCGACAAGGTCGAGGACGTGACCACCGCCGACCTCGTCGAGCACTTCCTCATCCAGATCTACGGCGAGAGCGAGTCGGTGCCCCGCGAGGTCTGCGTCCCGGCCCTGCCGCCCGAGGAGGACGCCATGGCCGAGCTGCTGGCGGAGCAGCGCGGCGGGCCCGTCCGGCTGCGCGTCCCGCAGCGCGGCGACAAGCGCGCCCTGCTGGAGACGGTCGCGCGCAACGCCCACGAGGCGCTCAAGCAGCACAAGACGCGCCGCGCGTCCGACCTCACCACCCGCAGCCGCGCCCTGCAGGAGATCCAGGAGGCCCTGGAGCTCGACGACGCGCCCCTGCGGATCGAGTGCTACGACGTGTCCAACCTGCAGGGCACCGATGTGGTCGCGTCGATGGTCGTGTTCGAGGACGGCCTGGCCCGCAAGAGCGAGTACCGCCGGTTCACGATCAAGGGCGTGGAGGGGCAGGACGACGTCCGCTCCATCCACGAGGTCATCACCCGCCGGTTCAGGCGCTACCTCGCCGAGAGCGAGAAGACCGGCGAGCTCGACGCCCTCGGCGACCCGGAGGAGGACGGCGCGCACCAGCCGATCGACCCGGAGACCGGCAGGCCGCGCAAGTTCGCCTACCCGCCGAACCTGGTGCTCGTCGACGGCGGCCCGCCGCAGGTCGCGGCCGCGCAGCGCGCCCTCGACGAGCTCGGCGTCGACGACATCGCGGTGTGCGGGATCGCCAAGCGGCTGGAGGAGCTCTGGCTCCCCGGCGAGGCCGACCCGGTCATCCTGCCGCGCAACAGCGAGGGCATGTTCCTCGTCCAGCGGGTCCGCGACGAGGCGCACCGCTTCGCCATCACCTTCCACCGGCAGCGGCGGTCCAGGTCCATGACGGTCAGCGAACTCGATAACGTTCCGGGTCTGGGCCCGGCGCGCCGCGCGGCGCTGCTGAAACACTTCGGTTCGCTGAAGCGGCTGAAGGACGCGACGCCCGAGCAGGTCGCCGAGGTCCCGGGCATCGGCATGCGCAGCGCCGAGAGCATCGTGGCGGCGCTGCACGGCGGGGCCGCCCCGGCGGGCGGCGCGGGCGAGGAACCCGGCGGGGACGGCGGGGAGCACAGGGGGAGACGGGCATGACCAGCGAGACCAAGATTCCGGACATCGTCATCGTCACCGGCATGTCCGGGGCGGGCCGCAGCACCGCGGCCAAGTCGCTGGAGGACCTCGACTGGTTCGTGGTCGACAACCTGCCGCCCGGGCTGCTCGCCACGATGGCCGACCTCGGCGGCCGGGTGAAGGACGCGGTGCCGCGCATCGCCGTCGTCGTCGACGTCCGCAGCCGCGCGTTCACCGACGACCTGCACTCCTCGATCGCCGAGCTGGAGGCCCGCGGGGTCCACCCGCGCGTGGTGTTCCTGGAGGCCGGCGACGCCGACCTCGTGCGCCGGTTCGAGAGCGTCCGCCGCCCCCACCCGCTGCAGGGCGACGGCCGCCTGGTGGACGGCATCGCCCGCGAGCGCGAGCTGGTCCGGGAGGTCCGCGCCGAGGCCGACCTGGTGATCGACACCAGCGGCCTCAACGTGCACGAGCTGCGCAACAAGATCATCGGCTTCTTCGGGAACGACAGCGGCGAGTCCAGCCTGCGCGCCACCGTCGTGTCGTTCGGCTACAAGTACGGCCTGCCGGTCGACGCCGACCTCGTCGTCGACTGCCGGTTCCTGCCGAACCCGCACTGGGTGCCGGAGCTGCGGCCGAAGACGGGCCGCGACGGCGCCGTGCGCGACTACGTCCTCGGCCAGCGCGGCGCCAAGGAGTTCCTGGACGCCTATGCCGAGGTGCTGCGGCTCCTCGCGGACGGGTATGAACGCGAGGGCAAGCACTACGTGACGCTCGCCGTGGGATGTACCGGCGGAAAACACCGTAGTGTTGCCATGGCGGAACAGATCGCCGCCCGGCTGCGGGACGAGGGCATCGAGGTGCAGGTCGCCCATCGTGACCTCGGCCGCGAATGACGGCCCGCGCCGGGACCCGGCGAGGGTCCCGGACGAGGAGAGTAACGGCACGGTGAAGCCCCTCGGCCCGAAGGTCGTCGCGCTCGGCGGGGGCCACGGCCTCTACGCGTCGCTGTCGGCGCTGCGCCGGGTCACCGACCGGCTGACCGCGATCGTCACCGTCGCCGACGACGGCGGCTCCAGCGGCCGGCTGCGCCGCGAACTCGGCGTGCTGCCGCCCGGCGACCTGCGGATGGCGCTCGCCGCCCTCTGCGGCGACGACGAATGGGGGCAGACCTGGCGCGACGTCGTCCAGCACCGCTTCCGCGACGAGGGCGACCTGCAGGGCCACGCCGTCGGCAACCTGCTCATCGTCGCGCTGTGGGAGCTGTTCGGCGGCGACGGCGCCTCGCCGGGCTCCACCGTCGCCGGGCTCGACTGGGTCGGCCGGCTGCTCGGCGCGCACGGCCGCGTGCTGCCGATGGCGGCCATCCCCATGGACATCGTCGCCGAGGTCCGCGGCGCCGACCCGGCCAGGCCCGACGAGATCACCCATGTCAAGGGGCAGGTGGCGTGCGCCAAGACGCCCGGCAGCGTCCTCGGGGTGTCGCTCGTGCCCGCCGACCCGCCCGCCTGCCCGGAGACCCTCGCCGCCGTCGACGACGCCGACTGGATCGTGTTCGGCCCCGGCTCCTGGTTCACCAGCGTCCTGCCGCACCTGAAGGTGCCCGCGCTGGCGCGCGCCCTCACCACCTCCCGCGCGCGCCGCGTCGTCGCGCTGAACCTCGCGCCGCAGCCCGGCGAGACCGACGACTTCTCGCCGCAGACGCACCTGGAGGTCCTGCAGGCGCATGCGCCCGACCTGCGCGTGGACGTCGTCCTCGCCGACCGCGGGGTGGTGGACGACCCGGACGCCCTCGACAAGGCCGTCCAGGACCTCGGCGGCCGCCTCGTGCTCGCCGACGTCGCCGCCGACGACGGCTCGCCGCGTCATGAACCCGCCCGTCTGGCCCAAGCCTTCGACAAGATATTCACCGAGTGACGACCGGTGGGGCCGGAATCGGCCACACTGCTGGAAGTCCGATAGGGGGAGGGTTCATCAGATGGCGATGACCGGTGTGGTCAAGGACGAGCTGAGCAGGCTCACGGTGCTGAAGCCGTGCTGCCGCAAGGCCGAGGTCTCGACGCTGCTGCGGTTCGCGGGCGGCCTGCACCTGGTCAGCGGCCGCATCGTGATCGAGGCCGAGATCGACACCGGCGTGGCGGCCCGGCGGCTGATCAAGGACATCGCGGAGGTGTTCGGGCACACCTCCGAGGTCGTCGTGCTCGCGCCGAGCGGCCTGCGCAAGGGCAACCGCTACGTCGTGCGCGTCTTCCGGGACGGCGAGTCGCTCGCCCGGCAGACCGGCCTCATTGACAACAACGGCCGGCCCGTCCGGGGCCTGCCCCGGCACGTGGTCGCGGGCGCCGCCTGCGACGCCGAGTCGGCCTGGCGCGGCGCGTTCCTCGCGCACGGCTCCCTCACCGAGCCCGGCCGCTCCATGTCGCTGGAGGTGACCTGCCCCGGCCCCGAGGCGGCCCTCGCCCTCGTCGGCGCCGCCCGCCGCCTGAAGATCCACGCCAAGGCCCGCGAGGTCCGCGGCGTCGACCGCGTCGTCGTCCGCGACGGCGACGCGATCAGCGCGCTGCTCACCCGGCTCGGCGCCCACGACAGCGTCCTCGCCTGGGAGGAGCGCCGGATGCGCCGCGAGGTCCGCGCCACCGCCAACCGGCTCGCCAACTTCGACGACGCCAACCTGCGCCGCTCCGCCCGCGCCGCCGTAGCCGCCGGCGCCCGCGTCGCCCGCGCCCTGGAGATCCTCGGCGACGACGCCCCCGAGCACCTCGTCAACGCCGGCCGCCTCCGCCTGGAGCACAAGCAGGCATCCCTGGAGGAACTCGGCCAGCTCGCCGACCCGCCCCTCACCAAGGACGCCATCGCCGGCCGCATCCGCCGCCTCCTCGCCATGGCCGACAAGCGCGCCGGCGACCAGGGCATCCCCGGCACCGAGGCGAACCTCACGGCGGACATGCTCGCGCAGTAGTCAATTGGGGGGGCGACCCCCCATACCCCCCGTCACGACGCAGGCGATCCTCACGCCGCCGTTGCGGCCTACTGTGCCCGTGACGGCCGGTGTGGCGTCGCTGCGGTCGCCTGCGTCGGCGGGCATGCGCGTTGCGCTCGCTGCGCTCGCTCCACGCGCCTGCCCGCGCAGTGGTTTTCTGGGGGGCGACCCCCCAATCCCCCCGTTGCGAGCCGGGCGATCCTCACGCCACGGTTCTGGTGTGTTGTGCCCGTGCAGGTTTCGTCGTGGCGCTGCGGTCGCCCGGCTCGGCGGGTCGGGCGACCTCCAGGCGCCCAGATCGCCTTCCGGCCGCCCGACCCGCGCCTCGGCTCAGGTCCACTCCAAGAGTGTTATGGCGTGGCCCGTCGTAGAGCGTCACAACGTGGCACGTTCTAGAGCGTCGCAACGTGGCCCGTCCTGGAGCGTTGGGTGTGGGTTTGCTCAGGGGAGGCGGTGGAGGGTTCCGTCTGGGGACGCCTCGAAGGTCAGGGTGTGGGCTGGGAACGTCGCCTCTACGTGGAGGGTGCCGTTTGGGAGTGTTCTGGTCTGGAGTTTTGGGGGTTCCTGGCCGCGGACGGGGGCTATCAGGGTCAGGATGCGGGCTGGTTGGGTGCCGGTGCGGGTGGTGAAGGACACCACTGGGGCGGGGGAGCGCTTGCGGGCGGCGGGGGCGATCCAGCCCTGTGGCGGGTCGAGGGCGCCTCGGACGATTTTGGTCTCTCCTCGGGGCGTGCCGGGGAGGGGGAGTCGCATGAAGTGGACGCGGACGTGGCCGGCGGTGGCTACGGCGCCGGTACCTTCCGGGGCGGCGGTGAACGCCGGCGGTAGGTGCCACAGTTGCTCTACCGGGTGGCGGACGGCGGAGCGCACCTCGTCCAGCACCACGAGGGCGTCGGGGTCGGACGCGGCCAGCACCGAGCGGGTCCGGGTCGTGCCGGCGAAGGCGGTGTCGGAGAACCGGAACGTGTCGGCGCCGCGCCGGAAGGCGTGCGCGACCAGGGCCGTCGGCGCGCTGTCGCGGAACGGGACGCCCCGCACCACGAGCGTGTTCTGCGCCTCCGGCGAGGCCAGCCATCTCCGCCAGGACGGGGCGCTGTAGCCGATGTGGCCGCTGGGAACGAGGACGTCCCGGCCGAGCGCGTGGAAGGTCAGCGCCATGTGGTCGTTCTGCCCGTGCGCGTAGCGGCCCGGGCCGAAGCGCGCGGTGTAGGACATCTCCTCGGTGAACGGGCGGCCCTCCCGTCCCCATCCGGACCGGCCCATGACGTACCCGGCGCGGTAGACCCGCGCCCGCTCCTCGGGCGGGGCGCCCTCCGCGCCCCGCGTCGCCATGTACCTGATCGGGCCCGCTCCGGGGGAGTCGATCCCGGACGCCCTGGCCGCGTACGACTCGCCGATCTGGAGCAGGTCCCCGCCGGGCGTGATCTGGAACGCGATGAACTCGTCCAGCAGCCGGAGCCGGCGGGCGAGTTCGGTGGGGACGGAGCGGCGGCACGCGCGCACCACCCGGAACGCGAGGCGCCACCGGGCCCGGTTGTACACGGCGTAGTGCGCGGACTGCTCGTTTCCGGCGCCCTCCTCGTCGATGGCCGGGCGCGCGTCACCGGGCGGGGCGAGGCTCGCGTCGAGCAGGCGCCGGTAGCCGAGTCGGGCGAGGTCCTCCCGGCCGATGCCGCAGCCCGCCGTCATGAGCGCCATCGACTCGTCGGTGCCGTGGTTCCAGGGGCCCGAGTAGTGCTCGGGGCGGGCCAGCCACCCCGCGTGGTCGGCGATCGCCTCGTCCAGCCACCGTCCGGGCAGGTGCCGGCGGAGGCAGACGAGGGTGGCGAGGCGGAACTTGGCGGCCTCGGCGACCGCCTCGCGCCGGTGCGCGTCGAACCGTTCGGGGCCGGTGTTGCCGGCGAGCCAGTCCCGCGCGATGCTCGCGGCCGTCTCCAGCGCGGCGCGGTCGCCCGTCCGCTCGAACTGCCTGATGAGGCCGCCGAGCCATTCGAGCGAGTGGAACCAGAGCTGCCACGACCGGTCGCCGTACGGGTCGAGGCCCCAGTCCACGTGCGTTCCGCGGGCGACGCGGACGGGGGCGCTGCCCGGCGCGGCGAACCGGCCCGCGCGCACCTGCGCCGCGGGGTTCAGCCTGTCGAGGCCGTTGTAGCCGAGGCATACGGCCTTGGGCGCCGCGGCGCGGGCCTTCACCGGCACGACGGGCGCGGGCGGCGAGGCGGCGCCTTGGCAGCCGGTCGCCAAGGACAGCAGCAGCGCGGCGCCGGACGCGCCGCGGGCTCTTCTGGAAGGCCGATGGACCACAGTCCAACCACACACGCGACGCGCCCTTGCGGCGGTCCGCCGCCGGTGAAGGGCCGGTAAACATTGGGCGACGGGTCAGCGCGGGGCGTTGTCGCCGCGCAGCACGCGCTGGACGAGGTCGTCGCGGAGTTGGCCGTAGCCGGTCTCGGCCCAGACGCTCCGGGACGGGTCGGCCTCGTAGTAGGGGACCTCCCGGCCGTCGCGGGTGTCGGTGAGGACCTCTGGGGGGCGCTTCTCGCGGGCTGCGCGGGCGCAGGGGCGGCACGTGCGGACGCTCAGCCGTTTGCGGGAGCCGAGGGGGCGCCAGTCGAGGTCGCTTGTGGCGTCGCCGTGGAGCGGGTTGAAGAAGCACAGCGGGACCGGGGGGATCTCGGGACGCCCCTTCGCGACGGCCTGCGCGGAGGCGAGGGCGTCGCGGCCCTGGTCGAGCAGGACCAGGACGCCGGCCAGGTCGGGGACGCCGCGTGCCGCGTCGAGCGTCTTCCCGGCGGCCTGGTAGGCGTCCAGGGCGCGGGCCATCAGCGCGCGGGTCCGCTCGCCCGAGGTCGGGACGGTGCTCTCGTCCAGCAGCTCCCCGAACGCGATGACCTCGCGGGACGCCTGCTCGCGGAGCTGGTCCTCGGTGGCGCGGTTCGCCGTGGCGAACACGGTGCGGGGCATCAGCAGGCCCTCGCCCTCGCGGCGGACGGAGGCCATCCGCCTGCGCCGCCACAGCAGGAACCCGGCGACGCCGGCCACGGCGACGCCCGCCGCGCCCGCTCCGACGGGCAGCGCGAGCCCGCCCCCGTCCCCGCCGCGCTCGGGCCGGGGGGTGCCGTGCCGGGCGTTGTAGCGCTTGTCGATCTCGGCGGAGACCCGGTCGTACTCCTGCTGGCCGGTGCCGGAGACGATGAGGTCGGCGATGCGGGACAGCCGGGCGGCGAGCGGCGCGTCGTCCATGGCGCGGTCCAGCGCGACCGCCCAGGCGGCGCGGTCGGCCCGGTGGTCGCCGCCCCATTCGCGCGCCTTCAGGTCCCCGCTGTCGTCGTCGAGGGTGATGAAGATCCCGTCGCGGCCGAGGCGGTCGTGGACGACGGTCGCGAGCTGCTCGGCGTCCGTCCACGTGCCGCCCTTGACCAGGGGCACCAGCACGACGTAGACCGGCGCGGGCGCCTTGCGGAACTTGGCGATGAGCGCGCGACGCTCCGCCGGGGGCAGCGCGGAGGCCAGGGAGGGGTCGACGTGGATCGGGGAGCGCCGCAGAGCGGCGGCCAGCCGTTCGCCGGGGGACGGTTCAGTCGACACCGAGGTACCTCATCACACGGGGGAGGAAGGTCTTGCCGCGGGCGCCCCACGCCGTGTCGCGCCACACGCCCGGGACGAGGGTGTGCGGGCGGCGCCCGTCCGGTTCCGGGATCCGCAGGAGGCGCCGCTCGTCCAGGCCGCCCCGCTCGGCGAGCCGCCGGCAGTCCTCGCAGAGCGGGAGCTGCTTGGGCAGGGCGCCGTCCCTCATGTCCAGCTTCGGGACGCGCCTGCGCACGACCGACCCGCCGTGCAGCGGGTTCACCAGGCACGGGGGCGGCGGGGACTCGGCGTCGCGGGTGAGGGCGACGCGTCCCTGGCGGGCCAGGACGATCGCGCCGACCAGATCGATCGCCTTGGAGTCGTCGTCCTTGGCGTCGTCGTACAGGATCTGGGCGGCGTCGTAGGCGGAGACGGCGTAGGGGCGTCCCCGCTCGGCTCCGGTCGTGGTGAGCAGGCGGCGAAGCGCCCCGAGGTCCTTCGCCCCGTGGCGGTGGAGCCAGCGCACGCTCGGTTCGGTGCGCGCCGGGGCCTGCCGTCCGGCCTTCCGCCGTACGGGGGAGCGCGACCGCCCGCCCCGGCGCAGCGCCAGGACGCCGAGGCCCAGCCAGTACAGCACGGCGGCGCCCGCCGGCCCCGCCAGCAGGAGGCCGGTCAGCAGCGGGGCCTTGATCTCGGGCTCGGCGGGCGTGAGCGCGTTCTCCTGCCCGAACGGGTCCGGGCTGGAGTACAACGTCGGCAGGGTGGGGGACGCCGAGGGCGCGGCCGCGTAGCCGTCCAGCCGCCGGACGATCCGGTCGGCGAGCCCGGCGAAGGGGCGCTCGTGGTCGCGGGGCGCCGCGTCCCCCGGCTCCTCGTCCAGCGGGGAGGGGCCCCGGCGCGGCACGTTGAACGCCTCGGACTCCAGTCGGCCGTGCGCATCGGCCATCACGTAGAGGCCGTCGCGCCGCGACCGCTCGTGCAGCATGAACAGGAACGCGTCGTCGCGGCCCTGCGCCTCCGACTCGCCGGGGTTCGGGATCACCACCACGTACGCCGGTGTGCCGAGCCGCCTCGCCGCCGTGCCGACGGCCGTGCGGAGCCGGGCGCGGTCGGCCTCGCCGAGCGCCTGCGCGACGTCGGGGTCGACGAAGAGCGGATCCTTGGCGAGCGCGGCGCCCACCCGGTCGAGCCGGTGGTAGGCGTGCGGGGGCGGTCCGTCCGCAGCTGCCGTACCTGGCCGCGCCGCGAGAACGAGGGCGAGGGCGGTGAGCACCGCCGGGACCCGCCTCATCGGCGCGCCTTCGCGGCGTTCTTCCTCGGCGGCCTCTGGGGCCGCCCGGCGCGCAGGACGCGGCGGCGGACCAGCAGTCCGAGGATCGATCCCCCGCTCAGCGCGGCGCCGCCGGCGAACGCGCTCCACTCGACGCGGGCCGCGCGCCGGTCCGCCGCGTCGTCGGCGTCCAGCGCTTCGCGGACCTTCGACTTCGGCGCCGGACGCGGATGGTCGCGGCGCTCCCTCGCGTGTCCGGACAAGGCGATGTCCACGAACCGGGCGATCACGTCCGGCGCGCTCGCGTCGTAGGCGGTCTCGAAGTCCGCCGCCTGCCAGGCGTCCTCCAGCGGCAGGCGGCGGGCGCCGCCGAACTGCCGGACCTCTCCGTCGCCGCCGGACGGGGCGACCACGATGTAGATCCCGTCCTTGCGCAGGCGGTCGCGGAGCAGCGCCGCGAGTGAGTCGGCGGGGTTCTCCTGGCCGACTCCCACGGTCGGCGTCACCGCCACGTACGCGGGTGCGCCGAGCCGGGCGACGGACGCCCTGATCCGGGCGGCGGCGTCGGGGGGCAGCACGCGGGGCGCGTGGTCGGTGACGTACACGGGATCGCGCCGGAGCGCGGCGGCGATGGCGTCGGCGCGGCCCACCGGTTCGGCGCGTGCCGGCGGGGGTGCCGCACCGGCCGGGCGGGCGAGCAGGACGGCCCCCACCAGCCCCGCCATGAGAACCGACCACCCTCGCCACATGGCCCCGGAGTGTAGTGATGATCGTGCTGTGCGAGGAAAGCCGCACCGGGGCGGGCGATCCCCCGACCGGGGGAAGCCGGGCTCACCCGTGAATCCCACGAAACCGGTGTCCGGCTACCCGCGGGTCATTGGATAGGGTCTGAGGTGGGGATCAACCCCGGATCGACCGTAGGTAACAGCCCGGCTGGCACCGGGCGATACGACGTACGAGGAGAGCCGTTCCGTGACCATCCGAGTAGGCATCAACGGGTTCGGCCGGATCGGCCGCAACTTCTACCGCGCGGTGAAGGCGTCCGGGGCCGACATCGAGGTCGTGGCGGTCAACGACCTGACGGACAACGCCACCCTCGCCCAGTTGCTGAAGTACGACAGCATCCTCGGCCGCTTCCCCGAGGACGTGCGCGCCACCGAGAACGAGATCGTCGTGGGCGGCAAGGCCATCAAGGCCTTCGAGGAGCGCGACCCCGCGAACCTCAAGTGGAGCGAGGTCGGCGCCGACATCGTCGTGGAGTCCACCGGCTTCTTCACCGACGCCGACAAGGCCCGGGTGCACGCCGACAACGGCGCCAAGAAGGTGATCATCTCGGCGCCGGCCAAGAACGAGGACCTCACCGTCGTCCTCGGCGTCAACGAGGACAAGTACGACCCGGCGAACCACACGGTGATCTCCAACGCGTCCTGCACCACCAACTGCCTGGCCCCGCTGGCCAAGGTGCTGCACGACAGCTTCGTCATCGAGAAGGGCCTGATGACGACGATCCACGCCTACACGCAGGACCAGAACCTGCAGGACGCCCCGCACAAGGACCTGCGCCGCGCCCGCGCCGCCGCGCTGAACGTGGTGCCCACCTCCACCGGCGCCGCCAAGGCGATCGGCCTGGTGCTGCCGGAGCTGAAGGGCAAGCTCGACGGCTACGCCCTGCGCGTCCCGGTGCCGACGGGCTCGGCCACCGACCTCACCGCCGAGCTGTCCCGCGAGGTGACGGTCGAGGAGGTCAACGAGGCGTTCAAGGCCGCCGCCGAGGGCCCGCTGAAGGGCTACCTCACCTACACCGAGGACCCGATCGTCTCCAGCGACATCGTCACCGACCCGGCGTCCTGCATCTTCGACTCCGGCCTGACCAAGGTCATCGGCGACCAGGTGAAGGTCGTCGGCTGGTACGACAACGAGTGGGGCTACTCCAACCGCCTCGTCGACCTCGTCAAGCTCGTCGGCTCGCAGCTGTAACCGAAGCCGCCACCGCCGTGGCCGCGCGACGCGCGGCCACGGCGCGGCCGTGTACGGAAGGACACCGCATCCCGATGCGCACCATTGACGATCTCGACGTCGCCGGCCGGCGCGTCCTGCTGCGGGCGGACCTCAACGTCCCGCTGGAGGGCTCTGACCCCCCTCCGGGGGGTGTGGGGGGTCGTCCCCCCACAACGATGCAGATCACCGACGACGGGCGGATCCGGGCCAGCCTGCCGACGATCGAGGCGCTGCGGGCCCGGGGCGCCAAGGTCATCGTCTGCGCCCACCTCGGCCGCCCCAAGGGGGAGGTCAAGCCCGAGTTCTCGCTCGCGCCGGTCGCCGCCCGCCTGGGCGAGCTGCTGGGCGCGGAGGTGGCGTTCGCCTCCGACGTCGTCGGCGAGTCGGCCCAGGCCGTCGCGGGCGGCCTCGCGGACGGCGGCGTCGCCCTGCTGGAGAACCTGCGCTTCGAGCCGGGCGAGACCAGCAAGGACGACGCCGAGCGCGGCGCCCTCGCCGACCGGCTGGCCGCCCTCGCCGAGGTCTACGTCGGGGACGGCTTCGGCGCCGTGCACCGCAAGCACGCGTCGGTCTACGACGTGCCGAAGCGGCTCCCGCACGCCGCGGGCGGGCTGATCGCCGCCGAGGTCGAGGTGCTGCGCAAGCTCACCGAGGACGTCGCGCGCCCCTACGCGGTCGCGCTCGGCGGGTCCAAGGTGTCCGACAAGCTCGGGGTCATCGACAACCTGCTCGGCAAGGCCGACCGCATCCTGATCGGCGGCGGCATGGTGTTCACCTTCCTCAAGGCGCAGGGCCACGAGGTCGGCAAGAGCCTCCTGGAGGAGGACCAGCTCGGCACCGTCCGCGAGTACCTGCGGCGGGCCGAGGAGTCCGGCGTCGAGTTCGTGCTGCCGGTCGACATCGTCGCGGCCGCCGCGTTCGCCGCCGACGCCGACCACGACGTGGTCCCCGCCGACGCGATCCCGGCCGACCGGCTGGGCCTGGACATCGGGCCCGAGTCCGGCAAGCTGTTCGCCTCCCGCCTCGCCGACGCCAGGACGGTGTTCTGGAACGGCCCCATGGGCGTGTTCGAGATGGAGCCCTACTCGCACGGCACCCGCGCCGTCGCGCAGGGCCTCATCGACTCCGGCGCGTTCACCGTGGTCGGCGGCGGCGACTCCGCCGCGGCCGTCCGGCGGCTCGGCTTCGACGAGGCGGCCTTCTCCCACATCTCGACCGGCGGCGGCGCCAGCCTGGAGTACCTCGAAGGCAAGACGCTGCCCGGCCTGCAAGCCCTGGAGGACTGACCGATGGCCCCCGCGACCCCGCAGACCGGCCGCAAGCCGCTCATGGCCGGCAACTGGAAGATGAACAACAACCACCTCGAGGCGATCGCGCTCGTCCAGAAGATGGCGTTCGCGCTCAAGGACGCCGACCACGACGCCGTCGACGTCGCCGTGATCCCGCCGTTCACGGCGCTGCGCTCGGTGCAGACGCTGATCGAGGCCGACAAGTACGCGATCCAGTACGGCGCGCAGGACGTCTCCCAGCACGCGTCCGGCGCCTACACCGGCGAGATCTCCGCGGCGATGCTCGCCAAGCTCGGCTGCACCTACGCCGTCGTCGGGCACTCCGAGCGGCGCCAGTACCACGCCGAGGACGACGCGGTCGTCAACGCCAAGGCCAAGGCCGCCCTCGCCGCCGACCTCACCCCGATCCTGTGCGTCGGCGAGGGCCTGGAGGTCCGCAAGGCCGGCGAGCACGTCCCGCACGTCCTCGCGCAGGTCGACGGCGGGCTGGAGAAGATCCCCGCCGACCAGGTGCGGCGCACCGTGATCGCCTACGAGCCGGTCTGGGCGATCGGCACCGGCGAGGTCGCCACCCCGCAGGACGCGCAGGAGGTCTGCGCCGCCATCCGTACGCGGCTCGCCGAGCTGTACGACGGCGGAGTGGCCGACGAGGCGCGTATCCTGTACGGCGGCTCGGTCAAGGGCGGCAACGTCGCCGGGATCATGGCGCAGGCCGATGTGGACGGCGCCTTGGTCGGTGGTGCCAGCCTGGACCCGGGCGAGTTCGTCAAAATCTGCCGGTACCGGGATCTGCCGGTCTGATCAAAACTGATCAATTCCGTGTGAACCAGGGGTTCTTGCCGAACCAGCGAAGACTTCGTCGTACCCTTCGTAGCTGACGGGTAAACGCCCGGTCCGGCCCGACCCTCCGTCCTGAACTACAGACAAGGCGCTGAAGAAACGTGATCATCGCAACGTCCATCGTGCTCATCGTCACGAGCCTGCTGATGGTGGTCCTCGTCCTGATGCACAAGGGCAAGGGCGGCGGCCTGTCCGACATGTTCGGCGGCGGCGTCTCGTCGTCCCTCGGAGGGTCCTCGGTGGTCGAGCGCAACCTCGACCGGCTGACCATCGGCGTCGGCGTGGTCTGGTTCGCCGCGGTCATCGTGCTCGGACTGCTGTTCAAGCACAAGGGCGTCGGCTGAGCCGCCCGTTCAACACATGCGAGCGCCGCGCCGTCCTCGAAGGTCACGGGCGGCGGCGGAACACCAAGCGAGGAGTAATCCGTGGGTAGTGGCAACGCGATTCGGGGCAGCCGTGTCGGGGCCGGTCCGATGGGAGAGGCGGAGCGCGGCGACGCCGCCCCCCGCGTCTGGGTGACCTTCTACTGCGCCAACCGGCACGAGACCCGCCCCAGCTTCGCGACGGACGTCGCGGTGCCCGAGACGTGGGACTGCCCGCGCTGCGGGTTCCCCGCCGGCCAGGACTCCGAGAACCCCCCGGCCCCGCCGAAGACGGAGCCCTACAAGACCCACCTCGCGTACGTGAAGGAGCGGCGCAGCGACGAGGACGGCGAGGCCATCCTCGAGGAGGCGCTCGCCAAGCTCCGGCAGAAGCGCGCCGCCGTCAAGCAGGCCATGGAGGCCGCGGCCCGCTGACGCCGGCCGCAGCGGCACCCGTGCGGCCCGGCCCCGGAGAGGGGCCGGGCCACACGTCTTTCCGGACCGGGGCCGCTCCCGCGGAGTCAGCAGTGCGGCGCGCAGAGGCGGCGGGCGGTGGCCTGCCCGAAGATCCGCAGGATGTCCTGCGGGGCGTGCGCGGTGTAGACGCTGCCGCCGGTCGCGTCCGCGATCCCGCGCAGTTCGGCGGTGTCCACGTCCGGGCCGAACCCGACCACGATGATCTGCACCGGCCGGGCCGGGTCGCGCTCCGCGCGCAGGGCCGCCAGCGTCGCGGGGAGCGTCGGGCCGTCCGGGTCGTCGTCACGGCCGTCGGTGAACACCAGCACGGTGTTGACCATCTCCGGCCGGTACGTGCGGCGCATGTACCGGACGGCGGCCAGCAGCGTGTCGTACAGGCCCGTGCCGCCGTCCGGCCGCGGGCGCAGCGCCGCCAGCGCGCCGAGGATCCGCTGCCGGCGGGTCGCGGACCCGATCCGGCCTCCGAGCGGGCCCATCGGCACGTTCTCGTGCCAGTCCCGGACGCCGTCCAGCCGCGTCGAGAAGATCCACTGGGCGAGCTCGGTGTCGTCCGGCTGGAGCGCGAGGCCCTGCCGCGACGCCTGCGCGATCGCCTGCATCCGGGTGAGGCCGGTGCCGGGCACGCGCTGCGCCATCGACCCGGACACGTCGATCAGCGACAGCATCCGCGAGGCGAGCGCCAGCCGCGCCCACGCCTGCGCGACCCGCTCGACGTCGGCTCCCGCCGGGGCGGGCAGCTCCGGCGGACGCGCCGCCGCCACGCCGGCGGCCTCGGCGAACGCCGCGGGAGGGGCTCCGTCCGGGTCCCGGAAGCCGCGGGACCGGAACGCCTCGCGGGCGGCGCCGGACCGCAGCGCCCGCGCGAACAGCCGCGCGGCCGGATCGGCGGACGGCAGCGTGACCGGATAGTCCAGGAAGAGGGTGCCGTCGGGCGGGTAGACGGCCTCCGCCGGCTCGGACGGGTCCGCGCGGTCGTGCGCCCACACGGCCTGCTCCGACGTCACCAGGACGGGGACGCGGCCGGACTCGCGGCGGGCGAGGGCGGAGAACTGCGCCGAGGCGTCGGGCGCGACGTGCTGGCGCACGTCCCGCGCGAACGCCGCGAACGGCGCGGACGCCTTCCCGTACCGTGCGTCGACCATGAGCAGCGACGCCAGGCCCGTGCCGGTGCGCGCCGGGTCGGCCACCGTCAGCCGGAACGACCGGGACTCCCGCGTCCCGGGCACGGCCGCGTCCAGCACCTTCCGCCACGGCCCGGCCGCGCGGCCGGCCTCGGCGCGGGGCAGCGCCGCCACCAGCGGGGAGCGGGCGAGGGACCCGGCGGCGGGCGGCGGCGCCTCCAGCAGGCGCAGCCACAGCGACGAGTCGGGGATCCACACGTCCGGGCGGCGGACGCCCGCGCCGGGCGGGATCTCGCCCGCCAGCAGCGCCCGCACTCCGGCGGGGCCCGCCGCCCGCACGGCGACCCGCACGCAGCGGCCCCGGACCCGGTGCCCCCGGCGGTTGAACTCGGCGCCCACCGCCGAGACCGCCCCGGCGATCTCGGGCGCGGCGGCGACGTCGAGCCCCCGCACGGGTCCGGAGCAGCCCGGGGTCTCCGACAGCGCGTACACCGAGGTGCCGAGCACGGCCGCGACGACCGCCCCGCTCACCGCCGCGCCCGCCGTCACCGCGCGCCGGCGCCCCCGCCGGCCGGTCCCTCGATGCGCTCCGCCCACGTCCGACCTCGACTCCCCGCCGACCCTGGCTCCCGCACCGGCGGCGACTCGCGCGGCCGGCCTCTGTGAGCCGCCCATTGTCGGACCCACCGGTCCCACCGGCATCGGCAGAATCGCCGGTCTCCCCGGTGGCGCCTCGGCGGGCCCCTCTGACCAGCGTCGATATGCGCGCGCGTATGGCGGCACGAGCGATATCCATATTGGACGCCGCGAGTGCGGCTCTGGTCTGCTGAGCGGCGTCCGCCCTCCGCCCCGGGAAAGCAGGTGCCCCGCATGCCGTTCGAGCAGTCCGGCTCTTCCCGGCGGACGCTGCTGGCCGCCGCGGCCCTCCTGCCGCTGGCCGGATGCGCGGAGAGGGAACGACCGCCCTCCGCGGCGGCATCGCCGTCCGCACGGTCCCCGGACGTCTCGGCGGCCGTGCAGCCGGACGCGTCGCGGTTCGCGGCGCTCGAACGCCGGCACGGCGCCCGCCTCGGCGTGTACGCGGTGGCGACCCGGACCGGAGCCGAGGTGGCCTACCGCGCCGACGAGCGCTTCGCGTTCTGCTCCACCTTCAAGGCGCTCGCCGCGGCGGCGGTCCTGCACGGCAATCCGCTCGCCCACCTCGACGAGCGCGTCACCTACACCCGGGCCGACGTGAACTCCATCTCACCGATCACCAAGGACCGCGTCGACACCGGCATGACGATCCGGGAGCTGTGCGACGCCGCCGTCCGCTACAGCGACGGCACGGCGGGGAACCTGCTGATGCGCGACGCCGGCGGCCCGGCAGGGCTCACCGCCTACCTGCGCGGGCTCGGCGACGCCGTCAGCCGCATGGACGACTACGAGCCCGAACTGAACAGGGTCCGCCCGGACGATCCCCGGGACACGACGAGCCCACGGGCGATCGCCGCCGACTACCGCGCGATCGTCCTCGGGGACGCGCTGGAGCCCGGGAAGCGCGCCCTGGTCCGCGGCTGGCTCGAACGCAGCGCCACCGCCGTCGGGGCCGAACGCGTCAAGGCCGGGCTGCCCCGGGGCTGGCGGACGGCGAGCAAGACCGGGACCGGCGACTACGGCAGGGCCAACGACATCGCGGTCGTGTGGCCTCCCCGGGGAGCTCCGCTGATGGTGGCCGTCATGACCGACCGTCCGGGGTACGGCACCCCGCCCAAGAACGCCCTGATCGCGGAGGCCGCGAAGCTGGTCGTCTCCGGCCTGTCGCGGGCAGGGTTGTGACGGTCTCCGCCCCCGCGTCGGGAACCGCACCCGCCCCCGCCCCGCCCGCTCCCGCGGCGGACCCGTCCGGTCGCCGCGTGATCGCGGCGGTCGTGGCGATCCAGCTGGCCGCGAGCCTCGGCTTCTTCTCGGTGATGGCGCACCTCGTCGCGCACCTCCGGCACGACCTGGGACTGCTGGCCGGCACGGTCGGCCTGGTCCTCGGCGTGCGGGTGGGGCTCCAGTTCGCGCTGCTCCTCCCGGTCGGCACGGTCACCGACCTGCTCGGCGCGCGCCGGACCGGGATGCTGTCCTGCGCCGTGCGCGCGCTGGGGTTCGCGATGCTCGGGTACGCCGAGGGCGTGGGCGCGCTGCTCTGCGCGGCCGTCGTCCTCGCGGTGGGCGGCGCCCTCTACAACCCCGCGGCCCACAGCCTGCTGGCGGCCGTCGGTCCCGGCGGAAGGTCCGGCGGCTTCGCCGCCTACGTCGTCGCCCAGCACCTGGCGACCGTCGCGGGCCCGCCGATGGGCCTGCTCCTCCTGGGGACGGGGGCCGGGTTCCCCCTCCTGACGGGCACCGCCGCCGCTCTCTGGACGGTCGCGGGCGCCCTGTTCCTGGTCGTGCCCCGGTCCGGCGCGAAGCGCGCCGCCGCGGGCCTCCGCGACGTCCTCGCGGGCGTCCGGGCGGTGCTCGGCGACCGGAGGTTCCTGTACTTCGCGCTGCTGACCGCGCCGACGACGCTGCTCGCGACCCACATCATGACGGCCGCGCCCCTCCTCGGCTTCAGGCCCGCGGTGGCGACGCTGTCCTTCTCCCTCCTGGCCATGGTGGCGGCGGCGGTCCAGCCCTTCGTCGCCGTCCGGCGGCGGGGGGAGCGGCCGTGGGTGCTGCGCCTCGGCCTGCTGTGCGCCGCGGCGGCGTTCTTCGTGCTCGCGGCGCTGGACGGCACGCAGGCCGGCCCGCTGATGGCCGCGGCCGTCCTCAACGGGGTGGCGAACGGCCTCGTCCAGCCGGCGGTCTTCCAGCGCACCGCGCGGCACGCCCCGGTGGAGCGCTTCGGCTCGTACTACGGCGTCCTGGCGTTCTGCGCCGGCATGTTCTCCTTCGCGGGCGACCTGGTGATCGGCCGTCTCTTCGATCTGGGGCCGGCGGGCGCGGTCTGGGCCCTCGCCGGGGTCGGCGCCTGCGCGCTCGTGGCCGTGGCGGGCACGGCCCGGGTCGAATAATCTTCGGGGAACGGGACATAAGGGCGCGGTTCCCGCGCGGGAGTTCGGCGTCCGCCGGGCAGTTCGGAGGAACCTCATGGACGCGGTCGACCAGGCGATCCTGCGGCGCCTGCAGCGCGACGGGCGGCAGACCAACCGCGAACTGGCCGAGGCGGTGGGGATCGCGCCGTCCACGGCCCTGGAGCGGACGCGGGCGCTGCGCGCGCGGGGCGTCATCACCGGGTTCCACGCGGCGGCCGACCTGGAGCGGCTGGGGCGCGGGGTGCAGGCGCTGATCTCCATCAGGATCCGGCCCCAGTCGCGCGAGGCCATCGAGTCCGCCCGCGACAGCATGGCCTCGATGCCCGAGACGATCGGGGTCTTCGTGGTGACCGGGAACGAGGACCTGCTCGTCCACGTGGCCGTGCCGAGCACCGCCTACCTCCGCGACTTCGTCCTCGACCGGCTGGCGCGCCGCAAGGAGTACGTGGACGTCCGCACCATCGTCGTGTACGACTACGTCCAGCCGGTGGAGCAGTCCGAACTTCCGTCGGCGCACCGGCCGGAAGGGCGAACGGCCTACACCTGACAGGCAGCGTTCCCCCGTGTGGTCGAAGGATTGACGGGTCCACGCGCCTGGGTCGAATGAAACGACGGCTGTGCACGCCATCTCCCGCATGTTCGCCTAGCTTCGGCGGCATGGAGCGACGAAACCATTCATCCGGTGCGCTGCTGGTGCTCGCCGCCGGCGTGCTCTGGGGGACGGTCGGGCCGGCGCAGGTGCTGGCCGGGCCGTCCGCGAGCCCGGTCGCGGTCGGCGGCGCCCGGATCCTCTCGGGCGGGCTCGTGCTCGCCGTCCTCGTCCTCGCGGCGGACCGCCGGGCGTTCCGCGCGCTGACCCGGCCGGCCTGGGCGCCGATCGCGGCTGCCTCCGCCGCGACCGGCACCTTCCAGGCGTCGTTCTTCAGCGCGGTCGACCGGACGGGCGCCGCCGTCGCGACCGCCGTGGTCTTCGGGCTCGCGCCCGTCTCGACAGGTCTCTGCGAACGGCTCGTCCTGCGGGCCGGGCTCAGCCGCCGCTGGTGGGCCGGGACGGCCTGCGCGGTCGGCGGCGTGGCCCTGCTGATGGTGCCGGGGCAGGCCGTCCACGCCGACCCCGCCGGGATCGCGCTGAGCCTTGTCGGCGGGACGTGCTTCGGCGTCTACACGGTGTCGGCCAAGGTCCTGACGGGCCGCGGCGCGGGGACGTCCGGCATGGCGATGGCGGCCGCGGTGTCGGTGACGCTGCTCGCCGGGGGAGCGGCCCTGCTGCGCTGGACGCTGCCGGAGCTGCCGGCGCTCGCCGCGCCGCGCTCGGCCGCGCTGGTGGCCTGGCTCGGGATCGCCGCCACCGCCGCCGCGTACATGTTCTTCGTCACCGGCCTCGGGCGGGTGTCCGCCGCGACCGCCGGGACGCTCAGCCTCGCCGAGCCGCTCGTCGCCACCGGCCTCGCCGTCGCCGTCCTCGGCGAGCGGATGCCGCCGCCCGTCGCGGCCGGGTCGCTGCTGCTGATGGGCGGTCTGTTCCTGGTCTCGGTGCCCGAGCGCGCCCGGCGCGGACGCGGGGCGGCCCGGTATGATGGCGCCCACGCGACTGGCGCAGTCAAGGTGGAGACGACCACCGGGGAGCGAAAGTAGTCCGCACACCGCGCGCCTGGGTGTACGGGTCCCCTTCGCCGGGGCGCCCGAAGCCCTGGCGCGAACAGCGCGGAGGCTCACGATGCACGAACCGGCCGTACCCCGTCTGCAAGGCCAGGACCCCGAGATCGCGGAGCTGGTGGAGGCCGAGGCCCGGCGCCAGTACGAGAAGATCCGGCTGATCGCCTCGGAGAACTACGTGTCGGAGGCGGTGCTGGAGGCCGCTGGCACGGTCCTGACCAACAAGTACTCCGAGGGCTACGCGGGCAAGCGCTACTACGAGGGCCAGCAGAACGTCGACCCCATCGAGCTGCTCGCCATCGAGCGGGCGAAGGGCGTGTTCGGCGTCGAGCACGCCAACGTCCAGCCCTACTCGGGCTCGCCCGCCAACCTCGCGGTCTACATGGCGTTCCTGGAGCCGGGCGACGCGGTCATGGGCCTGTCGCTGCCGATGGGCGGCCACCTCACGCACGGCTGGTCGGTGTCGGCCACCGGCAAGTGGTTCCGGCCCGTCCGCTACGACGTGCGGGCCGACACCGGCCGGATCGACATGGACCAGGTGCGCGACCTCGCGCTCAAGGAGCGGCCGAAGCTGATCTGGTGCGGCGGCACCGCGATCCCGCGCACGATCGACTTCCCGGCGTTCGCCGAGATCGCCCGGGAGGCCGGCGCGGTGCTGGCCGCCGACATCGCGCACATCGCGGGCCTGGTCGCCGGCGGCGCGCACCCGTCCCCGGTCGGGCACGCGGACGTCATCACCACGACCACGCACAAGACGCTGCGCGGCCCCCGCGGCGCCATGATCATGTCGACGGCGGAGCACGCGAAGGCGGTCGACAAGGCCGTCTTCCCCGGCCTGCAGGGCGGGCCGCACAACCACACGACGGCCGCGATCGCCGTCGCGCTGAAGGAGGCGGCGCGGCCGGACTTCGCCGGGTACGCCCGGCAGGTCGTCGCCAACGCCAAGGTGCTGGCCGCCGCGCTGCTGGACCGCGGCTACGACCTGATCTCCGGCGGCACCGACAACCACCTCATCCTCATCGACCTCACGACCAAGGGCGTGGCGGGCAAGCCCGCCGCGCAGGCGCTCGACCGCGCCGGCATCGAGCTCAACTACAACGCCGTCCCCTTCGACCCGCGCAAGCCGTTCGACCCCTCCGGGCTGCGGCTCGGCACCGCGGCGATCACCACCCGGGGGCTCGGCGAGGAGCACATGCCGCAGGTCGCGGCGTGGATCGACGAGGTCGTCCAGGCCGCCGCCAAGGAGGACGAGACGGTCCTGGACCGGGTCGCCGGGCAGGTCCGCGAGCTGCTCGCCGCCTACCCGATGCCGGGCTGGCGGTCCGCGCCCTGACGCTCAGCGCGGGCGCAGCAGCGTGATCATGCGCCAGGCCTCGGGGTCGGCCAGGGGCACCGCGTCCTCGCCGGCCCCGAAGTCGCCGTACTGCGCCGCCACCTCCAGACCGCCCGCGAGGCGGATCGCGGCGTCCAGCTCGGTGGCCGTCCAGAACCGGTAGGGCACGACGTCGCGGACGACCCGCGACTCCGCGCCCTCCCCGGTGATGGTCATCGTGACGTGGTCGTCGGCGATCAGGGTGACCGGGTCCAGCCGGTCGGACGGCTCGCCCCAGCGCACGCTCGCCCGGACGCCGTCCCGCTCGACCGTCCACCCGGTGCTGACGCTCGGGTCGTCGCCCAGCCGGTCGCGGGGATGCGACATCTCGACGACGTAGAGGCCGCCGGGGGACAGGTGCGCGGCGGCGCGGCGCAGGTGCGCCACGAACGCGTCCAGCGTCATGAGGTGGGACGTGGAGTCCAGCATGGTCGCGATGAGGTCGAACCGGCGGCCCAGCGCGAACCGCGTCATGTCGCCCTCGACGACCTCCAGCGCGACGCCGGCCTTCTCGGCCTCGCGGGCGGCGTAGGCGCACATCCGCGGGTTGAGGTCGAGCGCCGTCGCCGCCAGGCCGCGGCGGGCGAACTCGCGGGCGTGCTCGGCGGGGCCGGCGGCCAGCTCCAGCGCCGTGCGGGGGGCGAGGCCCTGCTCGGCGCACCAGCCGAGGAGCACCTCCACCTCGGCCGGCACGTCGCGGAACGAGCACGCCAGCTCGTACGCCCAGGGGTCGTCATATACGCCGCTCACCCGCCCATCCTGCCAGCGCCCCCGGCTCGGCGGGACGGCCGTCCAGGCGCAGCCTGATCTCCACGACCGCGGTGTCCTCGGTGCGCCGGGTCCGCCCGCCGAGCGAGGTCAGCAGCCGCCGCATCCGGGCGTTCTCGCTCAGCGCGGTCGCGCGCACCTCCACCAGGCCGCGGTCCCGGGCCAGCGCGAGCAGCAGCACGGCGAGGCCGCGGCCGAGCCCGCGGCCCTGCCAGGCGTCCTCGACCAGGAACGCCACCTCCGCGGCGCCCGGATCGCGGACGAGGACCAGGTGGGCGAGCGCCAGCAGCGACCCGTCCGGGCCCTCGGCGACCAGCGTCATGCCGCGCGAGGGGTCGCAGAACCGCTCGAACGCCCGCCGCGGCGGATACGGCTTGGGGCTGAAGTAGCGCATCCGGCGGCTGTCCAGCGAGCAGCGCTCGTGCAGCGCCCGCACGGTGTCCGCGTCGCGCCGCTCGATCGGCCGGACGACCACCTGCGTGCCGTCGCGCAGCGCGATCCGCCGGGACGCGCAGGGACGCGGCACGGTGGGAAGCGCGGCGCGAACCAGCGCGTCCGCCCGCGCCGCCTCGGTCGCGGTGAACGGCAGGCCCACGCGGCGGAGCCGGACCGAGCGGCCGCGCACCGGGACGAGGAGGTCGCACCGGTCGGGCTCCCCGTCCTCCCCGCCGGGTGAGTGCCAGCGCGCGTCGTCGGCGCGCAGCAGCTCCCCGAGGATCTCGGGCACCGCGTGCGGTTCGGCGCGGAGGCGCGACGCCAGGACGAGGACGCGGGTCGGCTCGTCCACCAGCTCGTGGGGGCGGGCGGGCAGGACGGCGGTCCGGGTCCCGCCCGCCGCGCCCAGCGCCTCGGCGAGGGCGCGCGCGTCCGGACCGCCGGGCGGGACGTCGACGACGAACTCGTCCACCACCCCGCCCGAGTCGAGCTGGACGGACAGCCCGAGGATGTTGGCGCCGCGCCGGGCCAGCGCGGCCGTGAGGGAGGCGAGGCGGCCGGGCCGGTCCTCGATCTCGGTGCGGATGCGGAGCAGCGGCATGGGACGTTCCCTCCGGGGCCCGGTCGCCCCGCTCGTGTCCGGTGCGGTCGCGGACCAGGCTCGCCGACGCGTGTTACGCGGCCGCTACGTCATCGTGTGCCAGGGGTTTCACATTTCGGACGGGGGTTGAGCCGCCCGCCCCGAGCGCCTAGCGTGCGGGGAGTGATCGACCCCGTGAGCGGTGAGCACGTCAACGACCGACCGCGGCGCGGCCCGTCCCCGACGCGGCTCCCGCTGCTCCTCCCCGGTTCGCTCAGCGACGAGCAGCGGGCCGTCTACGAGGCGGTGACGGGCGGGCCCCGCGCCGGCGACCGCAACCCGCCCTTCGCCCTGGCCGACGACATCGGCCGGCTCCAGGGCCCGTTCAACGCGATGCTCTACAGCCCTCCCGTCGGCCTGCCGCTCCAGGACCTCGGCGCGGCGCTGCGCTTCCGCACCGGGTTCACCAAGCGCGAGCGGGAGATCGCGACGCTCGTCGTGGCCGCGCACCTGCGCTCCGACTTCGAGTGGTACGCCCACGAGCGCATCGGGCGCCGGCAGGGGCTCGCCGACGAGGAGATGGACGCGCTGCGCGAGGGCCGGGCCCCGATGCTCGCCGACGTCCGCGAGCGCGTCGTGCACGAGGCGGCGCGGCAGCTCGTGGCCGAGGACGACCTCGCCGACGCCGTGTACACCGAGGCGGTGGCGACGCTCGGCCGCACCGCCCTGGTCGAGCTGGTCGCGCTCGTCGGCTACTACCAGGCGCTCGCACTGCAGCTGCGCGTGTTCCGGGTCGGGGTCCCGGACGGCGAGGCCGCCCCCGAGTGGCCCCCATCGGGGGACGGGGATGAGTGAGGTCCTGCGCACGGTGCGACTCGCCCTGCACCCGGTGTCGATGCGCGACCACGGCGCTCTGCTGACGCACTGGACGGGCCCCCTCGTCCGCCGGCACCTGTTCGACGACCGGGTGGTCACCCCCGTGCAGGTCAGCGAGATCATCGAGGCCAGCGAGCGGGACTTCGCGACCGAGGGCTACGGGCTGTGGGCGCTGCGCCCCGCGCCCTGGTCCCCGGGCGCCGGCGCGGCGGCGCCGGGCGACCCGCTGGTCGGCGTGGCCGGGCTCAGCCACCACGAGGGGCCGCTCGGCCACGGCGTGGACGTCGAGATCCTCTACAGCCTGGAGCCCGACCACTGGGGCCGGGGGCTGGCCGCCGAGGCGTCCCGCGCCGTCCTGGACTACGCGTTCGGGGTGGTCGGCGTGCGCCGGATCACCGCCGAGATCGACACGGCCAACCCCGCGTCGTCGGAGATCGCGCTGCAGCTCGGGATGCGCCGGTGGCGGGACGGCCCGAGCGGCCCCGACGGCGCCGCCTACTATGCGGCCGAACGCTCGCGCTGGATCGGATCCCGTCGAATTGTGGACGCCGTACCCTAGAATCCGTTGCCGACTGTTGCTTTTGCTGCGGAATGCAGCAGGATGAGCGCATGAGCTCCTCCCCGGGCCGGGCGCCCCTGGCCTCCGGCTTCGCCAATGGCGGCGTCTCCTACTGGTACCGGGCGGCCGGGCGCCCCGCCCCCGGTCCCCGCCTGCCCGGCCCGCGCACCGCCGACGTGTGCGTCGTCGGCGCCGGCTACACCGGGCTCTGGACGGCCTACTACCTCAAGCGCGCCCGCCCCGACCTGCGCGTCGTCGTGCTGGAGCGCGAGTTCGCGGGGTTCGGCGCGTCCGGCCGCAACGGCGGCTGGGTGCTGGGGGAGATCGCGGGGTCCCGGGAGCGCTACGCCGCCCGGCACGGGCGCCCCGCCGCGATCGCGCTGCAGCAGGCCATGTTCCAGGCGGTGGACGAGGTCGTCCGCGTCGCCGGAGCCGAGGAGATCGACGCCGGGCTGGTCAAGGGAGGCGTCCTGCACGTGGCCCGCAACGCCGCCCAGCGCGCCCGCCTCGCCGCCCTGGTCGGCGAGGCCCGCGAGTGGGGCTGGAGCGACGACGACCTCGTCCCGCTGCCCGCCGCCGAACGCGACGACCGGCTGCGCGTCGATGGCGCGACCGGCGCTGCGTGGAGCCCGCACGCCGCGCGGGCGCAGCCCGCCGCGCTCGTCCGGGGCCTCGCCGCGGCGGTCCGGCGGCTCGGCGTGGAGGTCTACGAGGGGACGCCCGTCGTCCGGATCGACCCGCGCCGGGGCGCCGCCCCGGCCCGCGCCGTCACCCCGTTCGGGACCGTCACCGCCGAGTTCGTCCTGCGGGGCACCGAGGGCTTCACCGCCGCGCTGCCCGGCCATCGGCGCGACTGGCTCCCGATGAACAGCTCCATGATCGTCACGACGCCGCTGCCCGCCCGCGCCTGGAAGGCGATCGGGTGGGAGCGCCGCGAACTGCTCGGCGACATGGCGCACTACTACATGTACGCGCAGCGCACCGCCGACGACCGCATCGCCTTCGGCGGCCGGGGCCGCCCCTACCGGTACGGGTCGCGCATCGACGACGGCGGCCGGACCGAGCCGTCCACCGTGGACGCGCTCTGGACGATGCTCACACGGATGTTCCCCGCCGTCGCCGACGAAGGGGAGGTGGAAGTGGAGCACGCCTGGTCGGGCGTCCTCGGCGTCCCCCGCGACTGGTGCGCGACAGTGGTCCTCGACCACGCGACCGGGCTCGGCCACGCCGGCGGCTACACCGGCCACGGCGTCGCCACCGCGAACCTCGCCGGGCGCACCCTCCGCGACCTGGTCCTGCGCCGCGACACCGAGCTGACCGCGCTGCCGTGGGTGGACCGGCGCGTCCGGCGCTGGGAGCCCGAACCCCTGCGGTGGCTCGGCGTCCACGCGATGTACGCCCTCTACCGCGCCGCCGACGCCCGCGAGGCGTCCGCGCCCTCCGCGGCCACCTCGGGCCTGGCCCGCCTCGCCGACCGGATCACCGGCCACTGACGAGCCGCTGGACCTCGCCGTACGACGGCACGGCAGGGGCCTCGCCCGCCCCGGTCACCTCGAGCGCCGCGGCGACCGCCGCCCGCAGCGCCGTGCGGAAGAGCAGCGACCCGGTGCTCACCCGGTGCACGCCGAGCCGCGCGAGGCGCCGGTAGTCGGTCCTGCCCGGGAGGTGCAGCACGTTCAGCGGCAGGTCCGTGGCGTCCAGCACGGCCCGGATGCCGGCGTCGTCCGCGATCCCCGGGACGAAGATCCCGTCCGCCCCGGCCGCGGCGAACGCCCGCGCCCGCCGGAGCGTCTCGTCCAGGTCGGGGGAGCCCAGCCAGAACGTGTCGGTGCGGGCGTTCACGAACAGCCCCGGCGCGGCCTCCTTGACGGCGGCGATGACGGCCGCCTGGTGACCGGCGGGAGCGAGGGTCCCGTCGGGACGCCCGTCCTCCAGGTTGATCCCGGCGATCCCGGAGGAGGCGAGTTCGGCGGCCAGCGCGGCCACCTCGCCGGGGCGGGCGGAGAACCCGCCCTCGACGTCTACGGTCACCGGCACGGGCAGCCGCGCCAGCGTCCGGGCCAGCGCGAGGGTCTCGGCGCGCGTGCCGCCGTCCGCGTCGGCCTTCCCGGCCGCCGCGGCGACGCCGAGGCTCGTCGTCCCGATCGCCGGGAACCCGGCCTCGGCCAGCGCCGCGCCGCTCGCGAAGTCCCACGCGTTCGGCAGTACCAGCGGACGGTCGCCGTGGTGCAGCCGCCTGAACCGGTCCGCCTTCTCCGCGCCTCCGAAGTCCATGCCTAGAACCTACGGGCGGGTCGTTTCGGCGCACGTCGAAGCGTTCGCCGCGCCGGCACCCGGGCGCGCCCCTAGAAGGTGCGGTAGTGCGTGCTGAGGCGGCCCTCGTCGTCCAGGACGTGGAACGCGACGCCCGGGGGAGCGTCCATGTCGGCGATGTCGCCTTCCTGCCACGGCAGCCGGAGGGTGGACACGACGCCGGGCGCGACGAGCAGGGGCCGTCCCGCGAAGGTCGTGGCCGCCGCCGTGTGGGCGTGGCCGCACAGCAGCGCCACCACCTGCGGATGGCGCCGGACCACCTCGGCGAGGCGCTGCTCGCCGAACTGCCGGATCCCGTCGACGTAGGGGATCTGGAGATCCACCGGCGGGTGGTGGAAGCAGACGAACGCCGGCGCGTCCGGGGCCGCGGCGAGCCGCCGGTCGAGCCATCCGATCGTCTCGTCGTCGAGGTGCCCGTGGTCCTCGCCGGGGACGGTCGAGTCGCACATCAGGAACGTGGCCCCGCCGATTTCATGGGCGCGGTCGACCGGGCCGCCGCCCGGCGGCTCGTCCAGCAGGACCTCCCGGTAGGGGCCGCGCACGTCGTGGTTGCCGGGGCAGGTGAGCACCGGATGCGGCGACGCCAGCACCTTGCGGGCCTGCTCGTACTCGGCGGGCTCGCCGTGGTCGGCGACGTCCCCGGTGACGAGGACGGCGTCGAGCGGCACGCCGTTCAGGTGGTCCATGACGCGGGCCGCGCGTTCGGCGCGGTGGCCGCCGCCGTCCAGATGGGTGTCGCTGAGCTGCGCGAAAACAATCATGCCGTGAACCTAGAGGTCGACCGGACCAGGATTAAGATCCAGTTCCATGCGCGAAGACTGGACCGGTTCGGTCGATCTGCATCTGGACGTCGACTCCTCCGGGGGCCGCCGGGCGGGCCTCGAACGCGCCCTCCGCGAGGCCATCAGGTCCCGGCGGCTGGCTCCCGGCGACGTCGTCCCGTCGACCCGCGCGCTGGCCGCGGAGCTGGGCGTGGCGCGCGGGACGGTCACCGCCGCCTACGACCAGCTCACGGCCGAGGGCTACCTCACGGCCGTCCCCGGCTCGCGCACGCGGGTCGCGGCGGGTCCCGCGGCCGGGCCCGCCGGATCCGGACCGGCGCCCGCGGAACCGGCGCCCGCCAGGACACCGGTACATGACCTGCTGCCCGGACGGCCCGACCTGAGCACGTTCCCGTCCGCCGCGTGGCTGCGCTCGACGCGCCGCGTGCTGGCGTCCGCCCCGCCCGGCGCGCACGCGCTCGGCGACCCGCGCGGACGACCCGAACTGCGCGAGGCGCTGGCCGGATACCTCGGCCGGGCCCGGGGGGTGCACGCCGACCCGGCCCGGATCGTGGTCACGTCCGGCTACGCCCAGTCCCTCGGCCTCCTGGCCGCCGTCCTGCGGGACCTCGGGACGGCGGCGGTCGCGATGGAGGAGCCGGGGCACTTCTTCCACCGCGAGATCGTCCGGCGCGCCGGGCTCGGCGTCGTCCCCCTGCCGGTGGACGACCGGGGCGCGCGCCCGGACTCGCTCGACCGGGCGGGCGCGGCCGTGCTCACCCCCGCCCACCAGTACCCGACCGGGGCGACCCTCCGCCCGGACCGCCGCCGGGCCTTCGCCGCCTGGGCCCGCGACACGGGCGGGACCGTCGTCGAGGACGACTACGACGGCGAGTTCCGCTACGACCGCCAGCCGGTCGGGGCGTTGCAGGGGACGGCGCCCGACCACGTCGTCTACGGCGGAACCGCGTCCAAGACCCTCGCCCCGGCGCTGCGCCTGGCCTGGCTGGTCCTGCCCGAGCGCCTGGTCGAGCCCTTCGCCGAGGCCAAACGCCTCGCCGACGCTCACACCCAGTCGCTCGCCCAGCTCACTCTGGCCGACCTCATCGACACCCACGCCTACGACCGGCACGTCCGCGCCGCCCGCCTGCGCTACCGGCGCCGCCGCGACCTGCTGGTCGCCGCGCTCCGCGAACGCGTCCCGCACGTCCGGGTCCAGGGGATCGCCGCCGGGCTGCACGCCCTCGTCCTGCTCCCGGACGGGCGGGGTGAGGGCGAGGCCGTGCGCCGCGCCGCGTTCCACGACCTCGCCCTCATGCCTCTCCGCGACCACTGGCAGGAGCCGGACGGCCGCCCGCAGGGCCTCGTCGTCGGCTACAGCACCCCGGTCGGCGCCGCCTACCCCGCCGCCCTGGACGCCCTCTGCGCCGTACTCGCCCGGCCGTGACCCGCCCGGTCGGGCGACCTCCTCGTCGATGCTCCCGGACGGAAGGGGGATGACTTCACGAGCCCCATCCCCGAACGCGATGGTCTGATCACTCACCGTGAAGCGACGGCCCCCTTGCGTCATCGCGACCCGCTTCTGGCCGAAGGCGTCACCTTCGTCACCTCCGGCACCGCGGCGGGCGTCGCACCGATCCGGCTCTAGGCTGATCGCATGGCCGGCAGCGTCCTGATCCTGACGGGCCCGCCCGGAGCGGGGAAGTCGACGGTCGCGGCCCGGGTCGCCCGCCGGCACCAGAGGGCCGTCCACCTGCACACCGACGACTTCTGGCACTGCATCGTGGCCGGGGCGATCCCGCCGTACGAGCCGGCGTCGCGCTCGCAGAACGAGACGGTCATGAACGTCATCGCCGGCGCGGCGTTCGCGTATGCCGACGGGGGCTTCGTCACGGTCGTCGACGGGATCGTCGGCCCGTGGATGCTCCACCACTTCCGCGAGCAGGCGCGGCTGCGCCCCTCGGTGCCGGTCCACTACGCGGCCCTTCGCCCGGATCGCGACGTCACGCTCGCCCGGGCCCAGGCCCGGACCGCGCCCGGCGCGCTGGTGGACCGCCGCCCGGTCCTGGCGATGTGGGACCAGTTCGCCGACCTCGGCGAACTGGAGCGCCACGTGCTCGACACCTCGGACGAGGACGTCGCCGGCACCGAGGCACGGGTCGCCGAGGCCCTCGCCTCCGGCCGCCTCCGGTTGCACCTCTAGGGCGGGCCTTCGGGAGCCGGGCCGGTCGGGTCCGGCGAATCCGCTCGACGTCCCGCGCGGGCGTCTGGCACCGTGGCGGACGGTTATCCGTTCTTCGTTCGACGTGATGGGGGGCCGACGACGTCGGGCAGACGGGCCAGGAGAGCTGGGTCGTCCTGGCCGATCCGGAGGGCAACGAGTTCTGCCTGCTCTGGTCCCGCGTGACCTGACCGCACGTCCGTTCGGTGCCGAGGTCCGAGGGCCGGCACCGCCCCGCGCGTCGCCGGGCGGTGCCGGAGGGGGCCTCAGGCGGTGGGCCGCTCCAGTGCCACCCTCGGGAGGCGCTTCGCGAGGGGCGCGGGGAGCCACCAGGCGTGCCTGCCGAGGAGCTGCATGACCGCCGGGACGATCAGGCAGCGGATGACCAGCGCGTCCAGGAGGACCGCCACCGCCAGGCCGAGGCCGAACTGCTGGAGCATCCGGTCCGGGCTCAGGATGAACGCGGCGAACACCACGATCATGATGGCGGCCGCCGCCGTGATGACCTTGCCGGTGGCCGCCAGGCCCTCGCGGACGGCGCGGGACGGGTCCCGGGTGCGCTCCCACTCCTCGTGGATGCGCGCGACCAGGAACACCTCGTAGTCCATGGAGAGGCCGAACACGATCGCGAAGATCATCACGGGGATGAACGCCTCGATGGGGCCGCTCTGCGCGCCGAACCGGCCGTCCTGGAAGACCAGGACGATCGCGCCGAGCGCCGCGGCGATGGACAGCAGGTTGAGTAGCGCGGCCTTGACCGGGATCAGGACCGATCGGAACACCACCATCAGCAGCAGGGCCGACAGTCCCACCACGACCGCGACGAACAGCGGCATCCGCGCCGACACCGAGTCCGCGAAGTCCTGGGTGGCGGCCGTCGTCCCGCCCACCAGGTATTCCACGCCGGTGCGGTCGGACAGGGCCGGGAGCACGTCGCCGCGCAGCTCGTGCACGAGGTCCGTGGTCCTCGCGTCCTGCGGCGCGGTCGTCGGGTAGGCGACGACGGCGGACACCTCGCCGTCCTTGGACGGGAACGGCGGGGTCGCGGCGGCGATGCCCTCCGTCCGCGCGAGGGCCTCGCGGAGCGGCCCCGCGTCGCCCTTGGCCACCACGATCAGCGGGCCGTTGAAGCCGGGGCCGAACCCCTTCGCCAGCAGGTCGTAGGCCTGCCGGCTGGTCGAGGCCGGGGCGTCGTTGCCGGAGTCGGCGAAACCGAGCCGCATGTCCAGCGCCGGCGCCGAGAGGGCGAGCAGCGCGGCGACCGCGGCGAGCAGCGCCGGAACGGGGCGGCGCTGGACGGCCGCGGCCAGCCGGCGCCAGCCGTCCTCGCGCGGCCGGGACTTCGCGGCCCGCTTGCGGACCTGCCGCTGGATGCGGCCGCCGAAGACGCCGAGCAGCGCGGGCAGCAGGGTCAGCGAGGCGGCCATCGTGACCAGCACGGTCAGCGCGACGGCGAGCGCCACCCCCTGGAGGGAGCCGAGCCCGAGGGCGATCAGGCCCAGCAGCGCGATGATGACGGTGCAGCCGGCGAAGAAGACGGTGCGCCCGGCGGCGTCCAGCGCCATGCGGGTCGCGGCCGGGGAGTCGGCCCCGTTCCGCAGCTCGTGCCGGTAGCGGTAGAAGATCAGCAGGGCGTAGTCCACGCCGACGCCCAGCCCGATCAGCATCATGATCGGCGGGGTGAAGTCGGCGACCGTGAACGCGTGCGAGGCGAGCGCGATCAGCCCGACCGCGCCGCCCACCGCGAACACGGCGGTGACCAGGGGCAGCGCCGCCGCCACGAGGGAGCCGAACAGGAACACGAGGATGACCAGGGCGGCCAGCATCCCGGCGCCCTCGGCGCCGCCGCCCCCGCCCTCCTCGGCGCCGCGGACGGCGTCGCCGCCGAGTTCGACGCGCAGCCCGTCCCCGGAGGCCGCCTGCGCGGTTTCGATGATCTTGGTGATCCGCTCCTTCGGCACGTCCTCCGCCGCGCCGTCGAGCGTCACGGTCGAGTAGCCGACGGTGCCGGATCCGGAGACCGACAGGTCGCCGACGTCGGCGACCGCGGGCAGCCGGCGCACCTCGTCGAGCATCCGCCCGACTTCCTGCCGCTCGCCCCGCAGGCCCGCCGGGGCCTCGGCGACGATCTGGACCGTGGCGCCGGCCTGGCGGGAGCCGTGCTCCTCCATCAGGTCGGCGGCGGCCTGCGACTCGGTTCCGGGCAGCGAGAAGTCGTTGTGGTAGGCGGCGCCGGCGGCCTGCGAGCCGACCGTGATCGCCGCGACCACCAGCACCCACAGGGCGAGGGCGGCCCAGCGGCGGCGCTGCGACCAGGCGGCCAGGCGCCCGAACCGGCCCGCGGGGGGAGTGGGGCCCGCGTGTGCGGGCGCCGTGTTTGGAATGGACATGCAGACGTCAACCTCGGGTCTTGAAGCGGGTGCCGACGAACGCGCCTGCGACGGCGCACAGGATCGGCACGGAGATGAAGGCGGCGAGCAGGGCGGGCGTCCCGCCCACGTCGAGCGTCCGGTCGAGGACGAAATGGAAGAACACGCCGACGGCCTCGGTCAGCATGAAGCCCGCGGCCCCTCCGACCAGGAACCCGAGCACGGCACCCGTGAGATTCATGGCGCCAGCATCGGGACGCGGTACGCCGCGCGGCATCGGCCCCCGGTGTGCACCCGGGGCACCCCACCGGTTGCGGGTGCGGGGGGCGGGTTACCGCTCCGGTCGCATCCAGGCGGGGTTGACCATCCCGGACTCGTAGGCCAGGACGACGAGCTGCGAGCGGTCCCGCGCGTCGAGCTTGGTCATGATGCGGCTGACGTGCGACTTGACGGTGGCGGGGCTGAGCACCAGCCTGCCGGCGATCTCGTTGTTGCTCAGCCCGCCCGCGACGAGGACCATGACCTCGCGCTCGCGGTCGGTGAGGGCCCGCAGCCGGGCGCCGGGCCTCGGCGCCTCGACGCGCCCGGCGAACTCGCCGATCAGCCTGCGGGTGACGGACGGCGTGATCAGCGCGTCGCCGCGCGCCGCGACGCGCACGGCGTGGATCATCTCCGCCGGCTCGGTGTCCTTGAGCAGGAAGCCGGTGGCGCCGGCGCGCAGCGCGCCGTAGACGTACTCGTCGAGGTCGAAGGTGGTCAGGATGACGACCCTGACCGCGTCCAGCCGGGCGTCGGAGGTGATCCGGCGGGCGGCCTCCAGGCCGTCCATCCGGGGCATCCGCACGTCCAGCAGCGCCACGTCCGGGCGCAGTTCGCGGCAGGCCGCCACCGCCTGCTCGCCGTCGGCGGCCTCGCCGACCACCGTGATGTCGTCCTCGTCGTCGAGGATGGACCGGAACCCGGCCCGGACGAGCCCCTGGTCGTCGGCGAGCAGAACCTTGATCATCACAGGGGTGCCTCGTTCCGGTACGGAAGGCGGGCGCGGACGAGGTAGCCGCCGCCGGGCCGGCCGCCCGCGGTGAGCTCGCCGCCGAGAGCGCGGGCGCGCTCGCGCATGCCGCCGAC
>NZ_JBEUPD010000047.1:0-60992 GCF_040492135.1 Actinomadura sp. NPDC000600
CCCAGCCACGAACAGCCCAGCCACGAACAGCCCAGCCACGAACAGCCCAGCCACGAACAGCCCAGCCACGAACAGCCGAGCCATGGGAAGTCGAGTCATGGACGGCTGAGCCATGGGCGGCTGAGCCTTGGACGGCTGAGCCGCGACCAAGCGAGCGGCGAGTAGCTGAGCCGCGGACGGTCGAGCTGCGAGCCACCGCGCCGCGAGCCACTGACCCGCGGACGGTCGACCCGCGGACGGTCGACCCCCGGACCGTCGAGCCGCGGACCGTCGAGCCGCGGACCGTCGAGCCGCGCGCCACCGGGGCGCGAGCCACCGCGCCGCGAGCCACCGCGCCGCGAGCCACCGCGCCGCGAGCCACTGACCCGCGGACGGTCGAGCCGCGGACGGTCGACCCGCGGACCGTCGAGCCGCGGACCGTCGAGCCGCGCGCCACCGGGGCGCGAACCACCGGGGCGCGACCAAGCGAGCCACCCACGACCATCCACTGGGCCGCTTGATGGTCGTTTCGTTTGGTGTGCTCGAGGGTGCTTCGTCGTGACGATGATGGAGCGCTCAGGGCAGACGAGTTTGTGGGAGTCGTTTCAGCGGGCGGTGCCACCTGCACCGACGCGTCCGCAGGGTGGTGTGGGCGGCGCCGCGCCGCTGATCGAGAGGTGGTGGATGCGGCCGTGTTCCGGCCCACCACCGGTTGCGCCAAGCGGTAGGGCCTGCGTCTTGCTCGTCTCGGAGGCCTTTATGGTGCGCGCCAGAGTACGGCCGACCCCTGCGCGGTCGCTGTCTTCTGATTGGGCGCATTCGTGGTCAGGGCATGTCGCCTGGCGCCCCATGCTTCTTGCGTTGCTCACTGACTCGGGACGCGTGGGACTGCTGCCCTATCAGTGCTAGGCGGCCAGCGGCGGGACACCGTGGCTGCGTAGGCGCCCGGGACGGTGGGGGCCGGCGCCTCGGCCGCGGCGGTGATGTGGGCGGATCCGGGGCGTTGCCGACGGCCGGGGCGGATAGCGCCTTGTCCTTGGTCTTGGCCGGGTCCGTGATGGCCGTGCGCGCGGCCCGCTGCGCAGCTCGATCAGCCCGTTCCAGCGTTCTTTGCGGAACCGTGCGATCCACTTGTGCGGCGCCGTGCTGGGACGCCATTCGGTCGGCCATGGCCTAGTGCACCTAGGTTGCGGCAAGACCTGCACCCGAGCTCTGCTTCGACTCGTCCGACCACCGTCTCAGCCCCCTTCCGCCAGGCTCGCGACGACACATGTAGGAGCACAGGATTTTCACCCCGCGAGAATCAGCAGGCATGCGCGTGAGTGAGAGCGGAGTGTGTATGACGCTTCAGGAGTTGATCAGTCGGCTGACTGCAGCAGATGACAGCCTTACCGTCTACGCCAGCGAACCCTGGTCCGCGCACAGCGACGCCGTAGCCGTCGTCAATGCCGATGGCACAACCCGACCCGACCAACAGGGGCGGGCCTACCTGCTGGAAAGCGTCCTGGTCCGCGACGTCCTGGAAGCCTGGAGCAGCCACAATGGCGGAGCCGCTCCCTCGCCGCAGGAGGCCTGCCAGGCCGTCGTCTACTACGCCGAAAACGATGCGTACCTGTTCCCGGACGACGAGCTGACTTGATCAGAACGTAGAGGCCCCGGCGCCAGGGAAACCAGCGGCGGGTGCGTCGCTACGACGCCTCGTGCAGGCCGGGGTGGGTCTGCACGATCCCTCATGGAGACGCCGGGGCGCTAACCGCACCTCGTCACGGATGGGGTGTGGGGTCAGGGGTGACAGGGGCCAGGATTACTACCGGGATTTCGCGGTCGGAGGTGGTCTGGTAGTTGTCGTACAGGGGGAAGATCGAGGCCATTCGGGCCCATAGCGGTGGTTTCTCCTGCGGGGTGGCGGTGCGGGCCTGGGCGGTGAAGGTGTCGGCTCCGAGTTGCACGGCCACCTGCGGGTGTGCGGTGAGGTTGAGGTACCAGGCGGGAGGCTGGACGGCTCCCGCGTTGGAGGCCACCACCAGGTAGCGGTCCGCGTCTCGGCCGTAGATCAGTGCGGTGCGGCGCAGTCGGCCGGACCGGCGGCCTCGCGTGGTGAGCAGCAGCGTAGGCCAGCCCTGGTAGAGGTGGCCCTGGGCGCCGTCGGTTTCGAGGTAGGCGCGGATGTGGTCGGCGACCCAGGGGGTCGGGCTGTCGTGGATCTCCTCGCCGGGTGCGGTCATCGCTCGCTCCCGGTGCCGGCGCGGCGGGAGGTGGCCGTCCGCCAGAAGACGGGGATGAGAATGGCCCCGACGGCCACGTGGGTGAGGGCCAGCACCGCTTTGCTTCCCCCGGAGGCCTGTACGCCGATGATGGGCAGGAACGACAGCGCGAGCACGATCAGGGCGGCGGTGGTCCAGATCCGGGCCGTGAGTGGCGTTACCCGCTCCAGTGCGGCGAGCGCGGCCCAGCCGAGCAGCGACGGGGCCAGTGCGAAGACGCCGATGGCGGCCGCTCCCAGGTCCTGCGGCTCCTGGCCCTTCTGCTGGACGACCAGGTCATGGCCCAGCAGCGGCTCCCCGATCGCCCAGATGGCCAGTGCGGCCGCGACCGCGCCCGCCACTGCGAGTGCCCGCGCACGCCGCGGACTTCCGAGGTCGGCGCGGCCGCCCGTGCTCAGTTGCGTCATCTCGAAGGCTCCTTCAGCTGCTTGATAGTTAAGTTTCTGAAGTTCTTTGGGCAGGCGGGGAGCGTAGCACTTACTTCAGTAGCTAAACAATTAAGCGACTTAAGTGACGGCTATGCTGGCCGCATGAGTCTCGATGCCGACGCCGCCGCCGAGACCGGCGCAGGTTCCGACGGGGATGCGGTCGTAGCGGAGTTGAGTGCCCTGGTCTTCGAGGTCACCGGGCGGTTGCGGGCCCAGTTCAACGCCGCCGCGGCGGAGCTCGGCCTTCCTCCGGCCCAGGCGCTCGTCCTGACCAACCTGTCCGGACCCGCCCCGATGCGTCAGCTCGCCGACTGGCTGTCATGTGAGCCGTCGAACGTCACCGGCATCGTCGACGGTCTGGAGGGCCGCGGCCTGGTGACGCGGCAGCCCGCGCCGGGTGACCGCCGCGTCAAGCACGTGGTGCTCACCGAGGCAGGTGAGCGCAAACGTCGGGAGTTGCGTTCCAGCGCCCACGCGCTGGCCACGACCTTTTTTGAAATGCCCGGCCCCGACCAGAAGCACCTCCGTGACCTGCTGGCGCGCGTCTTGACCGGCCCTCCGGCGAGCGTGGATGCCGGATCTGGCTGAGGCGCGGAGCCTTCGTCACCTCGAAGGCAGGACGTGCCCTTGCGGCCTGGTGCGGAAGGTGCGGCGGTAGGCGCCCGGTGTCGTGCCCAGGGTGTTGAGGAAGCGTCTGCGGAGGTTGGTGGCCGAGGAGAGTCCGGTGCGCCTGGCGATGGCGTCCAAGGGAAGGTCGGAGGACTCCAGTAGGTCTTGTGCCGCGGCGATGCGCTGGGCGAGCAGCCACTGCCCCGGGCTGGTTCCGAGTTGCTCGGCGAACCGGCGGGCGAGGGTGCGCGTGGATACGCCCGCGTGTGCGGCCATGCTCTCGATGGTCACCGGTTCGCCGAGCCGCTCGGCGATCCAGTCCAGCAGGGGTGCCAGCGTGCCGTCGATCTGGGCGGGGCGCGGCGGTGCCGAGTACTGCAGCTGGCCGCCCTCGCGGTGGGGCGGCATGACCATGGTCCGTGCGACATGAGCGGCGTAGCGGGCACCCTGGTCGCTGCGGATCAGGTGCATGCACAGGTCTATGCCGGCTCCGGCTCCGGCGCTGGTGGCGACGTCTCCGTGGTCCACGTACAGGACATCCGGGTCGACCTGGACGTGCGGGAAGCTTGTGGCGAGTTCGTCCGCCAGGCCCCAGTGGGTGGTCGCCTTCCGTCCGTCCAGGAGGCCCGCGTGCGCCAAGGCGAAGGCGCCGGAGCAGATGCTGACCACTCGGGTGCCGCGGGCATGGGCGCGGCGCAGGGCTTGGACGACCGCGGGGGACGGCGGTCTGTCGGCGGGCAGCCAACCCGGGACGATCACGGTGTCGGCCGCGTCGAGCGCGTCCAGCCCGTCGGTCACGATCATGTCGTACCCGGCCAGCGTGGCTACGGGGCCGGGGTGCTCCGTGCACACGCCGAAGGCGTACCGGACTGGAAGCCCGGCCCGCTCGATGCCGAACATCTGCGCCGCGCAGCCGAGTTCGAAAGTCGATTGGGGTGGACGTACGAGCGCCGCCACGCGATGCATGGCATGAAAGTACCGCAACATGTCTTTCCTGACACTCGGCCGGGTGCGGTGCCGATCGCCAGGCTTGTCCCATGACTACGGAACGTCCTATGGCTGCCGAACGCCCCGTGACTTCGGAACGCCCCGTGAGCGCGGAAAGCCTTGTGACTGCGGAGGACGGTGCGTCCGGCTATGTGTGGTCCACCGTTCAGGACGCCCCAGTCCGTGAGCTCTTCCCGGGCATCCGGCTGCGGCCGCTGTGGAAGGGGGACAACGGCGCGAAGGCCTTCGTCCTGCAGATGGACCCGAACACGTGCTGGGAAGGGGTCGACGTCCATGATCCAGGTCCTGAGGAGGTCTTCGTGGTCTCCGGAACCTTCAACGACGGCGACCGGGACTACCCGGCCGGCTCGTTCATCCATGCCCCGGCGGGCTCTTCCCACGTCCCGCAGACGTCGACCGGCTGCACCCTGTTCCTCTTCTATCCGGAAGGCTGAAAGCCCGGCCGAGGTCAGGGGCGGATGGCGCGCACCAGCCACACGGAACCGCGGATGTGGACGCCGTCCGGCGTCTCGTAGGCCGCGAGTGCTGCTTGGAGTTCCTGTCGGACGCGGGTGATGACGGTCTGGTCCACGTCTTGGAGGTTGTAGCGGACCGGGCCCTGGCTGAGGATGAAGTCCGCGGCGTCGCCGGTGTCACGGCCGTAGTCCATCGGCGCCTGGACGGGACGCACGTTCACGTCCGTCAGGCCTGCTTGGTGCAGTACTTCGCGGATCCGGGCTGGGTCGGACAGCGAGCCCATGCCCTGGGCCGCGGGTGAGGGGCGGCGCATCAGCGGCGCAAGCGCGGCGGTGGCCTGGGCGTACTCGCTGTCCGGGCCACCGGCCTGCGGAACGATGAACGCCATTCGGCCGCCGGGCCGCAGCGCGCGGGCGATGTTGGCGAACGCCGCGGCGGGGTCGGAGAAGAACATGACGCCGCCGCGGCTGACGACGACGTCGAAGCCGCCTTCCTCGAAGAGATGGGCCTCCGCGTCGGCCTGATCGAACCGCGCGTTGACGATGCCGTGCTCGGCGGCGTCGGCGCGGGCGCGGGCCAGCATCGGTTCGGAGATGTCGACGCCGACCGCCCGTCCCGCCTCGCGTGCGGCCAGCAGGGTGAGTTGGCCGGTGCCGCATCCAATGTCCAGGACGGTCTCCTCCTCGCCGATCGCGGCGAGATCCAGGAGCGGCTGGTTGAAGCCGCCCATCATCGCGTCGTAGCGCGGGGCGTTGTCGGCCCAGGCCGTCCCCTCCCACCCGTTCCACGCTTCGGACTGCTGGACGTTGATGACCGAGTGCATCCCATCTCCTTCGCTGAGGTCGTGGTCGTGGTCGTGGTCGTGGTCGTGGTTGTGGTCGCGGGCGTGGGCGTGGGCGGCTGATGTGGGCGCGTCGGTGTGGCGCAGCGTGAACCAGAAGGTGGGCACCGGGTTCGTGCCGGGTGTGACGTCCACCAGTTCCCAGCCGGGGAACCGGGCCCGCAACTCGTCGGCGGTGACGCCGGAGATCGGGTCGTCGAACGCCTCGGGGCCGTAGCCGAACATCAGCAGCAGCGCGCCGGGGGCGGCGCGGCCGGTGAGGCCGATGGCGTAGGCGTCGCGGCGGTGCGGTGGGATCCCGCAGTAGCAGCTCAGGTCGAAGAACAGGTCGTAGGGGCCGGGCACGTCCAGTTCTTCGAGCCTGGTGGCGTCTCCGTGCAGCAGTCGGACCGCCGTCCCTGCCGCGGCGGCCTTGGCCCGGGCCTGGTCGATCGCCCGGCCGATCAGGTCGACGGCGGCGACGTCCCAGCCGTGCCGGGCCAGATAGACGGCGTTGGTCCCGGTGCCGCAGCCGAGTTCCAGGACGCGGCCGGGCGGCAGCGCGTCGTCTCCCTCCACCAGCGCGACGAGCTCTGGCGGGGTCACACCGCTGTCCCAAGGCGGTCTGCCGGTGCGGTAGTAGGCCTCCAGTTCCCTTCGGACGGACTCCTCTTGCTCACGTTCCGCGCCGATCCCGTGTGCGTCCGCTCTCTGCGCGATGTCCGGCTGTTCCACGGCCTCTCCCAAGTCATCCACGGCGTCTCCCAGGTCATCCACGGCGTCTCCCACGTCATCCACGGCCTCTCCCGCGTCATTCACGGGGCCTCCGAGTCATCCACGGGCCTCCGAGTCATCCGTGGTCTCCTTCCAAGTTCTTAGAGCTGAACTCTAGTGATGAACTCTAGAGATATACTCCGGCCATGGAGACCGTCAAGCGGCCGGACAAGCGGGCCGAGCGTTCGCGGCGCACCCGGGGGAAGGTCATCGAGGCGGCGCGGGAGCTGTTCGTCGCGCAGGGCTACGGGGCGACGAGCCTGCAGGAGGTCGCCGACCGGGCGGGGGTGGCCGTCCAGACGGTGTACTTCGTCTTCGGCAACAAGCGCGCGCTGTTCAAGGACGTCGTGGACACGTCCATTGCCGGGGACGCCGAGCCGGTCGCCACCATGGAGCGGGAGTGGTTCCGCGCCGCCTGCGCCGAGCCCACCGCGGCCAGCCAACTTCGGACGCACGTGCACGGCACCGGCGAGATCCTCGGCCGGGTCGCCCCGATCCTGCCGATGATCGCGGCTGCCGGCGCCGCCGATCCGCAGATCGCCGCGCAATGGCCCGACGACCCCGACCCGCGCTACACCGTGCACCGCGCCGCCGCCGAAGCACTGGTCGCCAAGCCCGACGCCCGCCCCGGCGTCTCCGCCGATATGGCGGCCGACCTGCTGTTCGGCCTGCTCAGCCCGCAGCTGTACCTGCTTTTCGTTCAGGACCGCGGCTGGACGCCGGACGCCTGGGAGGAGTGGGCCCGCACCACCTTGGCCGCTCAGCTATGCGGCTGAGTGCGGTTGAGCGCAGTTGAGCGCGGCTGAATCCGGCTGAGCGAATACCGGGGTGCCCGCGGAGCGCGTGATGATCATGCCGGCGTGGACGACTCGCGGATCGTGGACGACTTACGGATCAGGCCGCGCACCCGCTCCTGCTTGCCGCCGGACGACCTTCCGGCGCCGAGCGTGCTTTGGCGGCGACCTTCATCGAGGCCGACCGCCTCGGCAGGCGGTGGAGGAGCCGAACCCGGAACCGCCCGACACTGCCCGGAACCGTCCGACGCGGCGTCGTCGCAGCGCAGGATCGCCGACATCATGCGCGGCTGCCGGAGCGAGGCCGGCACCTCCAGATCACCTCGTCGATCTCCGCCCCCAGTGGGGCAGGGCCCAGTCGCCACCTGCTGTCGATCGATCCCGGCGGCTGCCGGTGCCGGCGCATGCCGGCGGGCGGCCGGGCCTGTCTTCCGCGACCGCGCATCCGCGACCGCGCATCCGGCCGTGACACGCCGCTACCGGCTGGCCTGCTTCACGCTGCATCCGCAGATGCGCATGATGGGCCGTGTCGAACGCTCCGCCCTCATCGCGGGCGGCGGGCTCCGCGAGGGGTGGTCCGACGGCCTCGAGTGGATGGACCGGCTGGACGAAGTCCTGCGCGGCGGCGGGCACCGCCCCGACCGCGTCCGCCTGCCGGCGAGCCTGCGGCTGGTCGTTTCCGACTGCCGCGACCGCCGGGGTTGCGTCTACATCGATGACTAACGCGGCCGCCTCGCGCTTCTGGCTGCCGCGGACACCGCGACCGCCGAGGTGCTTCTGCGGGAGGCCCACGCCTTCACGCGCGGCGAGACGGTCGTCAACTGCATCCCCACCGCCGACCCCTGGGCGGTGAATGTCGGGCTGGCTCGCGGTCCGCGTCACACGGGGTGCGTGCTTCGCCGGGCGTCTTCGATGGCGTGGAGGGCAGGGGCGCTCAGCAGGGACCGCCAGGTGGCGAACAGGTCCAGAAGATCTGTGACCTGGGCTCTGTCCAGGGAGGCCGTGCGCATGACGTCCAGTTCGTTGGCGACGGTGAGTTCGGCGAAGTCCCGGCGCCGACCTGCCGAGGGTCGCAGCGAAAAGCCGGTGAAGCGGTCGGCGAAGGCGCCGTCGGGGCGGTGCAGGGATGGATACGTTCGGGCCCGGTCGCAACTGGCGTACAGGTAGACGAGGGACTCGGCCTCCGTCCCGACGATGGCGCTCAAATCCTCGCGCCGGTCAACGGAGCCGAGTGCTACGGGGAAGCCGTCGGTTCCGTAGAAGGCGTGGCACAGGCCCGCAAGACGAAGTGTGCGTCGCGCACCCCAGGCGCCGAGGAGAGCGTGCACTCGGTGGAGGTGCTCCAAGAGAGTGCCGCCGGGATGCTGGATCAGGTCGGCGCGTTTGGTGCGCAGCAGTTCGGCGGCCTCGGCCTCGCTGGCCACGCGGTCGTTCTGCTCCGTCGTCACGCCCGCTCCTTCGCCGGAGGTCCTCCCGACAGGCTGCGAGCCGAAGACGACGCTCGTCAATCGGTGATTCTGGTTCGCCTCACCCAAGGCTGAGCTTGGAGTCGCGGAGGTGGAGCGGGAGAAAGACCCCGTAAAGACACCTCGACCGGCCATTGGTCGTTCTGGGCGTTAGTTGGGGTATTGGAGCGCCTGATGTCGAATGGGCGCATTGCCGCAGATTGCGGCGATTCATCCGGTCCATCGTTCCCACACGAGCGCTACGGGGGTTCCAGCATGGGGTTCGTCACCACTCGCGACGGCAACGAGATCTTCTACAAGGACTGGGGCAGCGGGCCTCCCGTCGTCTTCATCCACGGCTGGCCGCTCAACGCCGACGCGTGGGAGGACCAGATGAAGCTGGTGGCCGACAACGGCTACCGCGGCATCGCCCACGACCGCCGGGGGCACGGACGCTCCAGCCAGCCGTTCGACGGCTACGACTTCGACACCTTCGCCGACGACCTCAACGACCTGGTCAACGAACTCGACCTGCGGGACGCCACGCTGGTCGCGCACTCGATGGGCGGCGGCGAGCTGGCCCGCTACATCGGACGCCACGGCACCGGGCGGGTCCGCAAGGTCGTCCTGCTGTCGGCGATCACGCCGTCCATGCTCCAGACCGAGGACAATCCGGATGGCGTGCCCCAGCAGGCGCTGGAGGACATCAAGAACGGCCTCATGCACGAGCGCTCGCAGTTCTGGAAGGACGCCTCGGAGGGGTTCTTCTCCGCGAACCGTCCGGGCAACAAGGTCACCCAGGGCAACCGTGACGCGTTCTGGTTCATGGGCATGCACGAGAGCCTCCAGGCCGGCGTGAAGTGCGTGGACGCCTTCGGCTTCACCGACTTCCACGAGGATCTGCGCAAGTTCGACGTGCCCACCCTGATCGTGCACGGCGACGACGACCAGATCGTCCCGATCAATGCCACCGCCCGCAAGGCGGCCGAGATCGTTCCGGACGCCGTCCTGAAGGTGTACGAAGGGTCCTCGCACGGCATCGCGATGGTGCCGGGCGACAAGGAGAGGTTCAACGCCGACCTGCTCGACTTCCTGAACGGCGGCTGAGCCTTCCTGAACGGCTGAGCCTTCCTGAACGGCTGAGCCTGCCGGGGCGCCCGCTCACGCGGGGTGGTGGGTGCCCGGGGTGTGGCCGAAGGCCCGGCGGAAGACGTCGATGAAGCTGCTGGCGGACGACCAGCCGCACCGGTGGGCCACGGTGGTCACCGGCGTGTCCTCGGCCAGAAGCACCAGCGCGTGGTACAGGCGCAGCTGGGTGCGCCACTGCGGGAACGTCATCCCGAGGTCGGCCCTGAAGAGCCGGGACAGGGTCCGCTCGCTCGCGCCGACCTCCCGGCCCAGCTCGGCGAGCGTGCGGTTGTCGGCGGGATCGGCGTGCAGGATCGCGCACAGCGCCTTGAGGTGCGGGACGGTCGGGGCGGGAAGGTGCAGCGGCTGCTGGGACGAGACCCGCAGCTGGTCCAGCAGTACGTCCCGCAGCCGGGCGCGGGCGGGGGTGTCGTCGTCCGGGTCGCGGGTGTAGGCGAGGATCAGCTCCCGCAGCAGCGGGCTGACGCCGAGCACCGCCGGCTCGTCCAGCCCGAGCGGGTTGTCGGCGGCGGGGAGGCCGACCAGGTGCAGTTCGAGCTCGCCGTGGGCCTGGTGGGAGTGGACGGCCCCGGCCGGGATCCAGATGGCGCGGTCGGCGGGCGCCACCCATGACCCCGCGCTGGTGGTGACGGCCACCACGCCGCGTCCGGCGTACGCGATCTGGTGGTCGTCGTGGCGGTGGGCGTCGATGGCGGCGCCCGGCGCCAGCGAGCGCGCCCGGGTCGGTGCGACCGGTTGATGGCGGGTTTGTTGATGGCGGGTTTCCTGCATTGGTTGGCAGATTATCGGAAGCCCGACATGGTCCCCGCGCGTGAGCATGAGGGACGTGTCAACGAGAAGGTCGGTCTTCCTGCTGTCCGCCGGGCACGCCTGCGTGGACGTCTACCAAGGTTCGGTGACGGCGCTCGTCCCGTTCTTCGTCGCCGAGCGCGCCTACACCTACGCCGCTGCCTCCGGCATCGTCCTCGCCGCGTCGCTGCTGTCCTCGGTGGCGCAGCCGCTGTTCGGCGCGCTCACGGACAGGTGGGCGATGCCCTGGCTGCTGCCGCTGAGCACGCTTCTCGGGGGAGTGGGGATCGCCCTGAGCGGTCTCAGCGGCGACTACGCGCTCACCCTGGCCTTCGTGGCGGTCTCCGGGATCGGGGTCGCCGCCTACCATCCCGAGTCGGCACGGGTCGCGCGGAAGGCCAGCAGAGGCAGCCATACCGCGATGAGCTGGTTCTCCGTCGGCGGCAACCTGGGCTTCGCGCTCGCGCCCCTCCTGGTCGCGGCGGTCGTCGCGACCGGCGGCCTGCGGTGCACGCCGTTCCTGGTGGTGCCCGCGCTCGCGGGCAGCGTCCTGTGCCTGCCCGTCCTGCGCACCCTTGAGGGGACGGCCTCCGGCGGGCGCGCGGCCACGAACGCCGGAGTCGACGACCGGCGGTCCTTCATCAGGCTGTCGCTGGCCGTGATCTGCCGGTCGGTCGTGTTCGTCGGGCTGAGCACCTTCATCTCGTTCTACGCGCGGGAGCGCACGGGAGGAGGCGTGGCGGCGGGGACCGCGGCGCTGTTCGTCCTGTACCTGGGGGGCGCGGTGGGCACCGTGCTCGGCGGTTCCCTGGCCGCCCGCTGGGACCGGGTCACCGTCGTGCGCAGGTCGTACCTGCTGACCGCCGCCGCCGTCGCGGGCGTCGTGTTCGTGCCCGGCCCGGCGCTCTACCTCTTCGTGGCGCTGACCTCCGCTGGCCTTTACATCCCGTTCTCGCTGCAGGTCACGCTGGGCCAGGACTACCTGCCCACGCGCGTCGGCACCGCCGCCGGTGTCACCCTCGGTCTGACGGTCAGCGTCGGCGGCCTCGCGAGCCCCGTCCTCGGCGCCGTCGCCGACGCCTCCTCGCTGCGCGTGGCGCTCACCCCGCTGATCGCGCTGCCCGCGCTGGCCTGGCTGCTGTTCCGCACGCTGCCCGAGCCCGCCGTCCCGGCGCCGGCCACCGAGCCGGTGCCCGCCGACAAGCCGGTGCCCGCCGACGAGCAACGGTGGGTGGAGGGTGCGCGGTGATCAGGTCGGTCGGCGGCGGAGGAGGTTCGCCGGGAGGGTGTGCAGGACGAGCTGGTCGTCCTGGTTGAGGAGTTCGGCGCGGGTGAGCACGATGCCCCGGTCCGGCTTGGAGCGGGACGGGCGGGTCTCCAGGACGGCGACGCGCAGGCGGAGGGTGTCGCCGGGACGGACGGGAGCGGGCCAGCGCAGCTCGTCCACGCCCGGGGAGGCGAGGCTCGCGACCCGGGACAGGAAGTGGTCGGCGAACAGCCGCATCATGATCGAGCCGGTGTGCCAGCCGCTGGCGATGATGCCCTTGAACGGGCCGGACGCGGCGAAGTCCGGGTCCACGTGGATGGGCTGCGGGTCGAATCGGCGGGCGAACTCGATGATCTCCGCCTCGTCCGGGGTGACGTGCCCGTACTCGTAGGTGGTGCCGGCGGTGTAGTCCTCGAAGTAGCGGTCGTCGATGGGGGCGGTGAAGTCGTCACCGAGGGCGCGCGTGCTGATCGTCATACGACCAGGATCGCCCAGCGGCGTCCGGCCCATCTAGGCGGCTCAGCGCGGGGGCGGAACGTGCCGTCGCCATTCCTCCCAGAGCTCGGCGTGCAGCCTGTAGAGGCCGTAGGGGGTGTCGCCGGACGGTTCCCTGAGGCGGGTGCCCTGGTCCACGGGCATCGACGCGAGGCTGACGGGGAAGAAGGCGGCCTGGCGCTCGCGCTCCTCGGACCGCACCTGGAGCAGCCAGAAACCGTGGTGGGCGTCCGCGGAGATCTCGATGATCTCCGTCCAGGCGAACCGGCGGCGGCCGTGGCCCGCGACGAGGGTGAGGCCCTCCGCGTCCAGGATCATGCGTGTCCGCAGCATGGCGACGGCACCGAGTGCGAGCGCGAAGCACGCGATCCCGGCGGCGAGCGTCGGGATGCCCGCGCCGTCGCGGGCCTTCTGGACCGCCACGACGCCGAACAGGGCGGCGATGGCGCCGCCGGCGAGGATCATGGCGAGGTGTCGGGGGCAGCGCAGCGTGCGCGGCTTGCTCATCGGGGCATTATTCGTTCTCCCCGGGCGCCGCGGGGAAGCGGGATCCCGTCGCCAGGGAGGCCAGGAAGGCGTCCAGGAGCGCGGTCTGGCGGCCGGGCGGGTACGCGTCGGGGGCGAACAGTGCGTGGACGACGATGCCGTGCGCGAAGGCGGCGGCGGACGCGACGGTGTCGTCCACGTCGGTCGCGGCGGGCAGCTCGCCGCGTTCGACGGCGGTGGCGACGTGCGGGCGGAGCCGGGCCCGCCAGTCGTCGTAGCGGCGCCGCTGGCGCTCGCCCAGCTCCGGGTCGGCTAGCGCCACGTCCCATGAGCCGACCCAGACGCGGTTCATGGCCGACGCGGCGGGAGTCAGCGGCAGGACGTCCAGGAGCGCGGCACGCAGGGACGCCAGGCCGGGCGGTGCCTGGCGGAGCGGCCGGTTCGCGGTGCGCTCCTCGGCGAGGTCCAGGGCGTAGGCGACCAGGGCCCTCTTGTTCGGGAAGTAGTGCGTGAGCAGGCCGGTGGACGCGTCCATCTCCGCCGCGACGGCGCGCAGGGTCAGGCCGGTGAAGCCGCGGGCGGCGAGGACGCGCCAGACGGCCTCGGACACGTCCCGGCGCCGGGCGTCGTGATCACCTCGGGCGGGCATTCCCGTAGAGTACATAACAAACGTTCGGTACGTACCCCCCCGGGAGGCTCCATGTTCGCTCGCACGCTCGCCGAGGGCGCGGAACTGCGCCCGTTCGAGCCATGGCAGGCGGCCGAGTTCGCCGAGCACGCGGACCGGGTCCGCAAGGACATCGAGCAGTACATCCCGTGGGCCCGGACCGTGGTGGACGAGAAGTCGGCCCGCGCGTTCCTCCAGGCCTACGCCGAGAGGCAGGCCAGGGACCAGGGCCGCATGTACGGCATCTGGGTGGACGGCGTCCTCCAGGGCGGCACGGTCTTCCGGACGTTCGACGCCGCGCAGGGCGTCTGCGAGGTGGGCGTGTGGCTCGCGGTCGAGGCGCGGGGGCGCGGGCTGATCACCGAGGCCGTCCGCGTCATGATCGACTGGGCGGTCGGTGTGCGGGGGATGCACCGGGTGGAGTGGCTGTGCGACCCGCGCAACGCCGCCAGCGCGGCCGTGGCCGAGCGGCTCGGGATGACCTGCGAGGGCGTCCTGCGGCAGGCCTTCGTGCTGGACGGCGAGCGGCGGGACGTCCAGGTGTGGGCGGTCCTCGCCGACAAGTGGACGGCCCCCTGATCCACCGGTCCCGGTAGGGTAATGGATGATCTTATTTTTACTCCTTACCCCCGGGAGTGTCCGTGCATGCAGAGCAGGTCCTCTTGCTGCTGGCCGCCGCCGTCGCCGCGGGCTGGGTCGACGCCGTGGTCGGCGGGGGAGGGCTGATCCAGCTGCCCGCGCTGCTGCTGCTGAACCCGGGGCAGCCGGTCGCGGCCGCGCTCGCCACCAACAAGCTGGGGTCGATCGCGGGCACCACCTCGGCGGCCGTCGCCTACGCGCGCAAGGCCAAGCCCGATCTCCGGGTCGCCGTCCCGGCGGGCCTGCTCGCGGTGGCCTGCGCCGCCGGCGGGGCCCTCTGCGCGGCGGCGATCTCCTCGGACGTGCTGAAACCCCTCATCATGGTCGTCCTGCTGGCGGTGGCCGCGATCGTGGTGTTCAGGCCGGACCTCGGCCGGGTCCCGCGGCCGGCGCTGCGGACCCGCCGCCGGGTCGCCGCCGCCGTCCTCGTCCCGGGCGTCGCGATCGCCTTCTACGACGGGCTCCTCGGGCCGGGCACGGGGACGTTCCTGGTGATCGCCTTCACCGCGCTGCTCGGCATGGACTTCGTCGACGCCTCCGCCACCTCGAAGATCATCAACGCGGGCACCAACCTGGGCGCGCTCGCCGTGTTCGCGGTGCAGGGGCACGTCCTGTGGGCCGTCGGGCTCGGCATGGCGGCCTGCAACATCGTCGGCGCGCAGCTCGGCGCGCACATGGCGATCAGCCGCGGCGCCGGTTTCGTCCGGGCCGTCCTGCTCTGTGTCGTCACCGCGCTCGTGCTGAAGCTCGGCTACGAGCAGTTCGGCTAGGAGCAGTTCGGCTAGGAGTCCCCGCTGGTAGGGAGGCCCTGCTACGGGGTCGGGAGCGGGCGCTCCAGCGCGGAGAGGCTCAGCAGGACGAGCGACGCCGTCCAGCCCAGGGGTGCCGGGCCCGCGGGCTTGCCGGTCGCACCGACCTTCTCCGGCAGGACGCCCATGGACGTGCGGTGCGCGGAGAGCCAGCCGAGCCGGTCGTGGGCCTCGCCCGTCCGGCCCGACGCGGCCGCGCTCAGCCCGAACAGCGCGGTCTCAGGCGTCCAGGCGACGGCGGGGTCGCCGGACCACCGCTCGCCCGGCAGGACGCCCCCGTTCGGCAGCGCCTGCTTGCGCGCGGCGTCCGCGACCGCGGCGGTCACGCCCGCGTCGGCCGGCGCGAACGGCGGCGCGATGAACGTCACCGAGGTGTCCATCAGCCCGCCGGGGACGGGTGAGCGCGGGTAGCCGTAGGGGGCGAACTGCCGGGCCACCGCGTCCGATACCCGCTGCGCGGCGTGCCGCCACTGCGCCGCCCTCTCGCCGTCGCCGCGCATCTGTGCGAGGTCGGTCGCCGCGCGCAGCCCGGCCAGCACCGGGCCGACCACGCCGAGCGTCGGGCGGCGCGGGTCCTGCTCGTGCCGGTGGCCGCGCTCCCAGTAGTCGGACGAGGCGGGCGGGAGGCCCTCGGCGTCCAGGGAGCGCGCCAGGTGGTCGGCGGCGCGCCGCACCATCGGCCACAGCACGGGCAGCTCGTCCTGGTCGGCGGCCTGGACGCGGTAGAACCACGTCGACCACAGCACCCAGCCGAGCGAGTCGAGTTGCGGGGCCCGCCCGTCCGCGACGGCCGTGCCGTCGGGGTTGTACCGCGCGGCCCACATCCCGTCGTCGTGCTGCGCGCGGGCGAGGAAGCGCAGGATGCGGCGCGCCTCGGACGGATGCCCGGTCGCGGCGAACGCGGCGACGGCGAACGCGGAGTCGCGGGGCCAGCAGTACCGCCACTTCGAGTACCAGGACGCCAGGGATGCCCCGTTCGAGCGGGTGAGGAGCCGGAGGTCGAGCAGGGCGCGCGTCGCCATGTCGCGGTAGGCGCCCCCCTGGCCGCCTTCCGGGACGGTGCCCTGCGCCAGCCAGGCGCTGTCGGACCGGACCGCTCGGGCCACCCGCGGGTCGGAGGCGTCCACGGTGATCGGCGCCTCGCCGCCGGACGGGACGAGCCGGATCCGGCCGTCCGCGAGCCTGACCACCGAGCTGCCCGGCAGGTAGGAGGCCCCCTCGGCCTGGTCGGGGGACAGCGGGACGCCCGCGAACGGCCATCCGCCGCCGCCGACGAGCCCGGGGCTCGCCCAGCCGGGGTCGGGCGGCTCGGGGACGGTGGCCCCGCCGGTCGCCACGAGGGCCGCCACGATGAGCAGGCCCGCGGTGCGCCGAACCTTGCGGACCCCCGAGCCGCCGCGCTTCGAGATTCGTCCGCGCGGCACGATCCGCCTGCGCGAAGCGGTGGGCCCGCCCGCGGGCGGAGGCACGGTCGGCGATGCGGATGACGACGCAGATGGCGATGCGGATGGCTGCGCCGACGGCGGTGCGGACATGGCGGACGTGATGGGGACCGGTGCCGCGATGGACGTGTCCCGTTCCTCCGCCATTGCCATGCGTTCGCCCCCTGTCCGCCTGGCCGTCTCGCCGAATTAGTACATCAAACTACGTCAATCGGTTCATCCTCCTCACGGGCCACTCGTGCCCTGCCTTGAGGATGAGCACACCTCCCGCCCGGTGAGCCGTCACGCCAAGGGGAAGTCTCGGTGACTTATGTGACCCGGCGGCGTCACCATGAAGACGGGTTGACTAGGCTGCATCGACGGAGCGGACCGCAGAGTGCCGGCCGCACGGACACCCGTGTAACCCCCACTCGTGTGGTCGCACATTCGGCTGTCGATCCGTAAAAGGACGCCTCGTGGACCTGTTCGAACATCAGGCGAAGGAACTCTTCGCCGAGTACGGGGTACCGGTGCCCACCGGCAAGGTCGCCCATACTCCCCAGGAAGCCCGGGCCATCGCGGCGGAGCTGTTCGCCGCGGGGAGCTCGAAGGTCGTCGTCAAGGCCCAGGTGAAGACCGGGGGCCGCGGCAAGGCCGGCGGCGTGAAGCTGGCCGACTCCGCCGACGAGGCCGAGCAGCTCGCCACCCAGATCCTCGGCATGGACATCAAGGGCCACACGGTCCACAAGGTCCTGGTCGAGGAGGGCAGCGCGATCGCGCAGGAGTACTACTTCTCGTTCCTGCTCGACCGCGCCAACCGGACCTTCCTCTCCATCTGCTCCGTCGAGGGCGGCGTGGAGATCGAGGAGGTGCCGCACGACCGGCTGGCGATGGTGCCGGTCTCCCCGCTGGAGGGCATCGACCGCGCCAAGGCCCGCGAGATCGCGGAGCAGGGCCGCCTCCCGCAGGAGGCCCTCGACGGCGCCGCCGAGCTGATCGAGCGGCTGTGGGCCGTGTTCACCGACGAGGACGCCTCCCTCGTCGAGGTGAACCCGATGATCCTCACCGCCGACGGCCAGGTGAAGGCCCTCGACGGCAAGGTCTCCCTGGACGACAACGCCTCGTTCCGCCAGGACGACCACGAGAAGCTCGAGGACAAGGCCGCGGCCGACCCCCTGGAGGCGGCGGCCAAGGCCAAGGACCTCAACTACGTCAAGCTGGACGGCAGCGTCGGCATCATCGGCAACGGCGCCGGCCTGGTCATGTCCACCCTCGACGTGGTCGCCTACGCCGGTGAGGGGATGAAGGGGGCAGGGGAGGTGGGCGGGGGCCAGAAGCCCGCGAACTTCCTCGACATCGGCGGCGGCGCGTCCGCCGAGGTGATGGCGAACGGGCTGGAGATCGTCCTGTCCGACGCCGACGTCAAGTCCGTCTTCGTCAACGTCTTCGGCGGCATCACCGCCTGCGACGCCGTCGCCAACGGCATCGTCTCGGCCTACAAGCTCCTGGCCGACCGCGGCGAGGCCGTCGACCGCCCCCTCGTCGTCCGGCTGGACGGCAACAACGCCGAACTCGGGCGCAAGATCCTCACCGACGCGGCGCTGCCCGGCGTCCAGCAGGTCGACACCATGGACGACGCGGCCAAGCGCGCCGCCGAACTCGCAGCGGCAGGTGCATGACAATGGCCATCTGGCTCACCGAGAACAGCAAGATCATCGTCCAGGGCATCACGGGCTCCGAGGGCACCAAGCACGGCCGCCGCATGCTCGCGTCCGGCGCCCAGGTCGTCGGCGGCGTGAACGCCCGCAAGGCCGGCCAGACGGTCGACTTCGACGGCACGACCCTCCCGGTGTTCGGCACCGTCAAGGAGGCCATGCAGGAGACTGGCGCGGACGTCTCCGTCGTCTTCGTCCCGCCGAAGTTCACCAAGGACGCCGTGGTCGAGGCGATCGACGCCGAGATCCCGCTCTGCGTCGTCATCACCGAGGGCATCCCGGTGCACGACACCGCCTACTTCTGGGCTTACGCCGAGTCTAAGGGAAACAAGACCCGCATCATCGGGCCGAACTGCCCCGGCATCGCGTCCCCCGGCAAGTCGAACGCCGGCATCATCCCGGCCGACATCACCACGCCCGGCCGCATCGGCCTCGTGTCCAAGTCGGGCACGCTGACCTACCAGATGATGTACGAGCTGCGCGACATCGGCTTCTCCACCTGCGTCGGCATCGGCGGCGACCCCGTCATCGGGACCACCCACATCGACGCGCTCCAGGCCTTCCAGGACGACCCGGAGACCGACGCCATCGTGATGATCGGTGAGATCGGGGGCGACGCCGAGGAGCGCGCCGCCGCCTACATCGAGCAGCACGTGACCAAGCCGGTCGTCGGCTACGTCGCCGGGTTCACCGCCCCCGAGGGCAAGACCATGGGCCACGCCGGCGCCATCGTGTCCGGCTCCGCCGGCACCGCGCAGGCGAAGAAGGAGGCCCTGGAGAAGGTCGGCGTCCGGGTCGGCAAGACCCCGAGCGAGACCGCCGTCCTCATGCGGGAGATCATGCAGAAGCTCTGACCCCCGGGACCAGGCTGAGAACGCCGGACCATCCGAAAGACGCCCGAGCCGCCCCGCGGCCCGGGCGTCTTTCGCGTCCCGGCGCGCGGAGGCGCGTTGGGACGGGGCGTGATGACAAAGGCGACACGCCGGGCGGGCGGCCCTTGCGGGGACGGGGGCGGTGCCAGCATGGACCGGTGAGCGACAAGACCCCCGGGCAGCGTGCGAAGCGGGAGCCGTCGAAGGCCGCGTCTCCGAAGGCGGTGCCTTCCAAGGCGGCGCCCTCGAAGGCCGCGCCGGAGAGCGGAGCGGGGCGGGCCGCCGGGCCGCCGCGCGCGGACTCCGGACGCGGCCGGTCCGCGGCCGCCGCCCCCGCCAGGCCGCTGTACGTGACGGGCCTCGTGGCGGCGCTGTGGTGCATCGGCATCGGGCTCGCCGTGCTCATGACGATCACGCTGATCGGCTGGATCGCCGCGCCGAAGACCGCGCTCGGCCACGGCATGGCCGGGGTGTTCCGGACGGCCGTGAACTTCTGGCTGGTCTCGCACCACGCGGGCTTCTCGTACGGGCAGGGACGGTTCGGGCTCCTTCCGCTCGGCGTGCTCGTCCTGCCCGGGGTGCTGCTGTACCGGGGCGGCGGCTGGATGATCCGGGTGACCGGGCTGCCGCACCGGCAGCGGATCGCGGTCGTGCAGGTGGCGGTCGCGCTGGCCGCGCCGTACGCGGCGCTGGCCGGGCTGCTCGCGCTCGCGGCGTCGACCAAGGAGGTCAGGCCGTCGGCGTGGCAGGCGCTCGTCGGATGCTTCCTCGTCGCCGTCACCGCGGGCGGGCTCGGGGCGGCGCGGGCGGTCGTGGCGGCGGAGGCCCAGGGGCGGCGGGTCCGCTCCGGGCTGGGTGCGCTGCTGCGGCTGCTGCCCGACCGGCCGCGGTCCCTGGTGATCGGCGTGGCGGGGTCGCTGAGCGTGCTGCTCGCGTCGGGCGCGCTGCTCGTGGCCGGGTCCCTCGCCACGCACATGTCGGACGCCGACGACCTCTACGACATGCTCGCCCCCGGTGTCGTCGGCGGCGTCCTGCTGCTGCTGATCGAGCTCGCCTTCCTGCCGAACGCGGCGATCTGGGGCATGGCGTACGCGGTCGGGCCCGGGTTCTCCGTCGGCGCCGGGACGAGCGTCTCCCCGACCGGGGTGTTCCTGGACGCCGTGCCCGCGTTCCCGCCGCTCGCGGCCCTGCCCCAGCCGGGCCCGGCGCCCGCGATCTCGCTGCTCGCGCTGGCGGCGCCGTTCGTCGCGGGCGCGGTGGGCGGCGTCCTGACGATCCGGTCGCTGCCGAGCCCGGTGTCGGAGGGCGCGCCGCTGTGGGGGTTCGTGTCCGGCGCCCTGACCGGGGCCGTCGCGGCGCTGCTGAGCGCGCTGGCGGGAGGTCCGCTGGGCGGCGGGCGGATGGCGACCGTGGGCCCGTCCGCCTGGCAGGTCGGGCTGATGGCCGCCCTCGAGGTGGGGATCTCGGCCGCGATCGCCGCGTGGGTGGCGAACTGGATGGTGCTGCGGCGCCCGGCGCGCGCCCCGTCCAAGAAAACGAAGTCCCGGAAGGCGAGAACAGGGAAGGCGAGAACAGGGAAGGCGAGAACAGGGAAGGCGGGGGCTGAGGCGGCAGGGGCTGAGCCAGGGCCTGGGAGGCGGGCGTCCAAGAAGGCCTCCGCGGCGATGCCGGCTTCCGGGACGGGCGCGCCGAAGAAGCCGGCCAAGCAGAAGAAGCCTGCCAAGCCCAAGAAGCAGGCGCGGGGGGTGCCGGAGCCGGTCGTTCCGCTGTCCGCGCCCGTCCCCGGGGACTACGACCTGCACGCGGAGAGTCCGCCCAGGCCGGGGCCGAGGGCGCCGCACGCACCGGACCCGCTGGAGTTCGAGGAGGCCGAGCCCGTCCTCGCGCCCCGGCGCTCCCGCCGCCGGCCCGAGCCCCTGCCCGACCTCATCGAGGACGTCCCCCCGCCGCCGGGCGACGGCACGGTCGTCGTCGAGGGGCATCTGGCGGACGAGCCCGACGAGCCCGACGCGCGGGACGGCCTCGGCGGACACGAGGAGCCGGAGCCCGCGGAGAGGCGGCGCCCAGTCCCGCCGCCCCGCGAGGACTCCGGCCGCACCGAGAACCGGGGCGGCGCCATCTACGTCCTGCGCGACGAGACCGACCAGGACGGCTGACCCGACTCTGGATCCTCAGAGCGGGCGATTCCGAGGGGCCGGGTCAGCGGGGGCTGGGCAAGCGGGGCGGGGTCAGCGAGGCCGGGTCAGCGAGGCCGGGTCAGAGGAGGTCGCCGTACTTGTCCATGCTGCCGGCGGGCAGGTCGAGCTTCTCCTCGATCCTGGGGTAGTACTTCTCGCGGCACGCCTGCTTGTCGGTGGTGGTGTTGGACGCGCTGACGCAGCTCTGGTAGCCGCTCAGCTCCGTCCACAGGAACGCCGTGAGGGAGACCGACAGCAGCGAGAACGCCAGCCCGAGCGACCCGAGCACGATGCCGGGGACGGCGCCGGGGGCGGGGGACTGCGTGCGGCGCGCGTTCCGGCGGGCCTTGATGCCGACGACGAGTGCGGCGACGCCGAGCACCAGGCCGAGCGGGTAGAAGAAGAACGCGGTCAGCAGGGCGACGCCGCCGAGCCACAGGGCCCGCCAGCCGGTGCCCCGCCCGCCCTCCCGCGGTCCCGCGGGCGGCTGCCCCCCGGGTCGCGCCTCCGGGCGGTCTTCGGGCTGGGCCGGACGGTCCGGCTGCTCGCTCACGTTCTTCTCCTCCTGGCCCGTGCGCATGTCGATTCCCTGCGGTCTGCCGTGCGGTCCGGGTCCGTACGGTCTGGGTTCGTGCGGTCCCGGTTCGTGCGGTCCGGGTTCGTGCGGTCCCGGTTCGTATGGTCCGGGTTCGTGTCGTCTTGTGTGGTCTGGTTCGTGCGGTCTGGGGTGAAGCGGCGCCGACGTCGCCCGATAGGCTTCGTGGTGTCCCAGCAACGTCCACCGGGGAGTCATGGTGTCCGCCCGGCTCGTCGTCCTCGTCTCCGGCGCGGGGACCAACCTACAAGCGCTGCTCGACGCGTGCGCGGATCCAGCCTACGGGGCGAAAGTGGTGGCCGTGGGGGCGGACCGCCCCGATATCGGGGGAACCGAGCGCGCCGAACGCGCGGGTGTGCCCACTTTCACCCTTCGCATACCGGATTTCGCGTCCCGGGACGACTGGGACGCGGCGCTCGCCGAGGCGGTCGCGAAGCACGAGCCTGACCTCGTGGTGTCCGCCGGCTTCATGAAGATCCTCGGCCCGCACTTCCTGGCGCGCTTCGGCGGCCGGACGGTCAACACCCATCCCGCGCTGCTGCCGTCGTTCCCCGGCGCGCACGCCGTACGGGACGCCCTGGCGTACGGGGTGAAGGTCACGGGCTGTACGGTTCACTTCGTCGACGAAGGCGTGGACACCGGACCCGTCATCGCCCAGGAGACCGTTCCCGTGGGCTGGCATGACGACGAAGACTCCCTGCACGAGCGGATCAAGCAGGTGGAGCGCCGCCTCCTCGTCGACGTCGTCGGACGGCTGGCCCGCGACGGATGGACCGCGCGGGGCAGGCGGGTCTCGATGAAGTGCAGGACCTGCGGGGACGCGCCCGACGGCGCTTCGTCCGCCACTGCCTCGTCCGGCAGCGGTTCGTCCGGCAGCGGTTCGTCTGACAGCGGTTCGTCTGACAGGGGTTCGTCCGATCAAGAGGGGAGCTCGGCCGGTGAGTCGGGTGGCGATTAAGCGCGCGCTGATCAGCGTGTACGACAAGTCCGGGCTGGAGGAGCTGGCCCGCGGCCTGCACGAGGCGGGAGTGGAGATCGTCTCGACCGGGTCGACGGCGGGCCGGATCTCCGCGGCCGGCGTCCCGGTGATGAAGGTGGAGAAGCTCACCGGGTTCCCCGAGTGCCTGGACGGGCGGGTCAAGACCCTGCACCCGAAGGTGCACGCGGGCCTGCTCGCCGACCGGCGCAAGGAGGACCACCTCCAGCAGCTCGACGACCTGGCCGTGGAGCCGTTCGACCTGGTGGTCGCGAACCTGTACCCGTTCGCCGACACGGTGGACTCGGGCGCGACGCCGGACGAGTGCGTCGAGCAGATCGACATCGGCGGCCCCACGATGGTCCGCGCCGCCGCGAAGAACCACGCGAGCGTCTCCGTCGTGGTGGACCCGTCCGGCTACGGAACGGTCCTGGACGCCGTGCGGGCCGGCGGTTTCACCCTGGACGAGCGCCGCCGCCTCGCCGCGCGGGCGTTCGCGCACACCGCGTCCTACGACGTGGCCGTGGCCTCCTGGTTCGCGAGCGCCTACGCGCCCGACGAGACCGCCGCCGAGACGCGGTGGCCCGACTTCCTCGGCGCCACGTGGGAGCGTTCGAACACCCTGCGGTACGGCGAGAACCCGCACCAGCGGGCCGCCCTGTACCGCTCGCCGGGCGAGACGGGCCTCGCGGGGGCCGAGCAGCTCTACGGCAAGGAGATGTCCTACAACAACTACGTCGACACCGACGCCGCGCGCCGCGCCGCCTACGACTTCACCGAGCCGTGCGTCGCGATCATCAAGCACGCCAACCCGTGCGGCATCGCGGTCGGCGCGGACATCGCCGAGGCGCACCGCAAGGCGCACGCCTGCGACCCGGTGTCGGCCTACGGCGGGGTGATCGCGGCGAACCGGCCGGTCACCGCGGACATGGCCCGGCAGGTCACCGAGAGCTTCGCCGAGGTACTGGTCGCCCCGTCCTTCGAGGACGAGGCCGTGACCGTCCTCAAGGACCGGTTCAAGAACATCCGCCTGCTGGTCTGCCCGGACGCCCCTGTCGGCGACACCGAGTACCGGCGCATCGACGGCGGCATGCTGCTGCAGGGCGTCGACCGCGTGGACGCCGACGGCGACGACCCGTCCGCCTGGGAGCTGAAGACCGGCCCCGCCGCGGACGAGGCGACCCTGCGCGACCTGGTCTTCGCCTGGCGGGCCATCCGCTCGGTGAAGTCCAACGCGATCCTGCTGGCCGCGGACGGCGCCACCGTGGGCGTCGGCATGGGCCAGGTCAACCGGGTCGACTCCGCCAAGCTCGCCGTCGCGCGGGCCGGGCAGGAGCGCGCCGCGTCGTCCGTGGGCGCGTCCGACGCGTTCTTCCCCTTCCCGGACGGCCTGGAGGTGCTGGCCGAGGCGGGCGTCCGCGCGATCGTCGAGCCGGGCGGGTCCGTCAACGACGACAAGGTGATCGCCGCGGCGGAGAAGGCGGGCATCACCCTCTACTTCACCGGCGTCAGGCACTTCTTCCACTGACGGCTCGCCAGGCGCGCCGCTCCTGCGGGCGCGCCGTCCTGCCGGACGCGGGGGCGGCCCCCGGCTCGTGATCCACGGCCGGGGACCGCCCCCGCCGGCATGTCCGAAGCCCTCTCGTCCCGCGCGGACGCGGGACGCCGCGCCCGGGGCTCCTCAGCGGCGGGTCAGCCCTGCGCCCGTGCCGTCGCGGTTCAACGAGGTTGTCCGTTTGTGACCTATTTTTCGGTGCGGGACCGCGCACCGGCGCCGGGCGGGTAGCCTCGGGCTGCCGCGCCCCCCTTGACCCTCCCTTGACCCCGGCGCGGGCGTTCCGTGTTGGAGGCGGGATGGATTTCCTGATGTCCCTCATGCTCGGCGTCGTCTACCAGGCCGACTCGCTGCTGATGGAGTCCCGGCAGGTGATCGGGATCGTCGCCGCGTTCCTGGCCGCGGTGCTCGCCGCCCAGTTCGGCTGGCACGGCACCGACCGCGTCATCGGCCGGCGCCAGCGCTCCGAGGACTGAGCGCTCCGAGCCCTGACCGCTCGAAGGGCCGAGCATGTGAGGGGCGGCCGGGGCCGCGCGCCCTCAGCGCAGTCTCGCCCGCAGGGCCCGCTCGGCGGCGGGCCACTCGTCGTCCGTCATCGCGTAGGCGGCGGTGTCGCGGATCGAGCCGTCCGCGCGGATCCGGTGCTTGCGGTGGACGCCCTCGAACGACGCCCCGAGCCGCTCGATCGCCGCACGCGACCGCTCGTTGCGGACGTGCGTGTGCCACCCGACCCGGATCGCTCCCAGATCGCCGAACGCGCGGCCCATCAGGAGCAGTTTCGCCTCGGTGTTGAGGCCCGTCCGGTGCCACCGCGCCCCGAGCCAGGTGTGGCCGATGCACAGGCCGCGATGGGACGGGGAGATCTCGTAGTAGGAGGTCATCCCGGCGACCTCGCCGGTCACCGCGTCGATCTGGACCCAGGGCAGGCGCAGCCCGCGCTCGCAGGCCGCCAGCGCCGTGTCGACCAGTGCGCGCATGTCCGCGGCGCCCGCCGGCTGACGCTCGTTCATCCAGGTCCACAGTCCCGGGTCCTTGGACGCCTCGAACAGCCCGTCGGAGTGCTCGGCGGCCAGCGGCTCCAGCCGCACGTACCGTCCGGTCAGGACGGGTCGCTCGAACCATGCGCCGCTCAACCGTTCGTCGCTCATGCCGAGCACGCTAGGAGCCCGGGGCGGACTCCGGCAGAGCCACTTGGCGCCGTTATCCGCAAGCCACTCGCGCGGGCGCTCCCCGGGAAGTCCCTGGGCGGCCGTTCGCGGGCGGCCGGTTAGCATGGGTTCCTACGCGACTGGCGCGGTCAAGGTGGATCACCACCGGGGAGCGAACGACAGTCCGGACACCGCGCGCCTGGGTGGACGGGACCCCTTCCGGCCGGGCATTGCGCCCGGGGCCCGGTCCCGGCCGACATCCACGCGGAGGAACGCATGACGGCACAGATTCTGGACGGCAAGGCCACGGCCGCCGAGATCCGCTCGAACCTCAAGGTCCGCGTCGAGGCGCTCCGCGACCGCGGCGTGTCCGTCGGGCTCGGCACCGTCCTGGTCGGCGACGACCCCGGCAGCCACTCCTACGTGAACATGAAGCACCGCGACTGCGCCGAGGTCGGCATCGAGAGCATCCGCCGCGACCTGCCCGCCACCGCGTCCCAGGACGAGGTGGAGCGCGCCGTCGCCGAGCTGAACGCCGATCCCGCCTGCACCGGCTACATCGTCCAGCTGCCGCTCCCGAAGGGCCTGGACGAGCAGCGCGTGCTGGAGCGCATCGACCCCGCCAAGGACGCCGACGGCCTGCACCCGACGAACCTCGGCCGGCTCGTCCTGATGCAGCCGGGCCCGCTGCCGTGCACGCCGAAGGGCATCGTCGAGCTGCTGCGCCGCTTCGACGTCCCGCTGAGGGGCGCCGAGGTCACGGTCGTCGGCCGCGGCATCACCGTCGGACGCTCCCTCGGCCTGCTGCTGACCCGCCGCAGCGAGAACGCGACCGTCACCCTCTGCCACACCGCGACCCGCGACCTCGCCGAGCACACCCGCAAGGCCGACATCGTCGTCGCCGCCGCGGGCGTTCCCGGCCTCATCACCGCCGACATGGTCAAGCCCGGCGCCGCCGTCCTCGACGTGGGCGTCTCCCGGGTGGACGGCAAGCTCGCCGGCGACGTCGCCGCCGACGTCCGCGACGTCGCGGGCTGGGTCGCGCCCAACCCCGGCGGCGTCGGCCCGATGACCCGCGCGATGCTGCTCGCGAATGTCGTCGAGGCCGCCGAGCAGACCCGCTGACCGACCGCCGTCCCGAGACGGCGCGCCGCGGGGGCCGCCACCCAGCACCGGGTGGCGGCCCCCGCTCACGCAGCCCTGGCCGCGCCGTCACATACGCGGCCGTATGGGGGGCTCAGCGATCGCCCTCTGGTTTGCGCTGCCGGGGAGGGCGACCGCAGGTCTCACATCAGCTGGCCCTCCGTCCCGCGGCCGTGCTGTGCGCCGGACGGCCCGGCGCGTGGGTGTGGCCCGTCGTGCCCGGCCGGCGCGTCTCGGTGGTGCCGCGCACCCCGGGGACGCGCCCGTCCATCGGCGGACGTCCCTGCTGGGGGACGTGCACCGGCGGCAGCGGTCGGACGAGGCCCATCGCGATGACCTCGTTGGCGAGCCGAGTGCGCCGGTTTGCGCCCTCGGGGATCCGGAACTTCTGATAGAGGCGCAGCAGATGCTGCTTGACCGCGGCCTCGGTGACGACCAGCTCGCCGGCGATGTCGCGTGCGGTGGCCGGAGCCACGAACGCCTCGTCGGACAGGGCGGGCCGGCACAGCGAGGTCAGCACGTCGACCTCGCGGCGGGTGAGCTCGGGTGCGACGGCGCGCCGCAGTTCGACGTCCGGGTCGACCTCCTCACGGGGGATGCCCCCCAACCGGCAGCGCGCCGTGCCGAAGCTCACGACGTCACCGTCCTCCAGTACACGGCGTGCGATCGGCCGGCCGTTGACGCGCGTCCCGTTGCGGGACAGGCCCATGTCCACCACGTAGACGTACGGGCCACGTCGGACGATCTCTGCGTGCAATCGGGACACACTCGGGTCGTCGAGGCGGATGTCCACTCCTCTCCCTCTCCCGACCGTCGTCACGTCGGGGCGCAGCGGCATCACCAGCCCGCTGTCCTCGATCCGCATGAACGGCCCCTCCACGGCAGTCCTCCCAGCTAGTTAGCGACCCCTGTCTGCCGGGTTACCCGGGCGCCGTGCCGTCACACCCTCCTACTGGCGAGTAGGACCGGTGGCGCAAGGGATTGCGGGCTCTCGGCCATCACCTGGGGCACATAGGACCCATCCGCATTCCGGCGGGGCGCGCGACCGAGAGCGCGCGATGTCGTGCCGGGACCCGAATGCCTATACCGTGAGGGCCATGAGCACCCAGGTGCATCGGCGCAGGCGCAAGGCGCCGCGTCGGAGGGGCGCCGCCCCGCACTGGCTCGCGCGGCTGCCGTACCTCCTCGTGCTCAGCGGCGTCGGCGCGGGACTCACCCTGTGCGCGTTCCACTACTTCCGCAAGGGCTCGGGCCTGATGGCCGCCGCGCTGCTCATCGGCGCGCTCGCCAGGCTGCTGCTGCCCGAGTCGCAGCTCGGCCCGCTCGCCGTCCGCAGCCGGTCGGTCGACTGCTGGACGCTCGTGATCCTCGGCGAGATGGTCGCGTTCGTCTCGCTGAGCGTCCCGCCGATGAACAAGACCGGGCTCGTGCTCGCCGGCGCGTTCGGCGTCCTGATCGCCCTCACGATGCTGGTGCGCGGTGTGCGGCTCCTCATCGCCGGGCGTTCCTCCCGGACGGGTGAAGGGCCGCCGGGCTAGCGCGTCCATGCAGGTGGGGGCGAGGGCGGGGGTCGCCGTGGCAAGGCCAGGTCTAGACCTCATGACCGCCTCGGCTAGCCTAGCCAGTTGAGCCTTACAAGGACTGCTGGCCAGGTGTAGGAAAGGGACAGCACAAGCATGCCCAAGATCAAAGTAGCGGGCCCGGTCGTCGAACTCGACGGCGACGAAATGACGCGGATCATCTGGAAATTCATCAAGGACCAGTTGATCCTGCCCTACCTCGATGTGGACCTGAAGTACTACGACCTGGGGATCGAGCACCGTGACGCCACGGACGACCAGGTCACCGTCGACGCCGCCAACGCCATCCTGGAGCACGGCGTGGGCGTCAAGTGCGCGACCATCACCCCCGACGAGGCGCGCGTCGAGGAGTTCGGCCTGAAGAAGATGTGGCGGTCCCCGAACGGGACGATCCGCAACATCCTGGGCGGCGTGATCTTCCGCGAGCCGATCGTTGTCTCCAACATCCCCCGCCTGGTCCCCGGTTGGACGAAGCCGATCATCATCGGCCGCCACGCCCACGGCGACCAGTACAAGGCCACCGACTTCGTCGTGCCCGGCCCCGGCAAGGTGACGATCACCTACACCCCCGAGAACGAGGGTGAGCCGATGGAGTTCGAGATCGCGAACTTCCCCGGCGGCGGCGTGGCCATGGGCATGTACAACTTCGACGACTCGATCCGCGACTTCGCCCGGACGAGCATGCGGTACGCGCTCAACCGCGAGATGCCGCTGTACATGTCGACGAAGAACACGATCCTCAAGGCCTACGACGGCCGGTTCAAGGACCTCTTCCAGGAGATCTACGAGACCGAGTTCAAGGCCGAGTTCGAGTCCAAGGGCCTCACCTACGAGCACCGCCTCATCGACGACATGGTCGCCGCGGCGCTCAAGTGGGAGGGCGGGTTCGTCTGGGCCGCCAAGAACTACGACGGCGACGTCCAGTCCGACACCCTCGCGCAGGGCTTCGGCTCCCTCGGCCTCATGACCTCCGTCCTCATGACCCCGGACGGCAGGACCGTCGAGGCGGAGGCCGCGCACGGCACGGTGACCCGGCACTACCGGCAGCACCAGCAGGGCAAGCCGACGTCGACCAACCCCATCGCGTCGATCTTCGCCTGGACGCGCGGGCTGGAGCACCGCGGCAAGCTCGACGGCCAGCCCGAGGTCATCGACTTCGCCCGCAAGCTGGAGCAGGTCTGCATCGAGACCGTCGAGAGCGGCCAGATGACCAAGGACCTGGCGCTGCTCGTCGGCGGCGAGACCCCCTGGCTGACCACGCAGGGCTTCCTGGAGGCGCTCGACACCAACCTCCAGAAGAAGATCAACTCCTGATCTGGCCCCCCGGCGGAGTCGACCTGTCGCAGGCGGTCGACTTCGCGTAGGCGGTCGAGGGCCGTCCCGGATCCGTCCGGGGCGGCCCTTCCGCCTTCTCGGGACCGCATCCAGCCTTTCCGGACGGCGTTCCGCCTGTTCGGGGACGGGGTGGCATGCCGGGAGGTGCACCTGGACGGGCGCGGGTAGGACGTGCGCGATAGCCTGGCACCGCAACTATCTCGACGGCGAGAGAACCCGCGCCGGCCGGCGCATGCGGGCGGCCTCTCGGGCGGTCGGGTTCCCAAGGATGGCCGCCTGAGCCCCGTCAGGTCACAGCAGGAGAAGGACGCATGACTCGCACCCCAGTCACCGTTACCGTTACCGGCGCCGCGGGCCAGATCGGCTACGCGCTGCTGTTCCGCATCGCGTCCGGGCACCTCCTCGGCGCGGACGTGCCCGTACGCTTGCGCCTGCTGGAGATTCCGCAGGCGGTGAAGGCCGCCGAGGGCACCGCGATGGAACTGGACGACTGCGCGTTCCCGCTGCTGTCCGGCATCGACATCTTCGACGACGCCGGGCGCGCGTTCGAGGGGACGAACGTCGCGCTGCTGGTCGGCGCCCGCCCGCGCACGAAGGGCATGGAGCGCGGCGACCTGCTGGAGGCCAACGGCGGCATCTTCAAGCCGCAGGGCGAGGCGATCAACGCTGGCGCGGCCGACGACGTCAAGGTCCTGGTGGTCGGCAACCCGGCGAACACCAACGCGCTGATCGCGCAGCAGCACGCCCCGGACGTCCCGGCCGAGCGGTTCACCGCGATGACGCGCCTCGACCACAACCGCGCGCTGGCGCAGCTGTCGAAGAAGGCGGGCGTCTCGGTCGCCGACCTCCGGAAGATGACGATCTGGGGCAACCACTCCGCCACGCAGTACCCGGACCTGTTCCACGCCGAGATCGCCGGCAAGAACGCCGCCGAGACGGTGAACGACCAGAACTGGCTGGAGAACGACTTCATCCCGACCGTCGCCAAGCGCGGCGCCGCGATCATCGAGGCGCGGGGCGCGTCGTCGGCGGCGTCGGCCGCGTCCGCCGCGATCGACCACGTGCACACCTGGGTGAACGGCACCGCCGACGGCGACTGGACGTCCATGGCGGTCGTGTCGGACGGCTCCTACGGCGTCCCGGAGGGCCTGATCTCGTCCTTCCCGGTCACCACCGAGGACGGCGAGTGGGAGATCGTCCAGGGCCTGGAGATCGACGACTTCTCCCGCGCCCGGATCGACGCCTCGGTGAACGAGCTGTCGGAGGAGCGCGACGCCGTCCGCAAGCTCGGCCTCATCTGACCCGCTCCCTCTGCTTCATCCGCTTCACGGACGAGCCCCGGACCGCCCAGGTCCGGGGCTCGTCCCATGCGCACCCCGCCAGGCCGGACCGAGGGTGCAGGGGACGAGGGGCGGGTCGTGCGTCCCAAGGCGCGTCGTCCGCGGGTCGGTGTGCTCAGGGGGCGGCGGCGGGTGCAAATGATCTGAAGGCGTCGGTATCGGTCGCTAGGGTGTGATCGCTCGGAAAGTGATCGGGGGAGGCGTGCCGGTGGCCGAACAGGCGTTCCAGGTGGATCTGCGGGGCGTGGTGGATCTGCTGAGCCGCCATCTCTACGCCAGCCCGCGGGTCTACCTGCGGGAGCTGCTGCAGAACGCGGTGGACGCGATCACGGCGCGCGGCGCGGGGGGCCGCGTCGAGATCGAGACGGGCGGCGGCGTGCTGTGCGTGCACGACGACGGCGTCGGCCTGACCGAGGACGAGGTCCACACGCTGCTGGCGACGATCGGGCGGTCGTCCAAGCGGGACGAGCTCGGGTTCGCGCGCCACGACTTCCTCGGCCAGTTCGGGATCGGGCTGCTGTCGGCGTTCCTCGTCGCGGACGAGATCGAGGTCGTGACGCGGTCCGCGCGCGGCGGCGGCCCCGTCCGGTGGACGGGGCGCTCCGAGGGCAGCTACCAGGTCGAACCAGGCGAGCGGGACGAGCCGGGCACGACGGTGACGCTGCGGGCCCGCCCGGGGTCGGCGGAGCTGCTGAGCCCGCCGGTCGTCGCCGAGCTGGCCGCCACGTACGGGTCGCTCCTGCCGGTCGAGCTGGTCGTGGACGGCGTCGCCGTCACCGGCGACGGACCCCCGTGGCGCGCGTCCTACCGCGACCCCGCCGACCGCAGGCGGGCGCTGGACCGCTACTGCGAGGACGTCTACGGGTACACCCCGTTCGACGTGGTCGACCTCGACGTGCCGGAGGCGGGGCTGACGGGCGTCGCGTTCGTCCTGCCCGAGCCGGTGGCGCCGTCCGCGCGCTCCGCGCACCGCGTCTACCTGAAGCGGATGCTGCTGGCCGAGCACGTCGAGGGCCTCCTGCCCGACTGGGCGTTCTTCGCGCGCTGCGTCGTGGACGCGGGGGAGCTGCGCCCGACCGCGAGCCGCGAGGCCCTCTACGAGGACGAGCTGCTGGAGTCGACGCGGCACGGCCTCGGCGAGGTGCTGCGGCAGTGGCTGGTGAAGCTCGCCGAGACCGACCCGGCGCGGCTGCGGGCGTTCCTGCGGCTGCACCAGCTCGGCGTCAAGGCGATGGCCCTGCACGACGACGACATGCTGCGGATCGTCGACCGGTGGCTGGAGTACGAGACGTCCTCCGGGCCGATGACCCTGCACGAGTTCCGCCGCCGCCACCCGGACGGCCGCTTCACCGCGAGCGTGGACGAGTTCCGGCGGCTGTCGGCGGTCGCGGGCGCCCAGGGCGTGGGCCTGGTCAACGGCGGCTACGTCCACGACACCGAGATCATCGAGCGGCTGCCCGACCTGGACCCCGACATCCGGCTCACGCGGCTGGACGCGGCGGAGCTGACCACCACGTTCGGCGTCCTCGACCCGGCGACCGAGCTGGCGCTGCGGCCGTTCCTCGCGGCGGCGCAGCGGGCGGTGGAGCGGCTCGGCTGCGAGGTGGTGGTCCGCGACTTCGATCCCGCGTCGCTGCCCGCGCTGTACCTGACGAGCCGGGACGCGCAGTTCCGCGAGGAGCTGGAGCGCGCGAAGGAGGAGGCGGGCGAGCTGTGGGCGGACGTGCTCGGCGCGGTCAACGCCTCCGCCGGCATCGACCGCCCCCAGCTCGTGCTGAACCACCGCAACCCGCTGGCGCGGCGCGTCACGGCGCTCGGCGACGGCGGGCCGGTCGAGCCCGCGGTCCAGGCCCTGTACGGGCAGGCGCTGCTGCTCGGCCACCATCCGCTGCGTCCCGCCGACACGGCTGTCCTGAACCGTTCCTTCATCGGCCTGCTGGAGTGGGCCGTCCACTCCCCGGAAGGTCCCGATGAGCACTGAGGACGTCTACGCGCTCATGGCGCGGTCGCAGGAGCTTCCCTACGGGGAGGCCCGCACCGTCCTGGTCGAGGACGCGCTGCGCCGCGCGGAGGCGGCCGGCGACGAGGTGCTGGCGTTCCACGTGCGGATCAGGCTGACCGACGCCTACCGGTACGGCGGCGAGCCCGCGAAGGCGTTCGCGACGTTCGGCCGCACGCTGGCCGACCACGACCGCGACCCCGCCCGGTTCGACGAGACGCACAACCTGCTGTGGCAGATGAAGGCGGCGGTCAGCTCCCTGACCCTGTTCCCGGAGATCCCGCTGGACCGCGCCTTCGCCGTCCTGGACGACATGGAGCGCCGCTACAAGACGGGCGGCCACAGCCTCCAGGCGGTGTACCACTACCGCAACGTGGTGGCGCGGCACATCGGCGACGGTTCGGCCGACGAGTGGTTCGTGAAGTGGCGCACGGCCGAGCGGGACGAGCTGTCCGACTGCGAGGGCTGCGACCCGACCGGAATGGTCCGCCACCTGGTCGAGGCCGGGCGGCACAAGGAGGCGTTCCAGATCGCCGCGCCCGTGCTGAGCGCGCAGCTGCGCTGCAACGAGCAGCCGCAGTCGATCCGGACGGCGATGCTGCCGGTCTACCTGCGCACGGGCCGCCTGGAGAAGGCCGCCGACGCGCACCGCCGCGCCTACCGGGTGCACCGGGCCCGCCTCGCCGACCTCGGCGACATCGCCGACCACCTGGAGTTCTGCGCGGTCACCGGCAACGAGGCGCGCGGCCTGGAGATCCTCCAGCGGCACATCGGCTGGCTCGACCGGGCCCCGTCCACGCACGCCGACATGAACTTCTCCGCCGCGGCGGCCCTCGTGCTGGGGCGGGTCGAGGCGGCCGGCCACGGCGCCGCGACCGTCCGCCGCCCGGCGGCGGGCGACCGCCCGGCCGCGGACGTGCCCGTGCCCGAGCTCCGCGCCGAGCTGGCCGAACGCGCGACGGCGCTGGCGGCCCGCTTCGACGCCCGCAACGGCACGTCCCACCAGGGCGACGAGGTGCGCGCCACGCTGGCGGCCGAGCCGGTCGTCGACTTCCTGCCGCTGGCCCCCCACCACCGCCGTTCGGTCCCCGCCCCCGCGCGGCGGACCGACCCCGCCCCCGAGCCGCGGACCGACGCCGCCCCCGAGCCGCGGAGCGACGCGGTGCCCGAGCCGCGGAACGGCTCCGCCTCTTCCGCGGACGTCTCCGACCTCGCGTCGGTGGACGATCTCGACGAGCTGCTCGAACGGGTGGACCGGTGCCGCAGGGAGGAGGACCTGCCCGGCATGCTGGCGGCCTGCCGGCGGTTCGACGCCGTTGCCGAGACCACCGAGCCGACGCCCCTTCAGAGGGCCCGCCGCATTGACGGCCGGGGCATCGAATTCGCCATCGACGGGAACGCCCAGGGCGCGGTCGAGTGCTGGGAGGAAGCGGCCCGGCTCTACGCCGAACTGGGCGACGAGACGGGTCGGCACCGCGTGCTCGGCCGCCTCGGCGCCATGCGCATCGACCTCGGCGACGAGGGCGGCCTGGAGCAGGTGATCGCGTCGGCCGAGCACCTCGCCGCGCACCCGGGGGAGGCGGGCGACGCCACGGGCGCGCTGCTCCGCCTCGCCACCGCGCAGATCAGGTTCGAGCGTCCGGCCGAGGCCCTCGCCACGCTCGACAGGGTCGACCTCGACGACGCGCCGGAATTCGCCGGAGAACTGTGGTTCCAGCGAGGGCAGGTGCTTCTGCGGACCGGTGACGCCGAGGCCGCGGAGGAGGCGCTGCGCCGCTCCCTTGACGCGTCGCGCGCCTCGGACCGGCCGGAGACGCTCGCCGCGCCCGCCCTGGCGCTCGCCGGCGTCCTGGCCCGGCGGGAGGGCGGGCCGGACGAGGAGGCGTTCGCCCTGTTCGACGAGGCGCTCGCCGTCCTGCGCGGCCCCTCGCCGCTGCGCGCGGCCGTGCACACCGACCGCGGCCTGACCTTCCTCGCCGCCGACCGCCCCGCGGACGCCGTCGCCGACCTCGTGGAGGCCATCGCGGCCTGGACGGCCGAGGGCATGCACGAGCAGGCCGTCCACATCCGCACGGACCTCGCCAACGCGTACCTGCGCACGGGCCGCCACCTGGAGGCCGCCGAGGTGGCCGAGGAGGCGCTGCCCGGCCTGGACGGCGAGAACGCCCGGAACTGCCGCCTGATCCTCGCGCACGCGCAGAAGGAGATGGGCGAGGAGGACGCGGCCGCGACCTTCGCCGACCTCGCCGAGGAGGCCGCGCGGGACGGCCGCCCCGACGCCGCCGCGCATTTCCTGGAGGAGGCCGCGGGCGTCCTGTCCGCCCTCGACAAGGACGCCCTGGCCGCCGCCCGGTTCGCCGAGGCCGCCGAGGCCTGCGAGAAGGCGGGCGACCCCTACGGGCTGGTCCGGACCCGCCGCCGCGCCGCGATGTGCCTGCTGTGGAGCGGCGACCGCGATAAGGCCGTCACCGCCATGGAGACGGCCCGTGCGGCCCTGGCCGGGCTCCCGCCGGACAACGAGCCCGCCCGCGTCTGGGAGACCGCCCTCGTCTCCTTCGACCAGGCCCGCCTCCTCGCCCAGGTGGGCCGCCTGCCCGAGGCCGCCGCCCACGCCGCCGCCGCCGCGGACGGCTTCACGACCTTGGACGAGACCGACGCCGCCGAAGAGGCCACCCGCCTCCACAACGACATCAAGGCGGCCATCGAGTAACAGGGGCCCCGGCTGCCTGGCCAGGCTCCTTGGTCAGGCTCCTTGGTCAGGCGACGCGGTGGGCGCCCTGGGAAGGGGCGGCCTCCAGGAAGTCGGGGGGCGTCCAGCCGCGCCTGGTGTAGGCGTCGGTGATCGCGTCGCGGACCTTCGGGGCCCGTGCGGCGGGGGCGAGGACGATGACGGAGCCGCCGAAGCCGCCGCCCACCATGCGGCCGCCCCGGGCGCCCGCGCGCAGCGCGGCGTCGACGGTGGCGTCGGCCTCGGGCCAGGAGATCTCGAACTGGTCGCGCAGGGACAGGTGCGAGGCGTTCAGCATGGCGCCGAGCTCCGGGAGGGCCCCGGCGCGCAGCAGCCCCACGGCGGCCTCGACGCGGTGGTTCTCGGTCACGACGTGCTGGACGCGGCGCCGCAGGACGGGGTCGCGCAGCGACGCGAGGGCGGCGGCGAGGTCCTTGACGTCGCGCAGGGCGTCCACGCCGAGGAGGGACGCGGCCTCCTCGCACTCCGCGCGGCGGCGGCCGTAGTCGCCGCCGGTCAGCGCGTGCGAGGCCCGCGTGTCGACCACCAGCAGGACCATGCCCGCGGCCGCCGGGTCGAACGGGACCTGCGACGACAGCCCGCTGCGGCAGTCGAGCATCAGCGCGTGGCCGGGCGTGCACAGCAGCGAGGCCGACTGGTCCATGAGGCCGCACGGCATGCCGACCTGCTCGTTCTCGGCGCGCTGCGCGAGCCGGGCCAGGGCGGGCCGGTCGATCTCGACGCCGTGCAGGTCGCACAGGGCCAGCGCGGTCGCGCACTCCAGGGCCGCGGACGAGGAGAGGCCCGCGCCCTGCGGGAGGTCGGAGTCGACCAGCAGGGACGCGCCGCCCGTCCCGTGCTCGCGCAGCACGCGCGCGACGCCGACCGGGTAGGCGGCCCACTGCCGGTCGGCGGGCCAGTGCTCGGAGGCGACCGTTCCGCCGTCCACGGGCGCGGTGACGGCGGTGGCCGCCTGCAGCGACCGCACCTCAACCACGCCGTCGTCGCGGGGGGCGGCGGCGACCGAGACGCCGCGCGGAAGCGCGAACGGCAGGACGAAGCCGTCGTTGTAGTCGGTGTGCTCGCCGATCAGGTTGACCCGTCCGGGGGCGCGCCACACGCCCTCGGGGGCCCGCCCGAACGCCTCGGCGAAGCTCGCGCTCAGCGTCTCGGTCATCGGGGTCTCGGTCATCGGGAGCGCAGGAACGTCCACGCGTCGTCGACCATGGTGCGCAGGTCGCGCTCGGGCTTCCACCCGAGCCGCGTCTGGATCTTCTCCGACGAGGCGACCAGCACGGCGGGGTCGCCGGCGCGGCGCGGCGCCACCTCGGTCGGGATGTCGCGGCCGGTGACCTCGCGGCAGACCTCGACGACCTCGCGGACGGAGCTGCCGGTGCCGCTGCCCAGGTTGAAGATCTCGTGGCGGCCCGGCTCGCAGGCCTCCAGCGCGAGCAGGTGGGCGCGGCCGAGGTCGGTCACGTGGATGTAGTCGCGGACGCAGGTGCCGTCCGGCGTCGGGTAGTCGTCGCCGAACATCTTCACGGTCTGGCCGTTCCCCTGCGCGATCTTCAGCACGTTCGGGATCAGGTGGGTCTCGACCGCGTGCCGCTCGCCGAGCCGCCCGTAGGCGCCGGCGACGTTGAAGTACCGCAGCGACACCCCGCCGACGCCGTGCAGCCGCGCGTACTCGGCGAGCGCCGTGTCGATCGCGAGCTTGGACGCCCCGTAGGGGTTGGTCGGTCGGGTCGGGTCGGTCTCCAGGATCGGTGCCGACTCCGGCTCGCCGTAGGTCGCGGCGGTCGAGGAGAACACGATGCGGGGGACGCCCGCGACGCGCATCGCCTCCAGCAGGGCGAGGGACTCGCCGAGGTTCTTGTCCCAGTACAGGCCCGGCTTCTGGACGGACTCCCCGACGAGCGACTTGGCCGCGAAGTGCAGCACGGCGTCGAACCCGGCGCCGCCGAGCACCTCCGCCGCCGTGTCGCGCATCGTGCCGCGCACCAGCCGGGCGCCGTCGGGCACCGCGTCCTCGTGCCCGGTGGACAGGTCGTCGAGCACGACGACCTCGTGCCCCGCCTCCAGGAGCAGAGCGGAGACGACGCTGCCGACATAGCCGGCGCCTCCGGTGACGAGCAGCTTCACTGACGGACCTCCACGACGAGACTCCGGCTGGTTCACGACGATCAGGGACGATCCGGACGGCGGGGGCCGTCCAGGCTGGTGCGTCCAGGCTATGGGGTCCGCCCAGGCTATCCGGAACGCCGAACGGGGAAGGCTGAACCCATGGACCGGACGCCGTCCCGGCCGCCCGTGGGGCCCGCGGGCGCGCTCGCCCGCCCTCTCGTGTGGCTGCTGTCGAGTTCCACCCAGCTCGTCGTGCGGCTCTCGGGCGGCGACCCGGGCGCGCTCCGCGAGGAGATCACCGCGGAGCGGATGCGGGTGCTGGTGGCGCAGAACACCCAGCTCACCGCCGACGAGCGGGCGCTGATCGGGGAGGTGTTCGCGGCGGGGGAGCGGCCGCTGCGCGAGGTCCTCGTCCCGCGCACCGAGGTGGAGTTCCTGGACGCCTCGCTCCCGCTGACCGCCGCCGCGCGGATCGCCGCGGCCACCCCGCACTCGCGCTTCCCCGTCTGCCGCGACTCGCACGACGAGGTGATCGGCTTCGTGCACATCCGCGACCTGCTGGCCCCCGTCCTGCCGACGCTCCCCGACGCTCCCGTCCTGCCCGGTGGGGAGGCTTCGGGGGTGCGGGGCGCGGGTTCGGTGGGGGAGCTGGTGCGGCCGGTGAAGTTCCTGCCGGCCTCGAAGCGGGTGCTCCCGGCGCTGTCGGAGATGCGCCGCGAAGGCTGCCACCTGGCGATCGTCATGGACGAGTACGGCGGCGTCGCCGGCATCGTCACGCTGGAGGACCTCGTGGAGGAACTCATCGGTGACATCCGCGACGAATATGATGTACAGGACGCGCAGGCACGGCGCCTGCACGGCGGGGTGGTCGAGGTCGACGGCCTGCTCAACCTGGACGACTTCGCCGCCGAGACCGGCATCCGGCTGCCGGCCGGGCCGTACGAGACGGTCGCCGGGCACATCATGGCGGTGCTGCGCCGGGTGCCCGCCGAGGGCGACTCGGTGGAGGCCGGCGGGCGCCGGCTCGCGGTGGCCCGGATGGAGGGCCGGCGGGTGGCGCGCGTGCGCGTCATGCCGCGGGCGACGCCGCAGGCCCTACCGGTGCCGCCCGGCACGCCGTCCGCGACCCCGCGGACGGTGATCGGCGACGCCGCCGCCGGCTCCGGCACCCGGCAGGCCGCCGGCGGCGAAACCTCCGGTGACACCTGAGAGAATCGGTCCGTGCACATGCCCGAAGCGCCCAGCCCCGAAGCGTCCGCCGGAACGGCCGCGGCACCGCCGCGCGTGCTGTCCGGCATCCAGCCCACCGCCGACTCGTTCCACCTCGGCAACTACCTGGGGGCGCTCCGGCAGTGGGTCTCGATGCAGGACACCCATGACGCCTTCTACTGCGTGGTCGACCTGCACGCGATCACCGTCGAGCACGACCCCGCGCTGCTGCGCCGCCGCACCAAGGTCGCCGTCGCCCAGCTCCTCGCGATGGGCCTGGACCCCGAGCGCGCCACGGTGTTCGTGCAGAGCCACGTCCCCGAGCACGCCGAACTGGCCTGGGTGCTCGGCTGCCTGACCGGGTTCGGCGAGGCCCAGCGGATGACCCAGTTCAAGGACAAGTCGTCCAAGCAGGGCACGAGCGGGACGACCGTCGGCCTGTTCACCTACCCGGTCCTGCAGGCCGCCGACATCCTGCTCTACTCGCCCGACCCCACCGTCGAGGGCGACCGGGCGCTGCGCGTCCCCGTCGGCGAGGACCAGCGGCAGCACCTGGAGCTGACCCGCACCCTCGCGCAGCGGTTCAACCACCGCTTCGGCGAGACGTTCGTGCCGCCCGAGGCGCACATCCCCGCGGGCGCCGCGAAGATCACCGACCTGCAGGAGCCGGACGCCAAGATGAGCAAGTCGGCGTCCTCGCCGCAGGGCATCATCGACGTGCTGGAGGAGCCCGGCCCGATGCGCAAGAAGATCATGCGCGCGGTCACCGACACCGGCACCGAGGTCGTCTACGACGAGGAGAAGAAGGCCGGCGTCACCAACCTCCTGCGGATCTTCTCCGCGCTGGAGGGGACCTCGATCCCGGACCTCGAGGCCCGCTACGCGGGCTCCGGGTACGGGCAGTTCAAGAAGGACCTCGCACAGGTCGTCCTCGACACGTTCACCCCGATCAGGGAGCGCACCCTCAAGCTGCTGGACGACGAGGAGCGGCTCGACCAGGTGCTCGCCCTCGGCGCCGAGCGCGCCTCCAGGGTCGCCACCGCGACGATGGAGACCGTGCGCGAACGGGTGGGATTCGTGGGACGTGGTCGCTGACGGTCCCGCTCCCGACGCCGCGGAGGGCCCCGGGGAGGCGCCCTCCGCCGGCGGCGGTGTGATCCCCGCCGGCGGCACGCGCATGATCGGCGTGGCCATCCCGATCCCCGACCCGCACGGCGCGTTCCTCCAGGCCCGGCGCGCCTCGTTCGGCGATCCGCTCGCCTACTCGATCCCGGCGCACATCACGCTGCTGCCGCCGACCGAGATCCGTGACTCCGACCTCGACGCCGTCGAGGAGCACCTGCGCGGCGTCGCGAGCACCGAGAGCCCGTTCCCGATCAGGCTGCGCGGCAGCGGAACGTTCCGGCCGGTGTCACCGGTCGTGTTCGTGGCGCTCGCCGAAGGGATCGGCGGGTGCGAGCGGGTACAGGCGAAGGTCCTGTCGGGGCCGCTCGCCCGGCCGCTGCCGTTCCCGTACCACCCGCACGTCACCATCGCCCACCACCTCTCCGACAGCGTCATGGACCAGGCGTTCAAGGATCTCGCCGGCTACGGCGCCGACTTCGAGGCGTGGGGCTTCTCCCTGTACGAGCACGGGCAGGACGGCGTGTGGCGCCCGCAGTGCGACTTCATCTTCGGGGACGGCGCCGTGCCGTCGCCGGGTGGTTCCCGAGGCGGCTCCCCGCCCGCGTGAACCGGGGCGGGCGGCGCTTTGCCCGCCTGATGTGGCGGAAGACGCTGCGTTGACCGATCGATTACCGTCTGCGGCATCGAGTGGCCCCGGTTGGGTACGTTGCGTGCATGCGGCAGGTGATCGGCAGGGTCCAGCGGCGGAGCGAGTCCCTGTTCGGCGACGGGAAGGCCGCGCTGCGCCGTTCCCGGGAGCGCTCGCGGGGGTTCGACCACCTGGTGCGCGCGTTCGAGCGGTACCAGGAGCGCCGCGGCGACCGGCTCGCCGCCGCCCTCACCAGCTACGCGTTCCTGTCGTTCTTCCCGCTGATGGCGCTGGCGTACGCGCTGCTCGGCTATCTCGTCGGGGTCAGCGACGAGGCCCGCGACTACTTCGTCCGGGCGATCAACTCGCAGCTGCCGGGGCTCGCCGGCCAGCTGGACGTCGAGCAGATCGCCCAGTCGAAGACCGCCGTCGGCGTCCTCGGCCTGGTCGCGCTGCTGGTCACCGGGATCGGCTGGGTGCAGGTGCTGCGCGAGTCCCTGCGCGACATCTGGGGCAACGAGCCGGGCGGCGGCGGCAACTTCTTCCTGAAGCGGCTGTGGGACGGCGCCGTGCTGGCGTTCCTCGGTCTGATCCTGGTCTGCGGCATGGCGGTCACGACGGTCACGACGTCCGCCACCCACACCGTCCTCGGGTGGCTCGGGCTGGAGGACGTCCCCGGCGCCGGCACCGGGCTGCGGCTGCTGTCGCTGATCTGCGCGATCTTCTTCGACACCGTGGTCTTCCTGGCGCTGTTCTCCCGGCTGTCGGGCACCCGGGCGCCCTGGCGGCGGATCATCCGGGGCGCGCTGTTCGGCGCGGTCGGCTTCGAGATCCTCAAGCAGATCGCGGCGTTCCTGATCGGGCGGACGACGCAGAACCCCGTCTACGGCACGTTCGCCGTGCTCGTCGGGCTGATGGTGTGGATCAACATCGCGACCCGGTTCGCGCTGTTCGTCGCCGCCTGGACGGCGACGCGCCGCGTCATCCTCGCCGCGGACGCCACTAACCCGGAGAACAGCGCCGACCTCGCGGAGGTCGAGGAGCTCCAGGAACGCGCCGGCGAGAAGCCGGGCAGGCACGAGAAGCCGGGCAGGCACGAGAAGCCGGGTGAGGACGGGGAGACGCTCCAGGAAGAGGAGCCGGGGCGCCCCAGGAAGCCGGGCCGGCACGAGAAGGCAGGCGTGGACGAGGCAGGCGTGGACAAGGCGGGTGTGGACAAGGCGGGCGGGGGCGAGAAGCCGGTCCAGGCCCAGAAGCCGGTCCAGGCGTAGAGAGCCCGCGGCCGCGTCAGTGACGGCGGCGTCAGGACGGGACGGTCGTGCGGGACCAGAAGGCGTCGTCGGCGTACTGGTCCTCGGCCAGGGTCCGGATCTCGGTGATCTTCCCGTCCCGGATGCGGAACAGGTCGACCGAGCGGCCGTCCAGGACCTGTCCGGGACGCTCGGCGCAGGTCTGCACGAGGGCCGCGCCGTACTCGTCGTTGGCCATGATCGAGTAGGGCTCGGCGCGGAACGTCCCGCCGGACAGCTCGAACAGCCGGACGTAGAAGCCCAGGACCTCCTCGGGCGTCCGGTACACGCCGCAGATGGGCCCGCGCCCCGGGACGCGGTGCACGACGTCGTCGGCCAGGAGCCCGCGGATGAGGTCCATGTCGCCCTTGGCGAAGGCCGTGTAGCCGTCCTTCAGCAGCGTCACGTTCGGATGCTCGTCGAAGCCCGGTGGTGCCGGTGAGGGGGCGGGTGCGCCGGGCACGGGGACGTGCAAGTCGGACATGGCGCGTTTCCTCCCCCGAGGCGCCGTTCCGCCGTCCCGCGGCGGTGACGAGATCACCGGCGCCACCGCGAGCGTATGCCTCCTGGCCAGGGGGTGCCAGCGCCGTGGGAAGGGGTGGGAGAAGCTTTACCGGCCGCTGCGGTAGCGGGCCGCCTCCAGCCGCCGCCTGCGGCGCAGCACCACGAACAGCGCCGTGATCGCGAGCAGGGCGCCCACCGCGCCGCCGCCGACCAGCAGCCACATGCGCGAGGAGTCGTCGGAGGCGAGGGGCGCGTCGGGCAGCACGCCCGAGCCGCCGTCCTTGCGGGTCTTCTCGAGGTCGCCGGGCGGCACGAGGGCGCCCACCGGCTGCACCTTGCCGCGGGCCGCGAAGCCCCAGTTCAGCAGCTTGGCCGCGTAGGCCGACGGCGGCATGTCCGCCCGCATCAGCGAGATCACGATCGTGTGGCCGCCGCGGCGCGCCTCGGCGACGAACGTCTGCTGGGCGGCGATCGTGTAGCCGTTCTTGCCGCCGAGCATCCCGGGGTAGGCCAGCCGCTCGCCCGGGAGCATGTGGTTGTGCGTGTGGATCGGGTACCCGCCGACCTTCTTGCCCTTCTTGCGCTCCTTCTTCGTCGGGGGCGCCGGGAACTGGAAGTCGATCGCCTGCATGTAGGCGCGGTACTCGGGGTTCTTCATCCCCTCGCGCAGGATGAGCGCGAGGTCGTAGGCCGAGGTGTGCTGCGTCCGGACGTCCAGCCCGAGGTCCTTGTCCAGCCCGTTCGGGGACCCGGCGAGCGTGTCGCGCGCGTTGATCCGCCTGGCCTCGGCGTTCATGTCGGCGAGGGTCCTGCGCATCCCGCCGGCGGCCTCCGACAGCGTGACCGCCGCGTCGTTGGCGGACATCATCAGCAGCGCGTGGAACAGGTCGGAGACCTTGTACTGCATCTTCGGCGTCAGGCCGACCTTGGTGCCCTCGGTGTCGCACGCCTTCTGGGACGGCCGGACGAGCCGGTTCGGGTCCAGTTCGGGGACCAGCGTCAGCGCGGTGAGGGTCTTGAGGGTGCTGGCGGGCAGGTAGTGCCCGTGCGGGTCCTTGGCGGCGAGGACCTGGCCGGTGTCGGCGTCCGCGATCAGGTACGAGGCCGCCTTGATCTTCGGCGGGGCGGGGACGCCCGGTGCCGTGTTCGCGATGATCCCCCGGCTCGCGAGCCGGGGCCCGCCGACCGTCTCGCCGGCCGGCGCCGCGGTTGGGGCCGCGGCCGCCGGTCCCTCGGCGGGCGTCCTCCCGGCGCGTACGCCGGCGGGGGCGGCCGCGAAGGCGGGGGCCGCCGCGAGCGAGGCGGCCGTGACCGGCACGGTGATGACCGTCAGGGCGCGGCGGACGCCGGCCGGCCCTCGTCGCTGTCGTGACAAGCTCCCGACGCTCCTCAATCCCGTGGGAACGCGATCGCTCCCGGCGCGCAGGCGCCCAACGCCCATGACTCCCCCCGAAGACTAGGCGACCTATCCGGCGAAGAGGTACCCGATCACGAAACCGGCAAGCGAGGGACGGATGCGACCGACGCGACGGATGTGACGCAAGTGACAGACAGGACGTACGACGCAGCCGTCCCATAACGTTACGTATGGGACACCTTGGATCGGTTACGATCCGTCATCGACAGGATTTTCAGACGGGCCGACGGTATTTTGGACGGGCTGACTAGTTCGATCTAGTGGTGCGCACACCAAGATCGATGACCGAAAAGTAGGACCTCCGCCCGCCGGCGACCGTCCGCATGAGTCAATTGATCCGCAAAGGGCAGGACGCCCGGCAGGGGGCGGGCACGGACGCCATCATGGAACGAACACGTGACCTGGACCGGCGTTTGTCCAGGCTTAGGGACCCGCTGGCTGAATTGCGCCACGTGCCACGCAACGACCTGCAAGGATTGTGGACGGAGGTTGGCCGTGGCCATTGACTTCAACGCATCGCACGGGGCGACGCTGGGCGTCGAGTGGGAGATCCAACTCGTCGATGCGGAGACCAGGCACCTGCGGCAGGACGCACGCGAGGTGCTCGCCGCCCTGCCGTCGCTCAGCGAGGACGGCGACATCCCCCGCGTCCGGCACGAGCTGATGGAGTCCACGGTCGAGGTCGTGACCGGGATCAGCGACACCGTGGGAGAGGCCAAGGCCGACCTCTCCGGCACCCTCGCCGCCCTGCGCGCCGCCGCGGCCGACCGCGGCCTCGCGCTGGCCTGCACGGGCACCCACCCGATCAGCGACTGGCGGGAGGCCGTGATGGCGCCCATGGGGCGCTACGCGAAGCTCGTCGAGGAGATGCAGTGGCTGGCCCGGCGCATCCAGACGTTCGGCGTTCACGTCCACGTCGGCATCTCCGACGGCGCCAAGGTCATCCCCATCGTCAACGCGCTCTCGTCCTACCTTCCGCACTTCCTCGCGCTCACCGCCTCCAGCCCGTTCTGGAGCGGCAGCGACACCGGCCTCGCGTCCTGCCGGGCGGTCGTGTTCGGCCAGATGCCCACGGCCGGGCCGCCCCACCTTCTAGACGACTGGGCGGCCTTCGAGGATTACATGGACACGTTGATGCGTTCCGGAACGATAAGGAGCATCAAAGAGGTCTGGTGGGACATCCGGCCGCATCCCGACTTCGGCACCGTCGAGATCAGGATGTTCGACGGGATCCCCACGCTGCGTGAGGTGGGCATGGCCGCCGCTCTGTGCCAGAGCCTCGTCACGCTGTTCGAGCAGCAGCTGGACCGCGGGTACACCCTGCCGCGGCCGGCCGCCTGGGTGGTGCGCGACAACAAGTGGCGCGCCACGAGGTACGGGCTCGACGCGATCGTCATCACCGACGACACTGGGAACACCGCTCCGCTCCGCGACGACCTCTACGAGCTGATCAGGGAGCTGGAGCCGGTCGCCGACCGGCTCGGCTGCGCCGAGGAGCTCAAGGTCGCCGGCGAGGTGCTGGAGTACGGGGCCCCGTACGAGCGCCAGCGCGCGATCCGCGCCGCCGGCGGGACCCTGGAGAACGTCGTCGACGCGGCGATCGCCGAGCTCGCGGAGGACAGGTTCGTCACACTGGGGGAGGTCGCACATGCCGGAGCCTGAGGGACCGGACCGCACCGGGGACCCCGCGCGCACCGACCCCGCGACCGCACCCGCCGCGCACGGCGCCGCGGCTTCCAAGCACGCCGCGGCTTCGAAGCACGAAACGCCCTCGAAGAACGACCTGTCCTCGACGGACGACACTTCGAAGGACGACGCGGTTTCAGAGAACGACACGGCCGCGAAGAACGACACGGCCGCTGAGCAGGACACGGTTTCCAAGAACATCACCCGGCGGGCGCCGTTCGGCTCCGCCGTCGCGCAGGGGGCGCACATGACACATCCGGGACCCGGGGTGATGCCCGGCCTTGAACCACCCACCGCCCCGGGGCCGGACGGTCCCGAGGGCCGTGCGGACCTGGGCGCCGCCTCCGGCGCCGCCGGCGCGAACGGGCTGGCGCCCGGCGTGCCCGAGGCTCTCGGCTCCGAGGGAGCCGTGCGGCGGCAGGACGCCTCCGCCGCGGCGGCCGGCGCCCACGCGGCGACCGGCGTCCCCGCGGTGGCCGGCGTCCCGGCGGTGCTCGGCGGGGCCGTGCTGCAACCGCAGCTCGACGCGTTCCTCGCCGCGCACGAGGCGGAGCTGATCGCGTTCCGCCGCGACCTGCACATGCACCCCGAGCTCGGCTACTCCGAGCACCGCACGACCCGCAGGCTCGCCGAGCGGCTCCGCGCGGCCGGGCTGGAGCCGGTGATCCTGCCTAAGGGCACCGGGCTGTTCTGCGACATCGGCCCCGCCGACGGGACGACCGTGGCGCTGCGGGCCGACATCGACGCGCTCCCGCTCCAGGACGAGAAGGAGGGCGTCGCCTACCGGTCGACCGTCCCCGGCGTCGCACACGCGTGCGGGCACGACGTGCACACCACGATGGTGCTGGGCGCGGGCCTGTTCCTGGCCCAGCAGGCGGAGGCGGGGCTGCTGCCCGGCCGGGTCCGGCTGCTGTTCCAGCCCGCCGAGGAGACGCCGGGCGGCGCGCTCGACGTGATGGCCGCGGGCGGTATCGCGGGCGTCGACCGCGCGTTCGCGCTGCACTGCGACCCCCGCATCGAGGTCGGCCAGCTCGGCCTGCGCACCGGTCCGATCACCGCCGCCTGCGACAAGGTCTACGTGAAGGTCACCGGGCCCGGCGGGCACACCGCCCGGCCGCACCTGACCGCCGACCTGGTCTACGCGCTCGCCAAGATCGTGACCGAGCTGCCGTCCGCGCTGTCGCGGCGCGTCGACCCGCGCTCCAGCCTGTCGCTGGTGTGGGGGCGCGTGTCGGCCGGGTCCGTCGCCAACGCCATCCCCGACGACGGGATCGCCGAGGGCACCGTCCGCTGCCTGGACGACGAGGCGTGGCACCGGGCCCCGGAGATGATGAAGGCGCTGCTCCAGTCGGTCGCAGCCGCCTACGACGTGGAGGCGTCGCTGGAGTACGTCCGGGGCGTCCCGCCGACCGTGAACGAGGCGGCCAGCGTGCAGATGTTCCGCGACGCCGCCGCCCAGGTCATGGACGAGGACGGCGTCGTGCCGACCCCGCAGAGCCTCGGCGGCGAGGACTTCGGCTGGTACCTGGAGTCGATCCCGGGCGCCCTCGCCCGGCTCGGCGTCCGCACCCCGGGCTCGCCCGGCGAGTACGACCTGCACCGCGGCGACTTCGACGTCGACGAGCGGTGCATCGCCGTCGGCATGAAGGTCCTGAGCGCCACCGCGCTGACCGCGCTGTGGGACGGCGGACGTCCCGGCGACGCCGAGTCGATCGAGGGGGCCGCGCTGGCCTAGCCCCCGCCGGTCGGGCTGCGGTCATCACCGTGGGTGATCAAGCGGCTCGCCCCTTCCGATCTCCGGGTACCCCGCGCACGAGGGCTCCGCGTGCCGGTCAGCGCCGCCCATGGGCGCGCTGACCTGTGGCGATATGCCTACGCATTGGTAACGGACCTGTTGCGAAACCGTGCAAGCGGGAAGTTTGCGGTCAATCGCGAGGTAGCGTCCGATCGATTTCGGTGACCGGACCGGGTCACCAGACCGTGGGTGGGACGGAAGGAGCGCTACCTTGCGCCGTGGACTGAAGATGACGCTCGTCACCGTGACGGGTGCGGCCCTGACGCTCAGCGCTTCCGCGTGCGGTGGCAAGAAGGCCGAGAGCAGCGGCGGGGACGAGGGCGGCAAGAAGACCCTCAAGATCGGCCTGGCCTTCGACATCGGCGGCCGGGGTGACCAGTCCTTCAACGACTCGGCCGCCGCGGGCCTCGACAAGGCCAAGAAGGACCTGGACGTCAAGACCGAGGAGATCTCCGCCAAGCCGGACGAGCCGGACTCCGACAAGGAGTCGCGCCTGCGCCTGCTGGCCAACAAGGGCTACAACCCGGTGATCGGCGTCGGCTTCGCCTACACGGCCTCGATCAACAAGGTCGCCAAGGACTTCCCGAACACCAAGTTCCTCGTCGTCGACGCCGACCAGTGCAAGGTCGAGGGCGCCAACGTCAGCGGCGCCTGCTTCTCCGAGGAGCAGGGGTCCTACCTGGTCGGCGCCGCGGCCGCGCTGAAGTCCAAGACCGGCACGATCGGGTTCATCGGCGGCGTCAACGTCCCGCTGATCAACAAGTTCTTCGCCGGGTACCAGGCGGGTGCGAAGAAGGCCAAGCCGGGCATCAAGGTGCTGCCGGCCAAGTACCTCACGCAGCCCCCGAACTTCAACGGCTTCAAGGACGCCGGTCTCGGCAACGAGGCGGCCAAGGGCCAGCTCGACCAGAACGCCGACGTGATCTACCACGCGGCGGGCGGCGCGGGCATCGGCGTCATCAAGACCGTCGGCGCGGCCAAGAAGTGGGCGATCGGGGTCGACTCCGACCAGTACAACCAGCCCGCGGTCGCCGGGGTGAAGGACCAGATCCTCACCTCCATGGAGAAGCACGTGGACGTCGCGGTGTACGACTTCGTCGAGAGCGTCGCCAAGGGCACGTTCAAGGCCGGCACCACGCAGTACAACCTCAGCAACGACGGCATCGGCTACGCCACCTCCGGGGGCCACGTCGACGACATCAAGGCCAAGCTGGACGAGCTGAAGGCCGACATCATCAGCGGCAAGATCACGGTTCCGACCAAGGCCTGACGCCGAGGCCCGGGCACGGGGGGATCCCTCCCGTACGGCGACGTGCCGGACCGGCCTCGTCCGGCCGGAACCGCGCACCGGGCGCCACCTCCACGGGTGGCGCCCGGTGCGGCGGCACGTCCCCCGGTCCACGTCTTCTTCACGTTCTAGGCAGGAGGAGGGGCACTCGTGCCTGACCAGGTGCCGGCCGTGCGGCTGACATCGATCACCAAGCGGTTCCCCGGAGTGGTGGCCAACCGCGACATCAACCTCACCATCGAGCGCGGCGAGGTGCACGCGCTCTGCGGTGAGAACGGCGCCGGCAAGTCCACGCTGATGAAGATCCTCTACGGGATGCAGCGGCCGGACGAGGGCACCGTCGAGGTCGACGGCGAGCAGGTCTCCTTCCGGACGCCGGCGGACGCGATCGCCCGCGGCGTCGGCATGGTGCACCAGCACTTCAAGCTGGCCGACAACCTCACCGTCCTCGAGAACGTGATCCTCGGCGCCGAGCCCCGCGCCAAGGGCCGGCGGCGCGGCCGCATCGACTTCGCCGCCGCCCGCGCGAAGATCAAGGAGATGTCGCAGGCGTACGGGCTGCGCGTCGACCCGGACGTGCTGGTCGAGACGCTCGGCGTCGGCGAACGGCAGCGCGTGGAGATCCTCAAGGTGCTCTACCGCGGCGCCCGCGTGCTCATCCTCGACGAGCCGACCGCGGTGCTCGTCCCGCACGAGGTCGAGGAGCTGTTCGGCAACCTGCGGGAGCTGCGCGCCGAGGGCCTGACCGTGCTGTTCATCTCCCACAAGCTGGACGAGGTGCTGACCGTCGCCGACTCGATCTCGGTGATCCGGCGCGGCACGACGGTCGCGACCAGGCTCGACCCGCGGGAGGTGACGTCCCGGCGGCTGGCCGAGCTGATGGTCGGGTCCGAGCTGCCCACCCCCGAGCTGCGCGAGTCGACCGTCACCGAGGACGTCCAGCTTGACGTCGCCGGGCTCACCGTCCTGACCCCCGAGGGTCGTCCCGTCGTGGACGACGTGTCGCTGCGCATCCGCCGCGGCGAGATCGTCGGGCTGGCCGGCGTCGAGGGCAACGGGCAGACCGAGCTCATCGAGGCGATCATGGGGATCCGGGGCGCCGACGCCGGGACCATCGGCTACGGCGGCGACGACATCACCCACTGGGCGACGCGGCGGCGCCGCGAGGCGGGCATCGCCTACATCCCCGAGGACCGGCACCGGCACGGGCTCATCCTGGAGGGGACGCTCTGGGAGAACCGCATGCTGGGCCACCAGACCCAGCGCCCGAACGTGCGCGGCCCGTGGGTCGACCGGCGCGGCGCACGCCGCGACACCACCCGGATCGTCCAGGCCTACGACGTGCGGACGCCGGGGATCGACGTGCCCGCCGCCGCGCTCTCGGGCGGCAACCAGCAGAAGCTCATCGTCGGGCGGGAGATGTCCGGCGACCCGCACCTGCTCATCGCAGCGCATCCGACGCGTGGCATCGACGTCGGCGCCCAGGCCGCCATCTGGGAGCACCTGCGGCAGGCCCGCGCGGACGGGCTGGCCGTGCTGCTGATCAGCGCCGATCTTGAGGAACTCATCGGTATGTCCGACACCCTGCACGTGATCCTGCGGGGGCGGCTGGTCGCGGAGGTCGATCCGCGGACCGTCACCCCCGAGGAGCTCGGCTCCGCCATGACCGGCGCGGGAGCGCCCGCATGAGCGACGAGCGCAAGGACCTGGACCCGGCGGGCGAGGAGCCCGCCGGCGTTCCCGCGCCGCGGAAGGGCGACGCTCCCGAGCCCGGGCCGTCGGCCGCGAAGCCGTCCGGGCCGGTGGAGCCGGAGACGGTGCCGTCGTGGAAGGCGATGCTGCGCGGCCTCGGCCCGCGCGGCCTCGGTCTGAAGATCGGCGCGCCGGTGCTGGCACTGCTGATCTCCCTCGGCATCACGATGATCCTGCTGCGGATCACCGGCGCCGACCCGGTCAGCTCGATCCAGAGCATGGTCGACTACGGCACGACCGACAACTCGATCGTCGACATCATCAACCGCGCCGCCCGCTACTACCTGTCAGCCGTGGCCGTGGCGATCGGGTTCCGGATGGCGCTGCTGAACATCGGCGTCGACGGCCAGTACCGGATGGCAGCGTTCCTCGCCGCCGCGCTCGGCGGCGCGGTGGCGCTTCCCGCGCCGTTCGGCCAGATGCTGACGATCATCGCGGCGATGGTGGTCGGCGGGCTGTGGGCGGCGATCGCGGGCGTGCTGAAGGTGACCCGCGGGGTCAGCGAGGTGCTGTCCACGATCATGCTGAACGCGATCGCGACCGGCCTGATCGCCTACCTGCTGAACGACAAGCGGCTCGCCGAGGCGCGGCCGGGCAGCAACAACGTCGCGACGGCGAAGATCCCCGAGTCGGGGCGGGTCGGCGGCCTGAACGGCTTCCTGTCCTCGATCGGCATCGACCTGCCCGGCGACGTGTACGGGCTGCTTCCGCTGGCGATCCTGGTCGGCGTCGTGTTCTGGATCGTCATCAACCACACCAGGTTCGGGTTCGACCTGAAGGTGTCGGGGCTTTCGCCGTCGGCCGCGCAGGCCAGCGGCGTCAACGCCCGCCGCATGATCGTCTACACGATGGTCGCGTCCGGTGTGGTGGCGGGCCTGATCGGCATGCCGGAGCTGCTAGGCGCGTCCTACGAGTACTCGCTGAACTTCCCGCCCGGCCTCGGTTTCACCGGCATCACGGTCGCGCTGCTCGGCCGCAACCACCCGGCCGGCATCGCGCTCGCCGCGCTGCTGTTCGCGTTCCTCGACCAGACCTCCGACATCCTCCAGGAGGTCGACGTCCCGAAGGAGATCGTCGGGGTCATGCAGGGCGTGGTCGTGCTGACCGTCGTCATCGTGTACGAGCTCGTCCGGCGCTGGGAGATCCGGCTGCAGCAGCGGGCCGTCGCCGCCGAGCTGGCCACCGGCCACGACCTGGCCCGCGAGGCCGCTGGGAGTGCCTCATGAGCACCGCGACCGAGACGGCCACCGCCAGGAAGGCCGTGAACGGCAAGCGGCGGCTGCGCTGGCCGCACTACCTGCTCATCGCGTCCGGCCTGCTGGTGCTGCTGTCGCTGGTCCGGGTGATCGACGACGCCGACCCGGTGACCTCCAGCGGGACGGTCAGCGCCGCGCTGCGCCTCGCCGTGCCGATCTTCCTGGCCGGGCTCGGCGGGCTGTGGTCCGAGCGGTCCGGCGTGATCAACATCGGTCTCGAGGGCATGATGATCCTCGGCACCTGGACGGGCGCGTGGGCCGGCTACCAGTGGGGCCCGTGGATCGGCGTCCTCGCCGGGATCATCGGCGGTGCGCTCGGCGGGCTGCTGCACGCGATCGCGACCGTGTCGTTCGGCGTCGACCACATCGTGTCCGGTGTCGCGATCAACATCCTCGGCCTGGGGCTCACCCAGTTCCTCGCCGGTCTGATCTTCGACAAGGGGGAGGCGAAGGCGCTCGGCGGCGGCCCCCGCCAGTCGCCGCCCGTCGATCCGATCCAGACGCTGACGCTGCCGGTGCTGTCCGGAGGCAAGATCGGCGGCTGGCAGAGCCCCGACTGGCTCGGCTCGCTGGAGAAGCACCACTGGTTCCTGGTGTCGGACCTCGCGGGCATCGTGCGCGGCCTGACCAGCGACATGTCGCTGCTGACGCTCGTGGCGCTGCTGCTCCTCCCGGCCAGCTTCTTCGTGCTGTGGCGGACGGCGTTCGGGCTGCGGATCCGCTCGTGCGGCGAGGACCCGTACGCGGCCGAGTCGCTCGGCGTGCAGGTCTACCGGATGAAGTACGCGGCCACCATGATCTCGGGCGGTTTCGCGGGCCTGGCGGGCGCTTTCCTCGTCACCGTCGCCGCGCCGATCTACCAGGACGGCCAGACCAACGGCCGCGGGTTCATCGGCCTCGCCGCGATGATCTTCGGCAACTGGCGTCCGGGTGGCCTCGCCGCCGGCTCGCTGCTGTTCGGCTACACCGACGCGATGAACGTGCGCGGCGGCGGCGAGTCGGTGCACGCGCTCCTGCTGTTCGTGGCCATCCTGCTGATCGGCGTGGCCGTCTGGCAGGGCGTGCGCGCGAACCGCCTGCTCCCGCAGGCGGCGCTGGACGCGGCGCACCGCCGCGACATGCGGGGCGCCGTGATCGGCTCCGTGCTGTCCCTGGTCACGGCCGCCGCGCTGCTCACATGGTTCCTGCTGAGCGACATCGTCCCCGGCGAGCTGGTCTCCTTCACGCCGCACCTGACGACGCTGCTCGTCCTGGCCCTGGCCAGCCAGCGCCTCCGCATGCCCGCCGCCAACGGGCTCAGGTACAGGCGTGGTGAGGCACGATAACCCCTATGGAGATTGATTGGCCTGCTCTGCGCGTTGCCGCGCGGGAGGCGATGGCTCGTGCTTACTGCCCGTACTCCGGGTTTCCGGTCGGGGCCGCCGCGCTGGTGGACGACGGCCGGATCATCACGGGGTGCAACGTGGAGAACGCCTCGTACGGCGTCGGCCTGTGCGCGGAGTGCTCCGTCGTGTCGGCGCTGCACGGGCCCGGCAAGTCGGAGCGGCCCCGGCTGGTCGCCATGGCGGTGGTCGACCGGCACGGGAACCCGCTGATGCCGTGCGGGCGCTGCCGGCAGTTGCTGTGGGAGCACGGCGGCGCCCCGATGCTGCTGGAGACGACGCGCGGCATCCTGCCCATGTCGGACGTCCTGCCGGACGCGTTCGGTCCCGACGACCTCGTGGACCGGGCCTGACCGGCACGTCCCGCTCGACAACGCCGGTCGGCGCACCCCGCCGGCCGGCCGCACACCCCAGCCAGACCGACTCAGCCTGACCGGCACAGAGAGGATCTCGTGGACGCCATCGATGTCATCCGCGCCAAGCGGGACGGCGGGACGCTGACCCCCGAGCAGATCGACTGGGCGGTCGACGCCTACACCCGGGGCGCGATCGCCGAGGAGCAGATGTCGGCGCTGGCGATGGCGATCCTGCTCAACGGCATGTCGCGGGCCGAGGTGGCCCGCTGGACCGAGGCCATGATCCGCTCCGGCGAGCGGATGGACTGGTCGGCGCTGGACCGTCCGACCACCGACAAGCACTCCACCGGCGGCGTCGGCGACAAGATCACCCTGCCGCTGGCGCCGCTGGTGGCGGCGTGCGGCGCGGCCGTCCCGCAGCTGTCGGGGCGCGGCCTCGGCCACACCGGCGGGACGCTCGACAAGCTGGAGTCGATCCCGGGCTGGCGGGCGTCGCTGTCGAACGCGGAGATGCTGGACGTGCTGCGCTCGGCGGGCGCGGTGATCTGCGCGGCGGGCAGCGGCCTGGCGCCGGCCGACCGCAAGCTCTACGCGCTGCGCGACGTGACCGGCACGGTGGAGTCGATCCCGCTGATCGCCTCCTCGATCATGTCCAAGAAGATCGCCGAGGGCACGGGCGCGCTGGTGCTGGACGTCAAGGTCGGCTCGGGCGCGTTCATGAAGACGGTCGGCAACGCCCGCGAGCTGGCCGAGACGATGGTCGCGATCGGCTCCGACCACGGGCTGCGCACGGTCGCCCTGCTGACCGCCATGGACCGTCCGCTCGGCAACGCGGTCGGCAACGCCGTCGAGGTGGCCGAGTCGGTCGAGGTGCTCGCCGGGGGAGGCCCGTCCGACGTGGTCGAGCTGACCCTGACGCTGGCGCGGGAGATGCTCGACGCCGCCGGGATCTCGGGCAAGGACCCGGCCGACGCGCTGCGCGACGGCTCCGCCATGGACGTCTGGCGCCGGATGATCACCGCGCAGGGCGGCGACCCCGACGCGCCGCTGCCGACCGCCCGCGAGACCCACGTGGTCACGGCGCCGTCCTCGGGCGTCCTGACCAGGCTCGACGCCTACGGGGTCGGGGTGGCGGCCTGGCGTCTCGGCGCCGGCCGGGCCCGCAAGGAGGACCCGGTGTCGTTCGGCGCTGGCGTCATCTGCCACGCCAAGCCGGGCGACACGGTCGAGGAGGGGCGGCCGCTGCTGACGCTGCACGCCGACGACGAGGCCAGGTTCGGCCGCGCGCTGGAGGCGCTGGACGGCGCCTTCGACATCGAGGCAGGCGGCGCCGTCTCCGCGCACCCCCTGGTCATCGACCGGATCGCGTGAACCGACCAGTTTGTTAATAATCACCGTTGACGGGCGTTGTGTCCGCTCTGGAAGCTGATCAGGTTTCTCTCAGCAGCCAAGGAGCGGACGTTGCGACTCTCACTCCTGCCCGTAGCGGCGCTCGCGGGCGCGGTCGGCCTCGTGGCCGGCATGGTGCCCGCGTACGCCGACGCGGGACGTCCCCACATCGTGGTGAAGGACGGCAAGACGCAGCCCACGTTCTCGTTCAAGGACGCCATCCGCGAGAAGGTGTTCGTCGAGACGACCGTGGACAGCGACCGGGACGGCAAACGCGACCGCGTCTCCGTCTACGTCACGCGCCCCAAGGAGACGAGCGGCGGCCTCAAGGTCGCCTCCATCCTTGAGGGCAGCCCCTACTACGCCGGCACGCAGGACCCGCCGTACCACCCGGCCGACGTGACCGACTACCCGCGCCTCGCGCCGTGGACGCCCCCGCCCGGCCCGCCCGGCCCGACGAGCTACTCGCGCGTCTACTACGACAACTACTTCGTCTCCCGCGGCTACGCCGTCCTCGCCGCCGACACCCTCGGCACGGGCGACTCCGACGGCTGCCCGACCGCCGTCGGCCCGAACGAGACGCAGGGCATGAAGTCGGTCATCGAGTGGCTCACCGGCAAGGCGACCGCGTACGACGCCCAGGGCAACAAGGTCGACGCCGGCTGGTCGACCGGGAACGTCGCCATGGCCGGCAAGTCCTACGACGGCACGCTGCCCCTCGCGACCGCCGCGACCCGCGTGCCCGGCCTCAAGACGGTCGTGTCCATCTCCGGCGTGTCCAACTGGTACGACGAGTACCGCGCCAACGGCGGCGTCGTCGCGCCGGACGGCTGGGAGGGCGAGGACCTCGACCTGCACGCCAAGGCCGTGCTGACCCGCCACGACCTCGAGGTGTGCGCGCCCGTCATGCACGACCTCGAGAGGAAGATGGACCGGGTCACCGGCGACTACAACCGGACCTGGGACGAGCGGAACTTCGCCAAGTCCGCGCCCCGGTTCAAGGCCAGCGTGTTCATGACCAGCGGCCTCGCCGACTGGAACGTCAAGCCGATCCAGATGTCCCTCCTGTGGGACGGGCTGAAGAAGGCCGGCGTCGACCGGAAGCTCTGGATCCACCAGGCCGCGCACGACGAGCCCCTGGACGTCCGCCAGAGCGTGTGGCTCGAAACGCTGAACCTGTGGTTCGCGCATGAGCTCTACAACGTCCGGAACGACATCATGCGCCAGCCCAAGGTCGACCTTGAGCGCACACCGGGCCAGTGGGAGACGCACAAGGACTGGCCGGACGCCTCGGCCCGTCCCGTTCCCCTCGGCCTGTCGGCGAAGGGCCTCGGCCGGCGCGGCCACGGCACCCAGCAGCTGGTGGACGACCCGTCCCGCAAGGCCGAGGACCTGGCAGCGAACCCGGACGCGGCGGACCCCAACCGCCTGATCTATCTCACGCCGAAGCTGACCAAGGCCATGAAGCTCAGCGGCACGGCGCGGATCAAGCTGCGCGCCTCCGTCGACGGCCGCTCGCCCTACCTGTCGGCCCTCCTGGTCGACTACGGCTCCGACGAGCGCGTCTCCGGCTTCGTCCGGACGTCCGACACCTGGTGCTACGGGGATTCCATCCCGGGTGACGAGGGCTGCCGCCCCGTCCGGAAGTACACCACCGCCGTCACCCCGTTCAAGATCGTGACGCGCGGCTGGACGGACGTCCGCAACCGCGAGTCGATCTGGCGGAGCACCCCGGTGAAGGCCGGCAAGGAGTACACGTTCAGCTGGCCCATGCAGCCGTACGACTACGTCTTCAAGCCCGGCCACCGGATCGGCCTCATGGTGCTGGCCACCGACCACGCCTACACGCTCCGCTACCCGGCGGGGACCAAGGTCAAGGTCGACCTGGACGGCAGCACCCTGACCCTCCCCCTCACCAACGGCTGACCCGGGCACGGCATCGCCCCGTGCCCGCGCCTCTCGTGGGCGACTGTTGAAGGGCAGCGCCCGGAACGCCGAATCGGCGTTCCGGGCGCTCGCCATTGCGAGCCCGTGCGTCCGGCGTCTGAGATGATTCGACCAGACGGAGGGAGGCGACCGGCCATGGCAGACCTATCCGCCTTCGCCGAGCTGGTGCCGCTCGATCACGGCTTGTGCGTGGTCAGCACCTTGCGGGGCGATGGCAGCATCCAGTCGTCGGTGGTCAACGCCGGCGTGCTGGACCATCCGGTACGGGGAGACCGGGTCGTCGGGCTCGTCGCCACCGGAGGCTCACGCAAGCTGGCCCACCTGCGTGCGGACCCCCGGGTCACGATCGTCGTCCGGGCGGGCTGGCGATGGGCGGCCGTCGAGGGAGACGCCGAGCTCATCGGCCCCGACGACCCGCGTCCGGGGGTCGACGGTGAAGCGCTTCGCCTGCTGCTGCGGGAGGTCTTCCTCGCCGCCGGCGGCACTCACGACGACTGGGACGACTACGACCGGGTGATGGCTGGGGAGCGGCGCGCCGCCGTGCTCATCACGCCGCGCCGTGTCTACACCAACCCGCAGACCTGACGGCGCCCGGCGGCGGGCGGCCGCGCCGGTACTCCTACGTGGGCCCGCCCGAGTTCCTCGCAACGGTACGACCAGGCATGGAAGGACGGCGGATCGCGTCCCCGGACGATCTCGCCACCTGGCTCGCCGCGTGCGACGAGGACGAGTCGGCCGAGCCGTTCACCTTCGTCGTCGACCTGGACGGCTTCCTGCGCCTCTCTCACCGGCGCAGCGAGCACGTCGTCTGCGCGGGAGGCATGCCCGTCCTGAGCGCCGGTGAGATCACCTTCGCCGAACACGGCGGCCGGTGGTCGGTGGAGGGAGCCAGCAACCAGTCGACCGGCTACTGCCCCGATCCGGATTCCTGGCCCGCCGTCGGCGGTGCGCTCGACCGGGCCGGACTGGACCATCCGGGCCGCTTCACCGACCCGATGGTCTTCCGCCGCTGCCCCGAGTGCCGGGAACGCAACCTGGTCAAGGACGCCCACTTCTTCTGCGCCCTCTGCGACGCCGAACTCCCGCGCACCTGGAACATGGCCCCCGCCGATCACTGAGGGGCGGACGCCTCCCCGCGGTGGAAGCGGCGCCGCCGGAGCCGGGCGGAGGCGGCCGCGGCGTACTGGGCGCGGCCGAGCATGAGGAGGCCGGCGGCGACGCCCGTCCAGCCGAGGGCGATCAGGCGCGGGTCGCCCTGGTGGAGCCCGTAGAGACCGAAGCAGAGCAACTCGCCCAGGATGAGCAGCCATGTGCCCCGGGAGATCCCGGTCGGCCGGGGCGTGCGGTAGGCGGTCCACACCGAGGGGGCGACCTGGAGCACGAACGAGGTGGTCAGGACCGCGCCGATTCCGGCGCGGCCGGTCGCCGCCCACGCGAGGAGGATCAGGGCCGTCCACGCGGCGACGATCGCGGCGGGACGGCGGGGGACGCCGTTCCGGCGGCCGAGCAGGAGCGCGAGCGCGCCGGCGAGCACGGTCGCCGAGACCGCCGGCACCAGTGCGGTCCAGAACTCCGACAGCGTGAAGTAGATGATCCATCCGGCGTTGCCGACGCTGGTCAGGGCCGCCCACGACCAGGAGACCCCGGCCGTGTCCCCGGCTCGCAGGACCCGGGCCAGCTGCGGCAGGAACTGGGGCACCCCGAAGACCGCCGCCGCGATCGGCAGCCAGTCCGCTGCTCCGCTCATGAGGAACCACCCCTCCGGTCGCGGGCCCCTTTCCGCCTTTGGGGGAAGAGTAGATCAATTCCGGCGCAGCTTTGTTGCTATTAATAGCCGAAATGCGGGATCTAATGGAAGGATCGTGCTCATGGACGGAACTGATCGAAAGATCCTTGCTGAGCTCCAGGGCGAGGGGAGGCTGACCGTCACCGAACTGGCCCAGCGGGTGCGGCTCAGCCCCGCGCCGTGCCACCGGCGCCTGCGCGAGCTGGAGCGGGCGAAGGTCATCACGGGGTACCGGGCGCTGGTCGACCCGGCGGCCGTCGGGTTCGGTCTGGAGGTGCTGGTCGCCGTCACGATGGACCGCGAGGACGCCGCCACGATCATCGAGTTCGAGGAAGCCCTCGCCGGCGTCCGGCACATACGCCACGCCGAGCGGCTGTTCGGTGATCCGGACTACCTCCTGCGCGTCCTGGCCCCCGATCTCGACGGCTACGCCGCCATCCGCGACGAGACGCTCGCCACGCTGCCCGGCGTGCGGCGCCTGACCTCCACCATCGTGATGAAGCGCATCGTCGACGACCGGCCGCTGCCGCTCTCGCCGTAGGGAGCCGGTCGGGCCCCCGGCCGGCTCCTCACCGTCGCCGGCCGCGGGCGCCGCTGCCCGCTGTGATCCTCGCCGCGGGCTCAGGGGGCGTCGCCCGCGGGCGCGGTGCGGGTGGCCATATGGGCCTGACGCATCCGGCCGTCGGGCGCGAAGCGGCCGAAGAAGTAGACCTCGATGGCCAGGTCCTTGCCGCGCTGGGACACGTGCAGGGTGTAGCGGGCGGCGAGGCGGTCGCCGTCCGCGACGGCCTCGTGCACCTCCACCCGGCTGGTGGGCCGGTTCTTGCGGACGGGCCGGGTGTGCGCGATGAGCTTGTCGCGGTCGATCCGGATCCCGTCGGCGAGCTGGACGATGTCCGGGGTGTGGTAACGGTCGACGATCAGCGCCGCGTCCTCGTCACCGGCCAGCAGGTCGGCGGTGAAGGAGGTGTAGAAGTCGGCGATGAACCGTCCGGGTTCGGTCTCGCTGAGTGGACGCATGGGACCCCTGTCGGTAGAGCCGGTACGATCTTTGACGCTCTGTAAGATATGAGCCGGGATGTAACTTTGACAAGGTGTAAGAGGTAATGCCGCCTTCGGCCCGCAACCGCCGAGCCGACGCCCGCCGCAGCAGGGAGGCCATCCTGGATGCCGCGACGCGGGTGCTCGACGCCGAGCCCGACGCCGGTCTCGGGGCGGTCGCGGTCGCGGCCGGCGTGACCCGCCAGACGGTCTACGCCCACTTCCCCTCGCGGGAGAAGCTGCTGCTGGCGGTCGCCGAGCGGCTCACCGACAGGACCGCCGCCGCCATGGACGCGGCCGATCTCGACACGGGTCCGGCCGCGGACGCGCTGGTGCGCCTGCTCGACGCCGCCGCCCGGGAGGCCGAGCGCCACCCCGTCCTGACGCGGCGGATCAGCACGGTGCCCGTCGGGCCGGAGGCCGACCGCGACCGGCACGCGCCCGTCGCCGACCGGATCAGGCAGGTGATCGAGCGGGGGCGGCGGGACGGCGAGTTCGACGATCGGCTCCCGGTCGGCTGGCTGGTCGCGGCCACGATCACGCTCGCCCATGCCGCGAGCGAGGAGCGGCAGGCCGGACGGATGGACGGCACGTCCGCCGGCGACGCGCTGCGCACCAGCCTCCTGCGGCTCCTCGGCACCTCCTGAACGCCTCGGCGAGGCGGGATGCGGTGTGACGGCTTTCATGCCAACCTTTCCGGGATTTGTGAGGGCGGGAGCCTTTCCGGGGGACGAAAAGGATCACCGAACCAAACGGGCGCAAGCCTCATCAGATACGGGCATAAGGGGGCACGGGCTCACGGGCTGAAAGTCGAGTAGGCCGCCGTGTCGATATGGAGAGAACATGCGACTCGGAAAGGCGACCGTTCTCGGTCTCGTGGTCGGCGCGGCGACGTTCGGAATGGCCGCGCCCGCGATGGCCGACCCGGGGGACGTCATCGTGAAGCCGGCGCAGGCCCGTCCCGGCGACAAGGTCACGGTGGTGGGGAAGAAGTGCCAGGTCGACGGCGAGGCGGGGTCGCTGGCCTTCGTCGGGGGCGCGGTGCCGCTGAACGGCTCCGAGGAGGTCGACGGCCGGGCCGGTCTCGCGACCATCAAGAAGGACACCTTCCCCGGCACCTACACGGTGCTGGTCAGGTGCGGCGCGTACAGGGCGACCGGCGAGGTCCGCGTCGTGGACGGCAAGGCGCGCCCGATGGGGCAGCCCACCCCGACCGGCGGGGCGGCGACGGGTCTCGGCGGCGGGACGGGCGGCTCGGACACCGCGCTTCTGGCCGGCGGCGGCGTCCTGCTGCTGGGCGGGATCGGCGCCGGCGCCATTGCCGTCCGCCGTCGTAATGGCGCGGTCGCGTAATAGCGCGCCTTTCTGATAAGGGAGGCGCCGCTGTGACGGCGGCGTCTCCGTAAGAGCAGAATCGGCGATTCTCATCGGATGGAAGGAAAAATGCGGGGAAAGGGCGGCCGGTGGGGCCTCTGGGGGTTGGCGGCGATCCTGTCCGCCGCCGGCCTCGCCGCGCTCGTCCTCGGGCTGGGCGGCCCGGCCGGGCCGCCCAGCCC
>NZ_JBEUPD010000048.1:0-60392 GCF_040492135.1 Actinomadura sp. NPDC000600
CATACCCGTAACCGAACACATACACAGAGTATATCGAACTAGTGGGCGAACAGACGCGAGATCGGAGGCTAATTACTGTCACCACCGAGATAGGTCAAGCTTGATCAATTTAAGAGCCAATCAGGCTCATGGGACAAGACGGGCGTTTCGGTTTGGCGGCACGCCCACCAAAGCACAAATACCACCAAACCTGCCTGGATCGCGGACACGTCTTAGGGGGATAACTCGTCAATTGGTCCTTCTCAAGGAAAAGGTGAGTTCGCTTCGGCGGGCCGTCTGCGCCGTGGTAGGACAACCTTCTCCCCAGCGGTGGGCCCTAGCCGAGGGAGCCAAATTTCTTGAGTTCGCCGATGAACTCGGCGCCGTCCGCAAGCGTGGTCAGGACGAGGATGCCTGTCGAGCCCGCTACCTCACCACCGGCTTTCCTGCCATCGGCTGCGTGGCCGTCCGCTGTTGCCGGGCTACTCACGAGCCGTGATGGAGCAGGACGGGCACACAGGCCTTCGTCACGCGCTCAAGCTCAGGGAAGCGAGACGGTGGCAAGAAGCCCGCTCGTCCCGAAGTGGGCCCCTGGCGGATGGCATTCCTTTTATTGCATGGGCGCCTACAGCCGGTGGGTCTCGTCTAGCGGAAGCTCACCGTTGCCAATCGCCTCCGCTGTGGGTTTCTTGAAAAACCAGCTCTCTCTGACATGACAGCTCCCTGGCTGGACAACTCCCCGATGCGCGGACTCCCTTGGTCTGCAACCTCCCTCATGGCTGGTCTTCCTTGGCAGACGGGTGCTGCGGGCGCGACGCCAGCAGATCCATTCACCAGGCTGCTGCACCACGGCCTGGACGGAACCTGACCCAGGCCCGGGTACGGCCACAGCCGGCGCAGGACACTGCTCCGTGATGTCGGGGTGGCCCGGTGTCGGCGTGGCCCGGTGGCGAGGGGGCTCGGCAGTGGGGCGGCGCGCACGTCGATGGGGCGGCTCGGTTGCGGTTGGAAGGTGGTCCCCTCGTCGAGGGGATGGCTCTTGGAGGAGTGGGGTGGCGCGTCGGGCGGGGGCAGGCGGAGCCTGCCCGACGAAACCTGCACCAGGGGCCGCAGAGGCTCCGAAGTCAAGGGTGGGACGAAGTCCCATCGCGAAGCGACGCCGAAGGCGCCCTTGACTTCGGAGGGGCGGCCCCGTACGCAGCGCCACCCCACCCGTTCGACCTCTTTACGAGCACTATCCCTCTACGGGCTCGACTTCTGTATCTACTCTGCCCTGTATCTACTCCGCCCTGTATCTACTCCGCCCTGTATCTACTCCGCCCTGTAACTACTCCGCCCTGTAACTACTCCGCCCTGTAACTACTCCGCCCTGTAACTACTCCGCCCCCCGTGGCTCCACCCCCTTTGGCGGCCGCCGCGGTCCGCCTCTCTCAGAACTCTCCTCTATGAGCAACGCCTCTCTGCGGGAGACCTCTCCGTACTAGACCCCTCGACGACTCACCCTCTCTTCGCACGCTGCCTCGTTGCGAGAGCCGTCTCACTATGGCCTTCTATAAGCACTAACTCTCACCTAAGGGATCGACTGAAGAGCCTAATGTCACCCACAAGTAGCTCCGGAACTTCCATGGCTGCAAAGTGACCACCTTGGTCGTATTCCGACCAGTGCCCGATATCGCCGTCTGGGTCCATGAGGGAACGAATGGTGCTGTCGGCAGCGAATACGGCCACACCGACGGGAACGTCCGGCTTCGGCGAGGGGCCGCTCTCCGTTGCGGCGAAGGCCTTCCATGCCTGCATGCCCTCGTAGACGGCGTGGGCGGAGGTGGCCCCGGAGCCTGTGAACCAGAAAAGGCTCACGTTGGTGAGCAACTGGTCCCGATCAACGGCCGCATCGGGCAACTCGATGGCCGGGTCCGTCCACTCGTGGAACTTCTCCACGATCCAGGCCAGTTGACCGACCGGCGAGTCGTTCAGGGAGTACGCCAGGGTCTGCGGGCGAGTCGACTGCAATGCCAGATAGCCGATCCCTTCCTCCCTGAACCTGTTGAACTTCTGTGCGCGCGCTCGATCGGCACCAGAGAACCGATCCGGTTCAAGGGGAGGGCCGAACGGCGGGGCCGCGCCCGTTCCGGACAGGTGGACGCCTGCGACATGCCCCGGGTCGACCATCGGCAGCATTCCGGCGACGCCCGAGCCGACATCCGTACCTTGCGCGACATACCGCTCGTAGCCGAGTCGGCGCATCAATTCCGCCCACGCTCGTGCGACGCCGAACAGGTTGAAGCCCGCGTCACCGATCGGGTTGGAGAAACCGTAGCCCGGTAGGGAGGGCAGGACGACATGGAAGGCATCCCTGGGATCGCCGCCGTGAGAACGGGGATCGGTCAACGGCCCGACGATCTTCATGAACTCGATCGGTGAACTGGGCCAGCCGTGCGTGAGGACGATCGGCAGTGCGTCCGGCTCCGGCGACCGCACGTGGAAGCAGTGGATCGTCTGGCCGTCGATCACCGTCTTGAACTGGGGGATCTCGTTCAGCGCCGCTTCCTGCGCCCGCCAGTCGAACTCGGCGGCCCAGTATCCGGCGAGTTCTTTCAGGTACTCGATCGGGACGCCGCGGCTCCAGTCGGCCACCCCCGCGGTCGATGGCCAGCGCGTCGCGGACACTCGGGCTCGCAGGTCCTCCAGCTCGGTCGCCGGGATATCGATGCGGAATGGACGGATCTCGTTCGTCATGGCAGGCACGCTAAAGGTCATTGCGGAACAGATCGTTCCTCAATGCGCGGCATCATGGAGAGATGACGCGAACCTCGGTGGTCCGGCTGCTCCGGCTGCTGTCGCTCCTCCAAGCACCGCGCGACTGGACAGGGCCTGAGCTGGCAGAACGCCTCGACGTCACCGCCCGGACCGTCCGCAACGACATGGAGCGACTGCGCGAACTCGGGTATCCGATCGACGCGTCACCGGGTGTCGGCGGTGGCTACCGGCTCGGCCCGGCCGCGGTCCTGCCGCCGCTGCTGTTCGATGACGACGAGGCGGTCGCGGTGGCGATCGGGCTCCGGACGGCGGCGAGCGGCGCGGTCTCCGGCATCGAGGAAAGCTCCGTCCGCGCGCTCGCCAAGCTGGAGCGCCTCCTGCCGTCGCGCCTGCGCCACCGTGTCGGCACGCTCGCTTCGACGACGGTCGCGCTGCCAGGCTCGGAGCCGCCCGTGGACGCGGCCGCGCTGACCGCGATCGCCGCCGCCTGCCGCGACAACGAGCGCCTGCGCTTCGACTACCGCACTCACGACGGTGCAGACGGGCCCCGCGTGACCGAACCCCACCGCCTCGTCGCCTCCGGCCGCCGTTGGTACCTCCTCGCCTGGGACTTGGAGCGGGACGACTGGCGGACCTTCCGCGTCGACCGCATCGTCCTGCGCCCGCCCGCCGGTCCCCGATTCGCGCCTCGGGACATGCCGGACGAGGACGTCGCGGCCCGCATCTCGTCCGGCCTCGCCCGGGCGATGTGGGCCTACAGAGCGCGGGTCGTGGTGAACGCGCCGGCCACCGAGATCGCGGCTCGACTCCCCGCCGGCATCACGGTCGAACCGGCCGATGACGACACGTGCATCGTGGAGGTCGGCTCCGACGATCCGTCCATGCTCGCCGTCTACCTCGGCATGCTGGGCGCCGACTTCCGGATCGACGAGACGGCGAACCCCGAACTCGCCGACCACCTGCGCACCCTCGCCGCCCGCTATACCCGTGCCACCGACACCGGTTCTTGACCGCGCAACCCCAGAACGACGATCGCCACCATGGGACCGGCGAAGCACCCCACGCAGGCCCTCCACACCCCCGACGAGGCAAACGCTTCATTGAGCCGAGCGCTTCACGGGGCGAACTCCTCGCCGGGAGGAGCGCTCCGCAGAGGCGAACGCTCCGCCAAGTCGAGCGCTCATAGGAGAACCGTCGCTGAGGGGAGCGTTGCAGGCATGGGCGCTTACCAGAGCGAACGCCTTACCGAGCCGAGCAACCCACAGAAGCGAACTCCGCGCCAGGCCGGCGTGCTCCGCATAGCTGAACACTCAGCAGGGACGAACGCTCCACTGAAGTGGACATTGTGCTGCGGCGAGCAATCCGCTAGCGCAAGCACCGCTCTTAGCCGAGTACTTCACAGTGGCGAAAGCGTCGCCAGTGCGAATACTCCGCCGAACCGAGCGCTCCGCAGAGCAAACGCTCTGCCAGGGCGAACGCTCGCCAAGGTGGGTGCTCGCCAGGGGGCGGACGCTTTGCCGAGGCGAGCAATCGACCTCGCTGAGGCGAGGGGTTTGCGGGTTGGGTGCGTTGCCGCGTTGCCGCGTTGCCGCGTTTTCGGGCTCGGTCGGGTGGGCGGCGGGCTGGGCGGCTGGACGGTTCTCGTGGAGCGGCCGGCGTCTGCTGGGCGGACGTGCTCCAATCGACACGTCCACCGCCGACGCAGATTGAGGGGGTCAGAGTTTTTCTATGGTGGCGAAGCGTAGGACGAGGGTGCGGACGCCGTAGTCGCCACCGAAGTCGACGCTGGCCTTTTCGCCCTTGTCGTAGACGGAGACGACGGTGCCCAGGCCGAAGGCGTCGTGGGTGACCTTGTCGCCCGGTGACAAGGACGGGACGGGGCGGTTCCCCGGGGAGCGGGTCCCCGGGCGTTCCGCCATTCGCGACATCGCGGAGCCGGACGTGGACGATGCCTCGCGCTCCCACTCGACGAGGGATCTCGGCACCTCGCCGAGGAAGCGGGACGGCGGGTTGACCTGCGGCGCTCCCCATGAACTCCGCATCGTGGCCCGCGAGACATAGAGGCGTTGCCGGGCGCGCGTGATGCCTACGTAGGCGAGGCGGCGTTCCTCTTCGAGTTCCTTGGGGTTGCTCATGGCGCGCAAATGGGGGAAGACCCCGTCTTCCATGCCGGTGAGGAAGACGACGGGGAATTCGAGGCCCTTCGCGGTGTGCAGGGTCATCAGGGTGACGACGCCGTGCTCGCTCTCTTCGGGCTGCTCGCCCGGCGGGACGGGGCCGCCCTTCGCGCCGCCGGGGATGGAGTCGGCGTCGGCGACCAGGGCGACCTGTTCCAGGAATTCGGGAAGGCGGCCCTCGGCGGACTCGCCGTCGAGGCGCTCCTCGAACTCGCGGGCGACGGCCTCGAGTTCCTGGAGGTTCTCGACGCGGGTCTCGTCCTGCGGGTCCTTGGACGCCTGGAGCTCGGCGAGGTAGCCGCTGGCCTTCAGCACCTCGGCGATCAGGTCGGCGGGGGTGAGCGACTCGGCGGCGGCGCGCAGCTCGTCCAGCAGGACGACGAAGTCGCGGACGGCGTTGATCGAGCGGGTCGCCATGCCGGGAACGTCCTCGGGCGTCCGGAGTGCCTGCCAGAACGAGATGCGCTCGCGGGACGCGTACGCCTCGACGCAGGCCTCGGCGCGGTCGCCGATGCCCCGCTTGGGGACGTTCAGGATGCGGCGCAGGGAGACGGTGTCCTCGGGGTTGGCGAGGCAGCGCAGGTAGGCGAGCGCGTCGCGGATCTCCTTGCGCTCGTAGAACCGGACGCCGCCGACGACCTTGTACGGCAGCCCGACCCGGATGAACACCTCTTCGAAGACACGGGACTGCGCGTTGGTGCGGTAGAAGACGGCCACGTCACCGGGACGGGCCACGCCGTCGTCGGTGAGCTTGTCGACCTCGCGGGCGACGAACGCGGCCTCGTCGTGCTCGTTGTCGGCCACATAGCCGATGATCTTGTGGCCCTCGCCCTGGTCGGACCAGAGCTTCTTGGGCTTGCGGTCGGCGTTGCGCTCGATGACGGCGTTGGCCGCGGACAGGATCGTCTGCGTGGAGCGGTAGTTCTGCTCCAGCAGGATCGTCGTGGCGTCCGGGTAGTCGCGCTCGAACTCCAGGATGTTGCGGATGGTCGCCCCGCGGAACGCGTAGATCGACTGGTCGGCGTCGCCGACGACGCAGAGCTCGGCGGCCCCGACGCCCTCGACGGGCGCGGTCAGCTCCCGGACGAGTTCGTACTGCGCGTGGTTGGTGTCCTGGTACTCGTCCACCAGGACGTGCCGGAACCGGCGCCGGTAGTGCTCGGCCGCCTCCGGGAACACCTGCAGCAGGTTGACCGTCATCATGATCAGGTCGTCGAAGTCCATGGCGCCGGCCTGCTGCAGCCGCGCCTGGTACATCTCGTAGGCCTCGGCGAGCGTCTGCTCCATGTGCGTGGACGCCCGCGCCTTGAAGGTCTCGTAGTCGATCAGCTCGTTCTTCAGGTTGGAGACCTGGGCGCTGAACGACTTCGGCGGGTAGCGCTTGGGATCGAGGTCGAGCTCGCGGCAGACGAGCGCCATCAGCCGGTTCGCGTCGGCCTGGTCGTAGATCGAGAAGCTCGTGGGGAAGCCGAGGCGCTTGGCCTCGCGGCGCAGGATCCGGACGCACGCGGAGTGGAACGTCATCACCCACATGGCGCGCGAGCGCGGCCCGACGAGGGCGTCCACCCGCTCCTTCATCTCGGCGGCCGCCTTGTTGGTGAAGGTGATCGCCAGGATCTGGCCAGGGTGCACCTCCCGCTCGCCGAGCAGGTGGGCGATGCGGTGCGTGAGCACCCGGGTCTTGCCCGAGCCTGCGCCGGCCACGATCAGCAGGGGGCCGCCGGAGTGCACGACGGCGGCGCGCTGCTGCGGATTGAGGCCGTCGAGCAAGGGGTGAGCTTCGGTCTTCGACATCACGTGCGAGTCTACGGCGCTGCGCGGACGTTTTCGGCGCGTCCGCCGACCGCGAGCGCCTCGGCCCCCGCCCGGCCCCCTGTCCGGACCTCGCCCGGCCCCGTCCCGAACCCTGTCGAACCTCGCCCGCACTCCGTCCCAACCCCCTCCGGCGATCGGTTGGCTCGTGATCCGTGCGCGTTCTTCCCCGCCTCGGACGAGCCTGGCGGACGGGCCCGACTCCGCGTCCGGCCGATACCTCCGGCGACCCTGATCAGGGGCCCGAAGGCAGCATGTGGACAGATGGGGTGCCTTTTGAGCACAGCGGGTTGACTCGATCTCGCTGCCCGGCAGACGTTGGAAGTGGAGCGGGCACCGGTCGGGCCGCCGACTCGGTCCGAGCCCGGAATGCAAGGCCCCGTACTGCAACCCCGCATGTCCGCACACAGCAGCGCAGAGTCACAGGGGCTCGCGCACTGTCACAGGGGGAAGGTGGCTTTGATGAAGATCCACCAGCAAGAACTCCAGACGCAACGGGACGCCGAGACCACCGAGATCGTCGTGCCCGCGCAGTGGCCCGGACGGGCCTCCCAGGTCGCGCAGGTGGCGGCCCGGCCGCTTCCGCGTCCCGTCCCGCGCCCGGTGCCGATTCCGGTTCCCGCGCAGCCCGGGCACCGGTTCCTGGTCTACAAGCAGGACCCGTCCGTCACCGCGCTCGGCGCCCGGTTGACCTTCATCCCGACCGTGGTGCTGAACGGACCGACGGACCTGCGCGTCCAGACCGAGCTGCAGGGCGTCACCCCGGTCGCGCGCAACATCAACGGCGACTTCGTCTTCACGCCCGGAACCCCGCAGTTCGACTGCGCGCACACGTTCGCCGTCGTCCGGGAGACGATGGCCATGTACGAGCGGCACAACGGCGGGGTCCCGATCCCGTTCGCGTGGAACGTCGGGGGCAACACCGAGCGCATCACCGTGTTCCCGCACGCCGGCGAGGGCGCGAACGCGTTCTACACGCGGACGGCCAAGGCGCTGAAGTTCCTCTTCTTCACTCCGCAAGGGCAGCCGCCGTCGAACGTGCTCTTCACGTGCCAGTCCTTCGACATCGTCGCGCACGAGACGGGCCACGCGATCCTGGACGGCCTCAAGCCGGGCTGGCTGTCGGCGGACAACCCGCCGCAGACCGGCGGCCTGCACGAGGCGTTCGGCGACATCACGGCGATCTTCCTGGCCCTGGCGCAACCGGACCAGGCGGACGCGCTCGTCGCGCTCACCAAGGCGAACCTGCACGACAAGTCGTTCCTGACGGAGCTGGCCGAGCAGTTCGGCAAGGCCCTCGGCATGCCGTCCGGACTCCGCAACGCCGACAACGACCTCAAGCTCAGCGAGGTCGGCAACGAGGTGCACGCGATCTCGCAGGTGTTCACCGGCGCGATCTACGACATCCTCGCGGACGTCTACACCTTCGAGCTCAGCCGGCAGCAGCGCACGAAGGACGCGGCGGTCGTGCTGATCGAGACGGCGTCCACACTGTGCAAGCTGGTGTTCGACGCGATCGTCGCGTCGCCCGCGACCGGGGCCCGGTACGTGGACGTGGCGAACCAGATGCTCCAGGCCTCGGCGAACCGCGGCGAGCCGGCCATCTACCGGACGTTCATCCGCAACCGGTTCGCCGTCCGGGAGATCACGACGGCGGCGACGCCGCTGCGCGACCTGATGAGCGGGCAGATGGCGATGACCGAGGCCGCCTACACCGGGGACGGGCAGGACGTCACCGAGGTCCAGCCGCACGACGAGAACTCGGCGAGCCTGCTCGCCGGCCAGGACAGGTCGCGCTGCTGCGGCACGATGCAGATGCCCGAGTACCAGGCCGTCTCCGCGGAGAAGCTGGCCCAGGGCGGCTCACTGGAGGACGACGACATCCTCCGGAGCGGACTGGACGAGCTGCGCAGCACATTCAGCAAGTAGAGGCTCCACCCGCGGAAGCTCGGTGTGTGGACGCTCGGTGTGTGGACGCTCGGTGTGTGGACGCTCAGTGTGTGGACGCTCAGTGTGTGGACGCTCAGTGTGTGGACGCTCAGCAAGTTGGGACGTCCGGGGAGTAGGGACGTTCTGAGAGTGGGGGCGCCCAGTGACTAGGGACTCTCGACAGGTCGGGACGTCCAGCGCGTGAGGCCGTTCGGCGATGAATCCGTGCGGCGAGTAGGGATTCGCGGCGAGCGGGTAGAGAGCGGAGAGCAGACGAGTCGACGGGGAGGTGCGCGGCATGCGCGTGACGATCGAGAGCACCGGCGGTTTCACCGGCTACAGCACCGTCGTCGCGCAGTACGACACCGAGACCCTCCCCGCCGGCCAAGCGGACCGCGTCCGGCATGCGGTGGACGCTCTCGCCGCAGCGCACGCCCGCGGCGAGCGGGGCGAGATCGGCGCCGACCTGCCCGCCTACCGCATCACGGTCTCCGGGGACGGGGCGGAGGAGTACGGGGCAGCCGGGGAGACGCGCGTCTACGAAGTCAGAGGCGACCCCACCGCAGGCGTCGCCTCAGTCCTCGGCACGCTCCTCGAAGGCCCCGACGCCACACCCTGACCCCGCCACATCCTGAGTCGGCACACCCTGACCCCGCCACACCCTGAGTCACCACACCCTGACCCCGCCACACCCTGAGTCACCACACCCTGACCCCGCCACACCCTGAGTCGGCACGCTCTGAGTCGGCACGCTCTGACCGACCGCGCCCTGAACCGCCACTCTCTGGAACCGCACGTCGTGCTGAACCGTCGTCATGCGCTGAACCGCAACACGAACTGAACCACCATGCCCCGCGCGGCACACGACACCCCGAACTACGCCGCCTGAATCGAAGCCCTCACCGCCCAGCGTGAAGCGCCCCGCACTCTGAACCGCACGACCTGAAGCGGGCGGCTTGAAGCGAACGGCCAGTTCTGGACTGTGCAGTCCGAAAAGAGCCGCCGTGGTCGGGCCGGCGCCGATCAGGTCCGGCCCGACCACGGGGTGGTTCAGCTGGTCTTGCGGTGGTCGCGGGCTGATTCGGCGGCGGCGTGGACGGCGGCGAGGTCCGCGCCGGTCGCGGCCATGGACGCGGCGGCGACCGCGCCCTCGACCAGCGGGGCGTCCGCGAGCAGCACGTCGTCGCCGTCGGCGTCCTCGATGAGCATCTTGGCGGTCAGCACGGAACTGCCGAGGTCGGCGAGCAGCACGACCCCCTCACCGTCGTCGACCGCGGCGACCGCCTGCTCGACGAGGTCGATGCTCGTCCCGAGCCGCCCTTCGGAGTCGCCGCCCGCGGGTTCGACGACGGCCTTGCCGACGCCCATGGCGCGGGCGACCTCGGCGACGCCCTCGGCCAGTGTCCGGCTGTGGGAGATGATGACGATCCCGACCATGTCACCCCTCCCCTGCGACATCGGCCAGGGCCTGGAGCAGCAGAGCGGTGGACGAGGCGCCGGGGTCCATGTGTCCCTCGCTGCGCTCGCCCAGGTAGCTGGCCCGGCCCTTACGCGCCCGCATCGGGACGGTGGCGTCCGCGCCCTTCGCGGCGGCCTCGGCGGCGGCCCGCGCGCATCCGGCCAGGTCGACGCCGTCCGCCAGCGCCGCCTCGTACGCCGCGACCGCCGGAGCCAGCGCGTCGACCATCGTCTTGTCGCCCTCGACGGCCTTCCCGAGGTCCTGGACGCCCTCAAGGGCGGCCCGAAGCGCGTCGCCCAGCGCGACGGCGTCCACCTCGGCGGCGTCGCCGAACGCCTTGCCGGCACGGCGCAGCGCCGTCCCGTAGAGGGGGCCGGACGCGCCGCCCGTCTTCGAGACGATGGCCCGTCCGGCGGCGATCAGCACCTTGCCCGGCGGAACGTCCTCGGGCAGCGCCTCCACGGCGGCGCGGAAGCCCCGGTCGAGGTTGAGACCGTGGTCGCCGTCGCCGATCGCCGCGTCCAGCCGGGTCAACCGATCGGCGTCGGCGGACACCCGTTCGGCCGCCTGCCGGATCCAGGACGCGAGATCCCCCGCGTTCATCGATCCGGCGCCGCTTGATCCGGCACCGCTCGATCCGGCACCGCTCGATCCCGTGTTCATCGGCCCCACCGGAGCCCGGGGGTCTCGACGGGCGCGTCCCAGAGGCGGGTCAGGTCGGGCGTCACCCGGCACACGCTGATCATGCAGCCCGCCATCTCCAGACTGGTCACGTACGGTCCGACCAGGCGGCGCACGACGGTGGCGCCGTGCCCCTCCAGCCACTCGGCCGCCGCCGCGTAGGCGACGTACTGCTCGATCAGCGGGGTACCGCCCATCCCGTTGACCAGCACGAGCACCTCGGAGCCGGACAGCGGCATGTCCGCGTCGATGGCGCTGAGCGAGGCGTCGACGATCTCCACGGCGGTGCCGACCTTGACGCGCTCACGGCCGGGCTCGCCGTGGATGCCGATGCCGAGCTCCATCTCGTCCTCGCCCAGCTCGAACGTCGGGGTCCCGGCGGCCGGGACCGTGCAGGACGACAGCGCGACGCCGAACGACCTGCTGCGCTCGTTCACCTCCCGTGCCACGGCCGCGACGTCCGCGAGGGGCGCGCCCTCCTCGGCGAGCGCCCCGGCGATCTTCTCCGCGAACAGCGTGGCGCCGGTGCCGCGCCGCCCGGCGGTGAACGTGCTGTCCTCCACCGCGACGTCGTCGTCGACGATGACTGAGACGACCTCGATGTCCTCGTCCTCGGCCAGTTCGGCGGCCATCTGGAAGTTCATGACGTCGCCGGTGTAGTTCTTCACCAGGTGGAGGACGCCGGCGCCGCCGTCGACCGCCATCGTCGCGGCGATGATCTGGTCGGGGACGGGAGAGGTGAACACCTCCCCGCAGCAGGCCGCGTCCAGCATCCCGTATCCGACGAACCCGGCGTGCAGCGGCTCGTGACCGGATCCGCCGCCCGACACCAGGGCGACCTTCCCGGTTCGCGGGGCGTCTCCTCTGACGACGGTCCCGTTCTCTGGATCGACCTTCAGCGACGGGTGCGCGGCGGCCAGTCCGCGCAGCGCGTCGGACACCACGTTCGCCGGGGCGTTGATGAGTTTGCGCATGTCTCAGCTCTACCCCGGCGAACGCCCCCATCCCAGACCCAATCGTTGATCATGCGATACCGGGGTGCCCGGACGGCCCGCGCCCGCATAGGTTGCATCCGTGACGAAGCCACCCAAGATCCTCTACGACTGCGACACCGGCATCGACGACGCGATGACGCTGCTCTATCTGGCCTCGCTGGTCCAGGCGGGGAAGGCGGAGCTGACGGCGGTCGGCACCGTCCACGGAAACATCGACCCCATGACCGGCGCGCTCAACACGCTGCGCGTCCTGGAGGCCGCGGGCATCCCGGTGGCCGGCGCAGACGGGTCCGGGCAGGGCGCAGACGGGCAGAGCCTTCCGAATGGGCAGGGCGTGGGCGGGCATGAGGTGCCGGTCGCGGTCGGCGCCGCACGGCCGATGGCGCAGGACGTCCACTACGCGCTGGACTGGCACGGCACGGACGGCCTCGGCGACACGCACCTTCCCGAGCCCGCGGGACGCCCGGTCGCCGAGCCCGCCCCGGCGCAGATCGTCCGGCTGGCCCGCGCGATGCCCGGCGAACTGACCCTGCTCGCGACCGGTCCGCTGACCAACCTGGGCGCGGCGCTGCTGCTGGACGAGGAACTGCCGTCGCTGATCCGCGAGGTCGTCGTGATGGGCGGCGCGTTCGACCACCCCGGCAACATCACCACGCACGCCGAGGCGAACATCTGGCACGACCCTGAGGCCGCCGACCTGGTGTTCGCCGCGGACTGGCCGATCGTCCTGGTGCCGCTGGACGCCACGCACCCGACCGCCGTCCACGACGACTGGCTGGACCGGCTCGCCGCGCACGACACCCCCGTCGCCCGGTTCGCCGCGAACATCCTGGAGTTCTACGCGGACGCCTACACGCCCACCCTGAAGCGCCGGGGCGCGGTCATCCACGACGCCCTCGCCGCGATGCTCGTCGTCGCCCCCGAGCTCGGCGAGTACGTCCAGCGCCCGGTCCGGGTGGAGCTCCGAGGCGAACTGACGCGCGGCACGACGGTATGGGACGCCCGCTCACTGCCCGCCGATGACACCCGCCGTCCGGTGAAGGTGGCCATCGGCAGCGACGTGGCGGCGTTCCAGGAGCGTCTTCTCTCGGCCCTGCTCACCTTCTGACACGCCGCACGTTCGGGCCGGGCGCACGTTCGGGCGGCGCGCACGTTCGGGCGGGCCGCACGTTCGGTCAGGAGGCCACCTTCGGGCAGGACGCGCGTTCGGGACGGGCCGCACGTTCGGGCGGGCCCGTCCCGACAGGGTCCCCAGTCTCGACAAGCGCTCGTTGCAGCAGACCCCCGTTTCTAACAGGCCCTGTTCTGACAGGCCGCACGTTGGGGTGGGTCAGGTTGAGACAGGGCACGTTCAGCCTGGGCATGTTCGGGCAGGGCCCGTTGGGACGGGGCTCGCCTCTGACGCCGTCGGCCCTCAAGGGGCTGCGCGGTAGGCGGTCGCGTCGCTATCCGGGCACCCGGAACGTTCGCTGAAAGCACGATCTCCGGATGTACCTGAAACCGTTCGCCGACCTTATGGTTGAAACTGTGACCAATGTTCTGGACGACAGCGAACTGCAGCGAATCCTTGCCGTGATGGCGCACCCGGACGACGTCGACTTCGGCGCGGCCGGGACGGTCGCGGGCTGGACGGACCGCGGCATCGAGGTCGTCTACCTCATGGTCACCGACGGCGACGCGGGCGGCTTCGACGACGAGGTCTCGCGCGACGAGATGGCCGCGCTGCGCCGCGAGGAGCAGCGCGCGGCGGCCAAGTGCGTCGGGGTCGGCGACGTCCGGTTCCTCGGCTACCCGGACGGGCGGGTCGAGGCGACCTTCGACCTGCGCCGCGACATCGCCCGCGTGATCCGGCAGGTGCGGCCGGACCGGGTGCTGATGCCGTCCCCCGAGCGGAACTACGAGCGGATCTACCCGAGCCACCCCGACCACCGGGCGGTCGGCTCGGCCGCGCTCGACGCCGTCTACCCCGACGCCCGCAACCCCTACGCGTTCCCGGAGCTGCTCGCCGACGAGGGCCTGGAGGCGTGGACGGCGCGGGAGGTGTGGATCAGCGGCGGCCCCGTCGTCAACCACTACGTCGACATCACCGACCGGTTCGACCGGAAGGTCAGCGCGCTGCGGGCGCACGCCAGCCAGACCGCGCACATGGGGGACGGGCTTCCGGAGATGCTGCGCGGCTGGCTCAGCGCCAACGCCGCCGCCGCGGGGCTCCCCGAGGGACGTCTCGCCGAGTCGTTCCAGGTCGTCGACACCGCCTGATTCAAGGCGTCTCGAAGACACGCCGATCAGGTCACGCCGCCCAAGTCTCGGTCACTTGGCAAATACACTCCATTACGAGCTGTAATCAGCCTCCGAGCGGGCATGTACCCCCATGTGACAGAACTCGGGGGGTCGTCATGCCGCGTGAGATCGAGGCCACCGCCACATCCGCCGCCGCGCCTGAGGTGATCTTCAAGCACCTGTGCGTACCGGAGGCCTGGGACGAGTGGGGCGGTTTCTGGACCAGGGTGCGGCGGGAGTCCGCCGGCGATGAGCACCCGAACGGGCTCGGGGCCGTCCGTTACGTCCGGTCCTGGCGCGAGGAGGTAGTGGCGTGGGATCCACCGCGGCACTACGGGTACCTCGCGCTGGCCGGACACCCGGAACGGCGCCTCCGCGCGGACATCACGCTGGAGCCGCACTTCGCGGGCACGCTGATCCGCTGGCGCGGCGAGGTGGACGGGTTCCCGGGCACCGGGCCGTTCACGACCGCCGTCCTGCGCCGCCGCCTCGGCACGTACGCGCGCCGGGTGGCACGCCATTCCGAGCGCTGCGAGCCGGGCTGCCCGGCCCGCCTTCCGGGCGCCCTCTAAGGCCCGCCCGCAGGCAGCCGCGCACACCGGTCAAGGCGGTCACGACGGCCAAGGTCGTCCCGCTCGCTTCAGGCACGCACACCGCTTGAGGTCTGGCACGCCTCCAGTCCGGACACGCAAGCCAGACCGAGCGCGCACGCCGCTCAGGGCACGCACGCCGCCTCGGGCCGCGTACCAACCCAGGCACGCAAGCCCATGCGCCACGCACGCCAGACCAGACGCACCCCGATCCGAACGCACGTACGGATCGAGGAGCCGGACGCAAGGCCAGGCACGCCCGCCCATCCAGGCGCGGAGGTCGGACCAGCCACGCGGGCCGGACTGAGTGCGCGCACCGGGTCAGCATGCAGGCCAAGCCAGGCATGCATGCCGGGTCAGGACGCGCACCAGGTGGGGCACGCACGCCACCCAGGCGCGCACGTCGGCCGAGGCACGCAGACCGGCGGAACCGCGCACCGGACAGGCACGCACATCGGGCGGGGAGCGCACCAGAAGGGCCGCGCACCGGACGGGCCACCGTGCTGAGCCGGACCCAAGTCGTCAGGTCAGACGCGCACGCGGATTTGACACGTGTACCAGGTCAGGCGCGCACGCCACCCAGGCGCACAGGCCCGACGGGGCACGCACACCGGTCGGCACGAACACCAGTCGGGCACGAACACCAGTCGGGCACGCGCTCGGTCAGGCACGCGCGCTGAGCCGGGCCAGGTGCCGCCAGCTCAGGCATACACACCGGATCACCCTGCGCACCACGTCAGGCACGTACGCCACCCAGGCGCACAGGTCGGACCAGGCCCGCTCTGGCCGAGGCACGCGGACCGGAATGGCACGCGCACCAGGTCAGGCATGCGAGCGGATCGGACACACACCGGTCCGGGCACGCAGGCTGCCAAGCATGCTTGCCGCCCCAAGGCACGCCCAGCTCGGACCAGGTACGCCGACCGCTTGGCACGCGCGCTGAATCGGCCCGCACGCCAAGCCAGGAACGCGTGCCGGATCGGGACACGCACCGGTCCAGGCACCCACGTCGCGCCAAGCACGCATGCCGTCCAGGCATGCGCGTTACGTGAGGCGCGTGCCGTCCAGGCACGCGTGGTGTGGGAGCAGGCGCGGTTTGGAGCAGCGCGTGCAACGGGCGAGACATGCGGGACTCGGCTGGTCGCGTGTACCAGGGCCAGACGGGCACGCGCGCCAGCCGAGACACGCGCGGACTCGGTGGGGTCGCGCTGCCGAACCGGGCGCGCGCGTCCGCCAGGTCCACGCACCGGTTCAGGCAGGTGTGCCAGCAGGGGTACGCGTCCCGATCCGGGCGCGCGCCGAGCCAAGCACTCACGCCGAGCCAGGCGCGCACCTTCGTCGGGCCCACACATAGGTCGGAGCAGATAAGCGCGCCGATCCGGGCACTTCGCCGTCCAGGCGCATGCACCGGATCAGGCCGCGGGCCAGCAGTAAGTAAGCGCCCGGATTCTGCACGCACGGCAGATCCAGCACGCATGCCAGATCCGGCACGCACGTCCTGTCTGGCACGGATCGCCTGATCGGGCGCGTGCGGGGGCCGGTAGCCACGCCAGGTCCTGGGCCGCGCGCAGGGACAGGACCAGCACGCACGTCCTGCCTGGCACGACGCGCCGGAGCGGGCATGTGCGCTGGTTCGCAGACGCGCGGCAGGTCCGCGCGCCAGGTCCGGCACGCACGTCCTGCTTGGCAGGAGCGCCGGATCAGGTACGTGCGCTGGTTCGCGTACGCGCGGCAGGTCTGCGCGCACGGCGGGGGCGGGCGCGCCAGGTCAGGGCCTATGTCCGGTTCAGCCGCGCATGTCGGACCGGGCGCGCGGGTCGGGCAGGCACGCCTGTTCGAGGCGCACTCCAAGTTCACGGTTTACGTCAGTTCTGGGTCGCACGACATTCGGGGGAATCGATGCGGCGTTATCTCATTGTGCTCGCTCTCGCGGCGGGTATCGGGGCGGGTTCGACCGCCTACTGGATCACGGCGGACGGGACGCGGCACGCAAGCGGCGGTGTCGTTGAGGCCGGCGAGCCTTCGGCGGGTGGGCGGGAGGTGAACGCAGTCCAGCTCGCCGCGCGCCCGTTCGACTCCGTGACACTGCGCCGGGCCGTAGACACCTATATCCAGAAACGTCCAGGCAAGGCGGGGGTGATGGTGACGGATCTGCGGACGGGCATGTCGTTCGGCGAGAACGAGAAGGGCCGGTTCGTCAGCGCCAGCATCATGAAGGTGGACATCCTGTCCAGCCTCCTGCTGCAGCGGCAGCGCGACGGCCGAGGGCTGACCGGCGGTGAACGGGCCTTGGCCGGGACGATGATCCGGCAAAGCGATAACTCGGCGGCGAACGCCCTGTACTCCGCAGCGGGGGACGCTCCTGGCGTCGCGGACACGAACAAGGCCTTCGGACTGAGGCACACGAAGCCGTTTCACACCTCGTGGGGTTCGTCCCTGACCAGCCCGGCCGATCAGGTGCGTCTGCTTACGAACCTGGCATCGGACGCGAGTCCGTTGGAACCGCGCGCCCGCCGGTACGTCCTCGGCTTGATGGGTTCCGTGCTGGACGAGCAGGCGTGGGGCATCAGCGCGGCTGCGCGTCCGGGCGAGAAGGTGGCGCTGAAGAACGGTTGGACGCCGGTCCGCCACCAGGGGCACGGCTGGGCGATCAACAGCATCGGCCGCATCACCGGGCATGACCACGACTTCCTCATCGCGGTGTGCAGCGGCGACAGTCCGACGATGGGAGCGGGAGTGTCGACGGTGGAGCACATCGCCGAGATGGTCGTTGACGCCATGCGTGCGTCGCATCAGTGAGCACCATCGGACGCTGGGCACATACCGAACGTTGGACACGGACGGGGCATTGGGCGCAGACCGGACGCTGAGCAGGGACTCGGAAGTCGGGCTCGGAGGAGCGTCGCCGAGCAGGTCCTGCTGGACGGGGCTACGGCGGCGGTGGAGGCGTTTCTCGCGCAAGAACCGTGGCGCGTGGGGGACCGTCGGTCGGAGGAGTGTCAGGCTCGCGGGAGCGGGAGAGCCGGAGAGCGGGAGCCAGACTGGGCTCAGGCAGAGCCTGGCGCTGGCGGGACCGGGCGGCGGGCCGGCCGCCCAGCGAGCGCCGGGGTCGTCAGCGGTGCAGGGGTCGGGTGAGCTTCTTGCCGTCGGTGGCGGCCACGGCGACGCAGGTGACGGTGCGGTCACCGGACTTCCACGAGTCGGCCGTGGGGTAGTAGTAGGAGCTCGCGATGCCCCGTGCGGCCGGGTCGCGGTTGATCCGCGCCTGCGTGCGGAGCTTGCATCCGGTCGAGGCTAGCTGCTGGAGCCGCGCCTCGGGCGGCATGACGAAGCCCTTCAGCTTGAAGACGGCCGTCACCTCGCCGTCGTGCGGGCCGGCACAGGGGACGATCTTGACGCTCTCGACCTCGACGGGGGCCTCGGTCGCCGTGCTGGTTGTGGCGCCCGAGTTGTCGTTGATGCAGTCGCCGAGCTTCATCTTCTGGGCGTCGACCTCCTTGGGTTTGGTCGCGGTCGGCTTGGGAGCGGCCCCGTCGTCGGACGAGCCGCCGCCGCGCAGCGCGAACGCCACGATGCTGAGCACGATCCACAGGCAGGCCAGCGCGATCCCGGCGATCGCGAGCCCGCGGCCCTTGCCGCCCTTCTTCGATATCTGGCTGAGGGAGATGATCCCGAGGACGAGGCCGACGAGGCTGACGCACGGGATGAGGCCGGTCACGAGCGCGGCGATCGCCAGGCCGTTGGTCTTCTCGGTGTTCGAGCCGTAGGGCGACCCGGGACCGTGATCGCCCGGCATCGGCGGAGGAGGCGGGTAGGGCGCCTGGGGGCCCGGCTGCGGGGGCCCGGAGGGAGGGTATGTCATGAAGAGCGACTGTCCCATACCGGACGGTGTTCGTGATCATGATGTACGGGAATCGGGAATTACGATTCGCTCACAACCGCAGAGAAAACGTTTACCTCCGGGCCCGTCCGGGCAAACACATGAGCCTCATACGCCCGCCTAGACGAGGCGGCGGGCGGCGGCCCAGCGCGACAGCTCGTGCCGGTTCGAGAGCTGGAGTTTCCGCAGGACGCTGCTGACGTGCGTCTCCACCGTCTTCACCGAGATGAACAGCTCCTTGGCGATCTCCTTGTAGGCGTACCCGCGCGCGATCAGCCGGAGCACGTCCCGCTCCCGCTGGGTGATCTGGTCCAGTTCCGGGTCGACGGCCGGGGCGTCCGTGGCGGCGAACGCGTCCAGGACGAACCCGGCCAGCCGCGGCGAGAACACCGCGTCCCCCTCGGCGACCCGGCCGATCGCGTCCGTCAGCTCGGGGCCGGAGATCGTCTTGGTGACGTAGCCGCGGGCCCCGCCCCGGACGACGCCGATCACGTCCTCCGCCGCGTCCGACACCGACAGCGCGAGGAACTTGGACGTGACGGCGCCGTGCAGCCGCCGCAGCACCTCGATGCCCCCGCCGCCGGGCAGGTGGACGTCCAGCAGCACCACGTCCGGCTGCGTCCCGCGGATCACCGCGACCGCCTCGTCGACGTCGCCCGCCTCGCCGACGATCTCGACGCCGCCGCCCAGCTCGGCCTTCACACCGGTCCGGAACATCTGGTGGTCGTCGACCAGCACGACCCTCTTCAACGCCTCACTCATGTCCCGCTCCTCCGTGGGCGGCGGCCACCGGCGTCCCCGGTCGGCCGCCGCTCATGCCGCGCGCCCCGGGAGGACGCCCCGGCGGCCGCGCTCATGACTTCTTGATCTCCAGGCGCACTTCGGTGCCCTCGCCCGGCGCGGTGCGGACGGTGGCCTTCCCGCCGTTGCGCTCCATACGTCCGATGATGGACCCCCGCACACCCATCCGGTCCGCCGGGACCTGGTCGAGATCGAATCCCTTGCCCCGGTCGCGGACGAAGACGGCGATCTCGTCGCCCTCCACCTCCGCGTACACCGACACCGACGGCGCCTCCGCGTACTTGGCGGCGTTCACCATCGCCTCCCGCGCGGCCTGCAGCGCGGCGCCGAGCCGCTCGTCCAGCGCGGTGTCGCCCACGCAGACGACCTCGATCGGCACGCCGTGGTCGTCCTCGACCTCGCCCGCCGTCTCCCTGATCGCGGCGGCGAACGTCCGGTCGGGGTCGGCGCGCGGCTGGTAGAGCCATGTCCGCAGCGTCCGCTCCTGGGAGCGGGCGAGCCGCTGGACCTCGCGGGTGTCGTGCGCGTTCCGCTGGATGAGCGTCAGCGTGTGCAGCACGGAGTCGTGGATGTGGGCGGCGAGCTCGGCGCGCTCCTGCGACCGGATGCGCTCGTGCCGCTCCGCGTCGAGGTCCTGCCAGAGCCGCACCACCCACGGCGTCACGATCACCGCGACCCCGGTGAGGATGATCAGCGTGGCGATGAGGACGGACCGCGCCTGGTCGGCCTCCACCTTCTGCGCCACGAACCCGCCGATGCCGCCGACGACGAGGAGCAGTCCGAGCAGGCTGCGCAGCCACCGCTGGCGCAGCGGCAGCGTCCAGCGCTGCCGCTGGTCGCGATCGGCCTGCTGCCAGAGGATCGCGGCGCCGACGCCGCCGACGATGAACGGCCACAGCGCCCACCGGACGACCCCCGCCGCTCCCCACGGCAGCGCGGCGAGCCCCATCGCGACGGCCGCGTAGGCGAGCAGCTGGCCCCAGTCACGTCCGCGCCGCCGCCCGGCCTCGGCCGGGGCCTTCTCCTGGGCGGGCACGAGGATCCAGAACGCGGCGTAGGCGGCGAGGCCGAGCCCGCTCGCGACCGTGAGCAGCACGAACGCGCCGCGGATGAGGAACACGTCCACGCCGAGATGCGAGGCCAGGCCCCGGCTCACTCCGGCGATGAGCCGCCCTTCGGCCGCCCGCTCCAGCCGGGCGGGCGTGGCAGGCGCCGCGTCCACCGGTCCCGGTGGCGCCGCCGGCCGTTCCGCCGTCTCCTGCTTCACCGCCGCCCTTCCCAAGATTCTCCCACGTCATCGATGGTCACACGCCCGGACATAATCCGCATCAGGGACCAGCCCTGGTCCCGCCTCAGGGTCGAAACCGGGCATTGATCCAAATGGGACCAGCGCCGGCGCCCTCACCGTCGGGTCTGGGCCGGTGTTGCGCGGTTCGCCTGACCGCAGGCCCGGCGAGCTGCTCGACCACCGTCTCGCACGAGTGCCCGCCGCACCTGGCCGGCGCTTGCCGCGATCTTGCGAATGGCCGTCCTGTCGGCCGCGCGGCTGTCCGGTGCCGGCCGACAGCCAGCGCGTCACGTATGCCGGTTCGTAGCATGCGGCCATGGCGAGCGACGGGCACGTGATCTGGGTCAAGCCGTTCGACCCGGCCAACCACGGGAGCGACACGGCCGGACGGCGTGGCGAGTGCGGTTGGCACGGCCAGACCGAAAAGCGCGGGACCTGCGCAGACAAGCCGTTCGCCAGTGTGAAGCTCCAGTACGCAGGCTATGCGCCCGTGCAGTCTGCTTGCATTCGGGCGCTGCGTGAGATCTCTCAGCGGTACGGGTTTCCGATCCCGCCCGAGTCTGCCTGACCGAGTCCAGCCCGCTCGACCGCCCGCCACAGTGAACTGTCGGTGGCGGCGCCGAAAGGGCGCACGAACCCTGAGCCCGCCCTGACCCTGGTTCCAATCTCGGGGGAGAGTCAGGGGCGTCCCCGATACCGTCCGTCGCCGGTGGCGCGCGACCATGGCTGGCATGGGCGAGGAACAGGGTCGGAAAGAGGACCTGCGCGGGCCTGGCGGCGACGCGAGCGAGAGCGGGCACGGCGTGGGCCAGGGCGTTCACGACGGCGTGGGCATTCACGACGGCACAGGCAACGGCGTTGAGGACGGCGTTGGACACGGCGGGCGGCCCATCGAGGGCCGCGGTGAGACGCGCGACGGGGAGCAGGGCCTCGGGGAGCAGGGCCTCGGGAAGCAGAGCGTTGGGAAGCAGAGCGTTGGGAAGCAGGCCGCAGACGGTTACCGGCGGCTTGCGCGCGACGCCGAGCGGAAGGTGCTGGCCGGTGTGTGCACGGGGCTCGGCCGCTACACCGGCATCGACCCGGTCGTGTTCCGCGTCGGGTTCGCGATCCTCGTCCTCGCGCACGGGCAAGGGGTCTTCCTCTACATCGCGGCGGCGCTGCTGATGCCGGCGAGCCCGGACGAGTCGTCGATCGCCGAGCAGATGCTCAAGCGGTGGTTCGACGGGCAGGCCGTCCTCACGATCCTCGGCGCGCTGCTGTGCGTCGGCGTCACGTTCAGCCTGTTCGGCGGGGTCCTCACCGACGCGATCGCGTTCCTCGTGGTGTTCGGGCTGGTGCTGCTGGTCGCGCACTCGCGGGGCGTAGACCTCGTGGCCGTGGCGCGCACCACCCCAGAACGGATCACGGGGTATCCGCCGGAGCCCTCCGCAGGGTGGACCCGGTCGGAGCCCGCCACCGTCGGCGGCGTCTCCCTCAGCAAGGACGGGCCTCTCGGCGGGCACGGGCCTTCCGGGCCCGGGGCGAGCGGCCTGCCCGACGGCATGATCGACCTCGCCGCGTACTCGGCCGCGTGGGCGGAGACGCCCGCGGCCACCGCGCCCTTCGGCACCGCACCCTTCGGCACCGCGCCCGCCTCCGCGACCAAGGCGCCCGCTCAGCACGGCTGCGGAGGCGGGACGTCGCCGGTGGCGGCGATCACGCTGCTCGCCGCCATGGCCGCCGGCGCGGCGATGATCCCTGTGGCCCGGTCCTACCCGGCGCCGGACTCCTGGCTGATCGTCATGGCGCCCGCGCTCGCCGTCATCGGGCTCGGCCTGGTCGTCGGCGGCTGGTTCCGCACCCGCGGCCTCGCGGCGGCCGGGACCGTGCTGACCCTCGCCATGCTGACCACCTCGGTCGCGGGCGACGTCCCGCGCAACGCCGAGTACGGGGAGGTCAACTGGCGTCCCACCGACACCTCGCAGATCGGCCGCCTGTACAAGGTGGGCATCGGGCAGGGCGACTTGGACCTCTCCGCCCTGCCGGTCGCGGCCGGCCAGCGGGTCACGATCGACGCCGAGGTCGGAGTCGGCGGGCTGGAGGTCACGGTGCCGCCCACCGCCCGCGTGCTGGTGGACGCGCGGATCGGGCTCGGCGACGTGCGGGTCGACCACCGGACGACGAGCGGGCCCGCCGCCAAGGTCGTGCAGACCCTGGAACCGGAGGGCGCGTCCACCGCGAACCCGCCGGTGATCGTCCTGCGGATCCGCGGGAAGCTCGGGGACGTGGACGTGCACCGTGTCTGAGCAGCGGCGAGCCGCCGGCGACGATCCCGGCGCCACCCATGTCGACGACATTCACTCCATCGACACAGAGCTCAGAGACACAGAGCTCAGAGACACAGAGCTCGGGGCCTCCGGGTTCAGAGACACAGCGTTCAGAGACACAGCGTTCAGAGACACAGCGTTCAGGGATAGAGAATCCAGCGGGACGGGGGCGGGCGGAAAGATGACCGGTCAGAAGCGGTTCCGGTTCGATCCGGCAGGGCCCGTGACGGGGCTGTTCTTCCTCTCCCTGGCGGGGCTGTTCCTCGCGGACGGGCTGACGGACGGGGACGTCCTGCCGCTGACGGCCATGATCCCGGTCGTGCTGATCGGGCTCGGGCTCGTCGGAACGGTCCGGGTGCTGACCCGCTCGCGTCGCCGGCACCTGCGCTGACGTGGGACTGTGACCCGTGCCGCAGGGCCCGGGGCTTCCCCTCGCGCCGGGAACGCCGAGTAGTGTGATCCCGACGGCAGGTGACGAAGCGAGGGTCGATGGCGGGGAAGGCCGGCACACCGGAGGCGGGTTGCGCGGACATGCTGCCCGGCTCCCGGTCCGCGCTGGACCCGGGACGCGCCATCAAGCCGGGCCGGCACGGCCTCTCCCCCGAGACCGTCGCGGGGATCCAGCGTGAGCGGCTGATCGACGCGTTCGTCCACGTCGTCTCGGAGCGAGGCTACGCGCACACGACGATCAGCCGGGTCACCGAGGGCGCGGGCGTCACGAAGAAGACGTTCTACGCGCACTTCTCCGACCTCGACGCGTGCTTCCTCGCCGCCTACCAGCGCGGCATGGACATCCTGCTCCGCCGCATGACGGAGGCCTACGAGGCAGCCCCGACCTGGCCGGACGGGATCCACGCCGGGCTCCGCACGCTGCTCGCCGCCCTCGCCCGGGAGCCCCGGTTCGCGCGGGCGTCGCTGGTGGAGGTGAACGCGGCGGGCCCGCAGGTCAGGCAGGCGCGCATCGACAACCTCACCCGGTTCCGCGTCTTCTTCACCGACCCGTCCCTGCCGCCAGTCCCGATCCCGGTCGTGGACGCGATCGTGGGCGGCATCTACAGCGCGATCCACGTCCAGATGGAGACGGGCGAGGCGGAGGAACTGCCGTCGCTGCTGCCGTCCCTCACCTACTTCGCGCTGCTTCCCCTCGTCGGCCGCGAGGCCGCCTCCCCTTACCTGGCCGACGCCCCTGGCTGACCTGCCACGACCGGCTCGCGGTCCCGTCCCGGCGGCTGGGACCCCTTCGCGCCTCCACGGGTTGACCTTCTGACCGGATTCGGCCGGACGTCGCCGAGCATCTTGACGTGAAAAACCTACGGGTTTCTATTGGTGTGGATTTTCCGCGGGACGGCCCGGCCGTCCCGCGCCGACCCCCGGTTCACGCGCGGCGGGCCTAATCCCCCGGGGCCCGCCGCGCGTCTTCATCTTCTGGAGGACCCATGCGGCCGGCCGTGCCCGCGCGGAGGCTGCTCCCCAGCGCGCTGCTCACCGCCCTTCTCGCCGCCTCGCTGGCCGGCTGCAGCGACTCCGGAGAGCCCGCCTCCTCCCGCCCCTCGGCGTCCCCCACGGCGCGTCCGACGCCGCCGCTGCTGAACGGGGTGCGGCCCGGAGTGGAGAAGAAGTCGGCGCTGGACGGCACCTGGACGGCGGGCTCAGGCTCCCAGCGCGTGGCCCTCTTCTTGTTCCGGGGCGCCGCCGCCCTCAACTCGCCGGGTTTCTGCACCGGCACCGTCGACGCGACGGGCCGGATCAAGCTGAGCTGCGCGAACGGCTCGCACGACCGGATCGACGGACGGGCCGTCCTGCGCTCGGGGAAACTCGTCATCACCTGGGCGGGAGGCCCGAAGGACGTGCTGCAGCGGCGTGCAAGCTGACCGCGAACGCCGGCCCCGGATTCGTCAGCGCAGGCGACCCCTCATAGGGCTCCTCGCCGCCAGGGACACCGCCGGGGACACTGCCGGGGACACCGCCGGGGACACCGTGCGCACCGCCGTGCACCCGGACCCGGTTGGCCCGCAGCGGGCGTTCGGTGACGCCGCGCGCGGTGATCATCACCTCCGCCAGCTCGCCCGCGATCAGGGTGCTGGCCTGGGCCCGGATCGTCCTGCCATGGCCGGGCGGCCAGGTGGTCAGCCAGATCTCGCCGTCCAGCGGGACGTGCACGGGTGCGTCGGGGTCGAACCGGACGAGCCGCCACCACTCGCCCGGACGTCCGGCGAGTGCGCGGACGCGGGCGGCGAGCTGTCCGACGGTCGCGGGACGGAGGGCGATCACGCGGGCGTGCGGATCGTCCTGGCCGCGCATGGTGAGATCGGGAACCACGGAAAGGTCCACGGGAAGAGTCCTTCGTGCAGGTGTGTCGGCCGGAGACGGATCGTCAGCGGGAACGGGGACCGTCGGCAGGAGCGCCGATCGCCCGGAACCGGGTCAGCGACAACACGAAGGACACAGCGCGCTGGCCACGCGGCCGAGGGCCACGGGGCTGTCTGTCTGCGCGCGCTTCGTCACGCACACAAGGAGACACTCGGTAACCGAACCTTGTCAAGCTGATCACGCACAGTCGGCCGGAATCGCCCGCCGAGTGCCTGTCCGTCCTTCCGCGAGCCCTCGCCCCTTCCGCGAACCCCCGTCCGCGCCGCGGGCTCAGCGGCTGAGGAACACGTACACGGCCCAGGTGAGTACCAGGGTCACGAGCAACGACCCCAGGCATCCCAGCCGGGAAGAGGAAAAGAAGAACATAGGCGGCTCGTACCCCGGAAACGCCAAATATCCCCTGATCAAGCCCCTCTGCCCCGCCCTGTCGAGCCATTCGCCCGTGCCCGCCGGCCCACTTCCCCCGTCTCGAAAATGGAACGTTCCCAAGCGGCGCCCGGAAGGGCGGCCCGCCCTCCCCCGGCTTGGGGGAGGCCGGCCTGGGGGTGGCTGGGTGGGCGGGTTGGGGTGGGGCCGGCGTCTTGGCTGGTGGGGGGTGGAAAGCTAGCTAATGCGTGTTTTTAGGTAAAAACCGGAGAAAGTGTGGATGTTCCTATTACGGTCGGCCAGGAGCCGCCCACAGAACGGAGGCTCCTGGCCGATCGGACAGTCCAACGCTGCGGAGAAGCAACGTGACCCCCCAGACCAGAACAGACACCGCGGAAGCGACCCACATGGACGAGGTGGACGTGAACCCCGACGTCCACCGGGCCACCGAACCCGACGAGGAGCAGATCCTCCGGGAGCTGTACGGCGAGCCCGACGCCGAAGGGATCTTCCGCGGGGAGGGCCTGGCCGGCGTGGACGGCGCAGACTCGGCAGGCACAGGCGCAGCAGGCACAGGCCAGGACGGCACAGGCCAGGACGGCACAGGCCAGGACGGCACAGGCCAGGACGGTGCGGACCTGGGCGGTACTGCATGAGCGCCGCCGGGATGATCGCCGCGGCCCGCAAGTCGCTCGGGATGTCGGGCCGCCCGAACACGATCACGCGGGAGTACGCGGCCAGGCATGGGAACGAGTTCCTCCGGGCGTCCTGGTGCGACATGGCCATCACCTACTGGGCGCGCCACAGCGGGAACGCGAGCGCCGTCCTGCCGGGCGGGGACCGCGCCTACACCGTGTGGCACGCGCAGGACTTCCAGAAGGCCGGACGCTGGCACAGCGGGACGACCGCGAGCGTCAACCAGGCGAAGCCCGGCGACATCGTGTTCTTCGACTGGGGCGCCACCAACAGCATCGGCGCGATCGACCACGTCGGCGTCGTCGAGAAGGTCCTCGGCGGCGGGCGCCTGCAGACGATCGAGGGCAACACGAGCGACTCGGTGAGGCGCCGCGTCAGGGACTCCGGCGTCATCGCCGGTTACGGACGGCCCGCCTACGGCGGGGGCAACTGGACGGAGGACATGGTGAAGAAGCTGCCGCAGCTGAGCAAGGGCGACCACGGGGAGCACGTGGAGAGCCTGCAGGGGCTGCTGCTCGCGCGCAGCCACCCCGAGGTGAGCATGACCGGGAAGTTCGACGACACCACCGAGTCGGCCGTCAGGGCCGTGCAGCGGTGGGGCGGCGTCTCCGACGACGGGATCGTCGGGCCGAAGACCTGGCCGGTTCTGCTCCGCGTGCACTAGAGGCCATCAGTCCCCCAGACGTCGGTAAATAAGAGACGTCGAGGACTAGTACGGCATTCAACCCCGGATTAGGTTCGTAGGGTCGCCTTCCACGGAGGTGGCCCCGATGACGTGGCCGGATCAGCGTGCCCCGCCCAGGGACGTCTCTCACTGTCCACCCCGAGACGTCCCTGGGAGAAACCGCATGCCACGTATCCGTGTCGAGGTCGACGGAGCGACGTACGAAGACGACGTCGAGCCGCGCCTCCTTCTCGTCCACTATCTGCGCGAACGGCTGGGGAAGGTCGGGACCCCGGTCGGGTGCGACACCAGCAACTGCGGAGCCTGCACCGTCCTGATGGACGGGATGAGCGTGAAGAGCTGCTCCGTGCTCGCCGTCCAGGCGGACGGCCACGACGTGACGACCGTCGAGGGGCTCGGCGTCGATGGCACCACGCACCCGATGCAGCAGGCCTTCCACGAGGAGCACGCGCTCCAGTGCGGCTACTGCACGCCCGGCATGATCATGGCGTCGCTCGACCTGCTGCGGGAGAACCCCGACCCGTCCGAGGACGAGGTCCGGGAGGGGCTGGAAGGGAACCTGTGCAGGTGCACGGGTTACCAGAACATCGTCAAGGCCGTGCGGCGGGCGGCGAGCGAGATGCGCGAGCCCGGTCGGCAGGAGGTGACGCCGTGACCGTGCAGGAGGTCGGCACCCCGCGCAAGCGGTCGGAGGACGCCCGGCTCATCACCGGCCGGACGAAGTGGACCGACAACATGACGCCCGCGGGCACGCTGTACGTGGCGTTCCTGCGCAGCCCGTTCGCGCACGCCCGGATCACCGGCGTCGACACCGCGCCCGCGAAGGAGCGTCCCGGGGTCGTCGCGGCGTTCAGCGGGCGGGACTTCGCCGCGGAGCAGGGTTCGCTGCCGTGCGCGTGGGTCGTGACCGAGGACATGAAGCATCCGGACCATCCGCCCATGGCGGTGGACGAGGTCCGCTACGTCGGAGAGCCCGTCGCTTGCGTCGTGGCCCGGGACAAGGCCGCTGCGGTCGACGCCCTGGAGGAGATCGACGTCGACTACGAGCCGCTGCCCGCCGTGGTGGACATGGAAGCGGCCATAGCCGACGGCGCCGATCTGGTGCACGAGGACCTGGGGACGAACAAGTCCTACACGTGGGTGTTCGAGAACGGGGATCTCGACGCCGCGATGAGGGACGCCCCGGTCGTGCTGGAGCGCCGCTACGTCCAACAGAGGCTCATCCCGACGGCGATGGAGCCGCGGTCGGTTCTGTGCGTCCCCGAGGGCGACGAGTTCACGCTGTACTCGGCCACGCAGATCCCGCACATCCTGCGGCTGATGCTGGCCACGGTCACCGGGATCCCCGAGCACCGGATCCGGGTCGTCGCCCCCGACGTCGGCGGCGGCTTCGGCTCCAAGCTGCAGGTGTACGGGGAGGAGGTCCTCGCGCTGCTGCTGGCCCGCAGGCTCGGCCGTCCGGTCAAGTGGACGGAGACCCGCAGCGAGGGCAACATGACCGTCCACCACGGCCGCGACCAGATCCAGCGGCTCACGCTCGCCGCCGAACGCGACGGCCGGATCCGCGGCCTGAAGGTCGAACTGCTGGCCGACATGGGCGCGTACCTGATGCTGGTCACGCCCGGCATCCCGCTGCTGGGCGCGTTCATGTTCAACGGCATCTACAAGATGGACGCGCTGTCGTTCACCTGCACGGGGGTCTTCACGACCAAGACGCCCACGGACGCCTACCGGGGCGCGGGCCGCCCGGAGGCCACCTACGCCATCGAGCGGATGATGGACGAGCTGGCCGACGAACTGGGCGTCGACCCCATCGAGGTGAGGCGACGCAACTGGATCGAGCACGAGGAGTTCCCGTACGAAACGATCGCGGGCCTCACCTACGACACGGGGAACTACGAGGCGGCGACCGAGAAGGCGCTGGAGCTGTTCGAGTACGACAAGCTCCGCGCGGAGCAGGCGGACAGGCGGGAACGGCGCGATCCGGTGCAGTTGGGCATCGGGGTGTCCACGTTCACGGAGATGTGCGGTCTCGCGCCATCCCGGGTTCTCGGTTCGCTGTCGTACGGGGCCGGCGGGTGGGAGCACGCGTCGGTGCGCGTACTGCCGTCCGGCAAGGTCGAGGTGGTCACCGGCTCGTCTCCGCACGGGCAGGGCCACGCGACGGCCTGGGCGCAGATCGCCGCCGACCGGCTCGGCGTGCCGTTCGAGGACGTGAAGGTCCTGCACGGCGACACCGCGGTCTCTCCCAAAGGGATGGACACGTACGGCTCCCGTTCCCTGGCCGTCGGGGGCGTCGCGTTGTTCTCCGCTTGCGAGAAGGTGGTGGAGAAGGCCCGCAAGGTGGCGGCGCACCTGCTGGAGGCGTCCGAACAGGACCTGGAGTTCAGCGGCGGACGGTTCAGCGTCCGGGGCGTCCAGGAGGAGGGCAAGACGATCCAGGAGGTCGCGCTGGCCGCGTTCGCCGCGCACGACCTGCCGGAGGGTCTGGAACCGTCCCTGGACTCCGACGCCACGTTCGACCCGGAGAACTTCTCCTACCCGCACGGCACGCACCTGTGCGCAGCCGAGGTCGACACCGAGACCGGGATGGTGAAGCTCCGCAAGTACGTGGCCGTGGACGACGTCGGCAAGGTCGTCAACCCGCTCATCGTCGAGGGGCAGGTCCACGGCGGGCTCGCGCAGGGCATCGCCCAGGCCCTCTACGAGGAGGCCGTCTACGACGCGGACGGGAACCTGACGACGACCACGATGGCCGACTACCTCGTCCCGTCGGCCGCGGACCTCCCGTCGTTCACGACCGACCGCACCGAGACGCCCGCGACGTCCAACCCGATGGGCGTGAAGGGCGTCGGCGAGGCCGGCACGATCGCCTCCACGCCGGCGGTCGTCAACGCGATCGTGGACGCGCTGCGCCCGTACGGCGTGCACGACGTGCCGATGCCGTGCACGCCCGAACGCGTGTGGCGCGCGATGCGCGCGGAGGAGAAACCCGCCGCCGCGGAACCGGGCGCGGGCGGCGGACTCGGCTCGGCCGGAGGTGACCAGTGATCCCCGCGACGTTCGACTACGTCCGTCCCGCCTCGTTGGACGACGCCGTCCAGGCGCTGGCCGACGCGGGCGAGGACGCCAAGGTGCTGGCGGGCGGGCAGAGCCTGATGCCGCTGCTGCGGCTCCGGCTCGCCTACCCCGACGCGCTGATCGACCTGGACCGGATCGACGCGCTGCGGGAGATCCGCGACGAGGGCGACTCGGTGTTCATCGGCGCCATGGCGACGCACCACCAGGTGCTGCGCGATCCGCTGGTGCGCGAGCACGTCCCGCTGATCGTGGAGGCGACGGAGACCGTCGCCGACCCGGCGGTCCGGCACCGCGGCACCTTCGGCGGGTCGCTCGCCCACGCGGACCCGGCGGGCGACCTGCCCGCGGTCGCGCTCGCCTTGGACGCGGTGCTCCTCGTCCGGTCCGCGCGCGGTGAGAGGGAGATCCCCGCGTCAGAGTTCTTCGTCGACTGGATGACGTCGGCGATGGAGCCGGACGAACTGCTCGTAGGCGTGCGCGTGCCGAAGCTAGGCGCGGGCTGGGGCGTGCACTACGAGAAGTTCCACCGGACGGCGCAGGCATGGGCGATCGTCGGCATCGCGTGCGCCGTCCGCCGCAACGGCGACGGCGTCGAGGAGGCGCGGATCGCACTGACCAACATGGGACCGACCCCGGTCAGGGCGAGCGCGGTGGAGACCGCCGTCAGAGGCGGGGCGGTGTCGGAGGACACGTTCCGGACCGCCGCCGCGCAGGCGGCGGCCGGCACGGAGCCGCCCACCGACCTGCACGGGTCGTCGGAGTACCGGGCGCATCTGGCCACGGTGCTGACGGCGCGCGCGCTGGCGGCCGCCGCGGGCTGACCCGCCCGCGCGGCATGGACATGCGGCCGGGCACCGTCGCCCCGTTGCCCGGCCGCATGTCCACCTCCCGCCTGTGGGCCGTACCGCATGTGGGCCGTACCGCATGTGGGCCGTCCCGCATGTTCGCCGGGCTGCGGGGTACCGAGTTGCCTGGAGCGTGGGGGGTATGACCCCACTGGCGACGCGACGGGCGGCCACCGTAAGGTCACGGGCAAGGTCTCCGGACGATAAGGACACTGATCATGGAGCTGGACCACGATTTCACCGTCCCCGTGCCGGTGGATCAGGCCTGGTCGGTGCTGCTCGACGTGGAGCGCGTCGCGGCCTGCATGCCGGGCGCGACGCTCGACTCTGTCGAGGGCGAGGAGTACTCGGGCCGGATGAAGGTGAAGGTCGGCGCGATGACCATCACCTACCGCGGCACCGCGCGGATCGTCTCCGCGGACGAGTCGTCCCGCGTCGTCACGATGGAGGCGTCCGCCAAGGAGGCCCGCGGGTCCGGGACGGCGGCGGCGACCGTGCAGGCGAGGCTGCGCGAGGAGGACGGCATCACCCGCGTGTCCGTCCACACCAAGCTGAACGTGACGGGCCGGCCGGCGCAGTTCGGCCGCAACATCCTGTCCGAGGTCGGCTCCAAGATCATTTCCCGGTTCGCGACGCAGCTGGCCGCCGAGCTGGAGGCACCCGCCCCTGCCGCCCCCGTTGAGAAGCCCGCCGAGACTCCGCCTGAGAAGCCCGCCGAGGCCTCCGCCGAGACGCCCGCCGTCGCCGCCGTTGCGCCTGCGGAGACGTCCGGCGAGGTATCGGAGAGGCCCGGCGCGGCCTCAGAGAGTGCCGCGGAGGCCGCCAAGCCGGAGCTGGAGGCCGAGACCGGCGTGGCCTCTGCGACGCCGGAGGAGACCGCCGAAAAGCCCGGCCCGGTCAAGGCCGAGCCCTCGCAACGACCCTCGCTGCACGTGGCCGGCGGGCGCGGGGAGCCCCAGCGCGCGGGCGCCAGGGACGACGGCGACGACGCGATCGACCTGCTGGAGTTCGTCGGCCCGTCGATCGCCAAGCGTGCCGTTCCCGCCGTCGGTGGCCTGGTGGTGCTCATCCTGTTCATCCGCTTCCTCCTGCGCCGCCGCAAGAAGCGCTGACCTCGCGGGACGCTGATCTTGAGAGAGGCCGACCGGGGTTCACGTCCGGGGCGGGGTCAAGGCGGCGTCAACGATCCGTGCGCGGGCGGCGGCGTCGATGGAACGGGCCTGCGCCGGTGCGGTCGGCTTGTTCCGTGGACACCACCGAGCTCCAGCGGATCGCGCGGATCGAGAACGACAACTGGTGGTACCGCGAGCGCCGGGCGATCCTGTCGGCGGAACTGCTGCGGTTCAGCGTGCCCGGTACGGCCGTCGACATCGGCGCCGCGTCCGGTGCGTGCTGCCGCGTGCTGGCCGACCACGGCTGGAGCGCCACCGCGGTCGACCTGAGCCCGGCCGCCGTCGCGCTGGCCCGCGCCCACGGCGTCGAGGCCTACGAGGGAGACGCGCGCTACCTGCCGCTTCCGGCATCCGAATACGACCTGGCCCTGGTGCTGGACGTGCTGGAGCATGTGGAGGACGACGCGCGTGCGGCCGCGGAGGTCGCGCGGGTGCTGCGGCCGGGCGGGACGGCGCTGGTGTCCGTGTCGTGCGACATGGCTCTCTGGTCGGCGCACGACGTGGCCCTCGGACGTGTCCGCCGCTACAGCCGCCGCGCCCTGGTCGATCTGCTGGAGGGCGCCGGGCTGGTGCTGGAGCGCGTGTGGAGCAGGGGCGTCCTGCACAGGCCGCTCCTGCGGCTGCTCAGGAATCGGACGGCGCGGCGCGAGGATCTGGCGCCGCTGCACCCGTTCGCCAACGAGGCGCTGCGCTTGTCCGCCGCGCTGGAACGGCGGCTGCCGACCGCCTCGTGGCCGGGCGTGCGACTGTTCGCACGGGCCCGCCGCCCTGGCTGAGCGGCGGGCCCCGGCTACGTGCTCACCGAAGAGCTGGGACGGGGTTCAGGCTTTGCCGAAGATGCGGTCCACCACTCGGGACGCCGCCTGGCCGTCGTCGTGTGGGCAGTACTTCACGAAGAAGCGGTCGTAGGCGTCCGCGTAGCGCTGCTCGCCGGCGGGCGCCGCCCTGACGGCCTCGGCGACGTCCGCGGTCGTCCGCACGACCGGGCCGGGCGCTTCGGCCTCCAGGTCGAAGTAGAAGCCGCGCAGGTGGTCGCGGTACCAGTCCAGGTCGTAGGTGTAGAGGACGATGGGTCGCCCCAGGATCGCGTAGTCGAACATGGCGGACGAGTAGTCCGTGACGAGCACGTCGGCCGCCATGTACAGCTCGGCGATGTCGGGGTATCGGGACACGTCGATGATGAAGGGACCCGAGTCGCTCCCGGCGAGCCGGTCCGCGGCGATGCGGTTGGTGAGCCTGAGGTCCCGGTCGGTGATGAGGTGGTGCGTCCTGAGGAGGAGGACGTGGTCGTCGCCGAGGGCCTGCCGCATGGTGTCCAGGTCCAGTTCCATGGAGAAGCCGTGCCTGCCCCCACCGTGGTACCGGTCGTCCCGCCATGTCGGCGCGTAGAGGACGACCTTCTTGCCCTGGGGGATCCCCAGGCGCTTCCGGACGTGGGCCCCGATGCGCTCCCACTCGGGCGTGCTGAGGATGTCGTTGCGCGGGAACCCGGCCTCCAGGACCTCGCCCTCGTACCGGAAGGCCCGCCGCATGACCTGTGTGGCGTAGGGGCTGGGGGACAGCAGGAGATCCCATCGCGGCACCTCCCGTTCCATCCAGTCCAGCGGTTCGATGCGCTGGTACGGCATGTCCCTCAGGTCGTAGGCGATGCGCTTCAGCGGGGTGCCGTGCCAGGTCTGGAGGTAGGTCTGCCCCTCCCGCTTGAGGAACCAGGCCGGCATCGCCTGGTTGGTGACGATGTACCGAGCGCGCGCGAGGACGCGGAAGTGCTCGCGGCTGCCGGCCAGGACCGTCTCCGCCTTGCCGCCCACCGCGAACTGGTCGTCCCGGGAGATCCACACGCATTCCAGATCGGTGTCGCGGCGGACGAGCTCCTCATAGACGGCCCTGGGGCTGCAGCTGTACTGGTTGCCGTCGTAGCTGCTGAAGACCGCGATATCGGCCAGGGGGCTCCGCAGGTAGACGGGATAGTCCCTCTGGAAGAGAAGGACCTGTGCGTGGCCGCCGCGCTCGTCGTCCTCCAAGGCCGGACGGCTGAACAGCATCAACGCGTCGATCTGGTGGACGCCGACCTCGAATTCGTGCGTTCCGACGCGGTGCCGGTCGGGCAGGTCGGGGATCGCCTCACGTTCGACGACGAGGGCCACCTCTCCGGAACTCGTGCGCGCCAGCAGGTCCCAGGTGCCGCTGCTCAGGGGGAGGTCCGTCCCGAACACCGGCATCGCTGCGGGCGTGAAGGTCGCGGTGAACCGGGCGCCCTTCCGGGTTGTGTCGCTGGCTCCCGCGTCGCCTTCCCACGTGACAGGGACGCGGTGTTCGTCACCGGAAAGGCGCCGCCGCAGGACGAAGTGGTCGGGGCGGTCTTCGGGGTCGGCGAAGTCGCCGGTCAGCGTGAGCAGGCCGCCGGCGTCCCACTCGGCGTCCGTGACGACCGGGCGGATGCTGCGCTCGACCCCGCGCAGGTTCCCGAACGCGGTGCGGCTGACGGCGAACTCCCGGCCGCGCCCCTCCCCTTCCGGGAAGGCGAACCGAGCGGGCCTGACGTTGCTCGCCACGGTGAGGCGGAGCGGGCCGCCGTCGCCCGTCAACCGGATGTCCCAGTCGATGGCGTCGCGCAGGTGCGGGCCGTGCGGCTCGCCGCCCGGGACGGACGCGAGGTACTCCAGCGGCAGCCTCGCGGTGAAGTCGAACCCGGTGCCCTCCGCCATCCGCAGGACGGCCGCCTGCCGCAGCGTCACCTCGCCGCGGACCTCGGCTCCCCCGTGCCTGCGGACCGCGACCATCGCGGCTCCGGCGCCGAGCGCGCGCCGCGTCCAGCCGGACAGCACCAGCACGTCGCCTTCGCGGCGCAGCCCGGTGAGGACGGCCTTGGCCCGCTTGACGTGGACGACGAACACGTCGTCGTCGCCCGCCGCCGGCTGGACGGCCACGTGCTCGTCCACCTGCCGCGCCGCCGTCCACCGCACGGCCGGGGCCGTCGCGGTCAACCGCTGGACCGCCCTGCGCCCGGCCGTCGTCACCTCCGCGAACAGCTCGTAGGTGGCCGTCCGCCATTCGTCGCCGTCCAGCAGGTATTCGGGCTCCACCCGGACCGTGAACCCCGACCAGTCCAGGGAGACGTTCGCCCGGCCGGCGCGTGCCGTGACCTCCGGGACGCACCTGCGCTCCACCGGCAGCCGGATCTCCTTGCCGGTCCGCACGTCGCGCATCCAGACGCGGATCCGGGAATCGGTCACCGACGCGACCCCGAACCGGTCGAAGTGGGCGTGCCCCTCCACGATGAGGGTGTCGACGTCCCACTCCACACGGTCGACGTCCGCCCACAGCACCAGTTCGTCGGTGACGTCGTACACGTCCTCCGGGATGCCCGTGTCCGGGTCGTCGAAGAAGGGGTAGCGGGCGTACCAGCGCTGCCGAAGGCGGCCGCGGGACACGAGCGGGACGTCCCGCAGCCCCCTCTCCTCGAAGCGCAGCACCTCCAGCAGTTCGGGCAGCATGCACGCGCCGAGCAGGTACGTCTCCAGCCTTCTGATCGCCTCAAGGCCGACGGTGGCCCGGCGCCCGGCCTCCGCGACGACCTCGGCGCCCAGTTCGACCAGGCGTTCGCGCTCCTCCCACGTGGCGGCGGGCAGGGCGAGCATGAGTTCGCGCACGTCCAGGTCGAGCGCGTACATGTCGTGGACGGCCAGAAGGTCCGGCGCGTGCGTGCGGACGAGTTCCCGCGTCTTCGCGAGGTTCGCCATGCGCTGGGTGATGTCGGCCGGGTCGGGGCGCGTGCGCATGGCCGTCCCTGGACGGTCGCGCCAGAAGTAGACGGTCGCGTCCAACACGTCCACGACGGATGCCAGCAGGTGGGTCTGCACCGCGATGAGCATGTCCCGGCCGGACCCGAACTCGAAGCCGTGCGCGTCCCAGAACGAGCGCCGGTAGACCTTGTTCCACACCGTCCTGTCTTGCAGGAGGGCAGGGTGGCGGGTCACGTGCGTCGACTTCATGGTCTCCGCGTAGGAGTCCCTGTGGAGCGGTGACTGCCACACCTGGTCCTCGTCCAGGCACATGACGTTGCCGCCGGCGAGATCCGAGCCGGTGGTGTCCAGCGTCCTGACGAGCAGTTCGTAGGCGTAGGGCGGCACCGCGTCCTCACCGTCGGCGAAGGCGAGGTAGCGGCCCTTCGCCTGCTCGATGCCGGCGTCCATGGCCGCCGTGCCGGGACCGGGCTTCAGGACCGCGAAACGGTCGTCGCGTCCTGCGAACTCCTTGGCGAGCGCCGCGTCCTTGCCCGTTCCGCCGTCGCCCGCCCTTTCCTCCCCCATGGGCTCGTCCACCATGAGCACCTGGATGTCGCGCAGCGTCTGCCCCGCGATCGACTCCAGGCACTCCGCCAGGCGGCCGCCGGTGTTGCGGATGGGGACGACGATGCTGATCTGCGGGGACACGAGCGGCTCCGTACTGGGCTTTCGGGGATCCGGTGGCTTTTGGGGATTCGGTGGGCTTTCGGGGATTCGCGACGAGGCGGCCGGCGGGTCCGGCGGGCTCAGCGGAGGACCCGGTCGAGCACGCGGGCGGCGGCATGGCCGTCGTCGTGCGGGCAGTACCGGGCGGCGAAGGCGGCGCGCGCGTCCCGGAACCCCGTCTCCAGCGCGGCCGGCTCGCTGAGCGCCTCGACGACCTCCTGCGTGGTGGCGAGCAGCGGCCCCGGGGCCTCGGCGTCGAAGTCGAAGTAGAAGCCGCGCACGTGGTCGCGGTAGCGCTCCAGGTCGTAGGTGAAGAACACCATCGGGCGGCCGGTCACGGCGAAGTCGAACATGGACGACGAGTAGTCGGTGACGAGCACGTCGCTGATGAGGAACAGCTCCGAGATGTCGGGGTAGACGGACACGTCCATGACGCAGTCGCCCGGCCGCAGCCTTGGGCGGTCGGTGACGAGGTAGTGCGTCCGCAGGAGCAGGACGTGGTCGCGGCCCAGCGCGGCGCGGAACCTGTCGATCTCGAATTCGAGGCGGAACGCGCGCTTGCCGATCGCGTGGTGGAAGTCGTCCCGCCACGTCGGCGCGTACAGGACGACCCGCTTGCCCTCCGGGATGCCGAGCCGCCGCCGCACCGCCGCCGCGATCTCGTCGCGGTGCGGGCTGCTCAGCACGTCGTTGCGGGGGTAGCCGCTTTCGAGGACCTCGCCGGAGTAGCCGAACGCGCGCCGGAACAGCGGCACGGAGAACGCGTTCTGGGTGAGCAGGAGGTCCCACTGAGGGACGTCGTACTCCATCCAGTCCACGCCCTCGGTGCGCTTGTAGGGCATCCGCTTGACGTCGTATCCGAGCTTCTTCAGCGGCGTCCCGTGCCAGCACTGCACGTAGGTCTGGTCCTCGCGCTTGGTGAACCACTCCTGCTGCGACCAGTTGCCGAAGATGTAGCGCGCGCGGGCGAGCGCCTCGTAGTGCTCCCGCGTCCCGGTGAGGACGGTCCGGGCGCCCGCCGGCTTGCCGAACTGCCCGTTCTCGGTGACCCACACGCATTCCAGGTCGGTGTCGCGCCGCCGGAGCTCGTCGTAGATGCCGCGCGGATTGCACGAGTACTGGCGTCCCCGGTACGCGTCGAACACGGCCAGTTCACGGACGGGCAGGTTCAGGTGGCGCCGGTAGTGCCCGGACCGTATGCGGCTCTGCGCGTAGGCCCCGCGCTCGTCGTCGTCCAGGGCCGTCTCCACGCGCAGCTGCAACTGGTCGCTCTTCTGGGCCCGGACCGTGATCCGGTGCAGCCCCGCCTCGAACGGCTCGGGCAGGTCGCGGAGGGTGTGGCGCCGGACGACCACCGGCTGCTCCTGCCCCCCGACGGCGGCGACGACGTCCCAGCGGCCGGAGACCAGCGGACGGGACAGCCCGAACACCGGCATGCGCGCGGGCGAGAACACCGCGGTGAACCGGTCGTCCTCCCAGTTCAGCCCGACGACGTGCTCCTCGCTCGACCGACGCCGCCTGAGGGTCAGCGAGTCCGGCCGCCCGATCCGGTCCGAGCAGGTGCCCGCCAGGTGGAGCGCGCCGTCCGGCGACCACGACACCTCCTCGACGGCGAGCACGCGGCCGCGCACGACGATCCGCAGGGCGCTGCGCCGGGTCCTGGCGATCTCCAGTTCCCCGCCGGGGACGGGGAACGCCGCGCCCGCCGGATCCTCGTCCAGGTAGGGGCGGATCCCGTCCGAGAGGGTGACCTCCCAGTCGCCCGGGCGCCGGACCAGCCCGGCGACCGGCAGCCGCGCCCGGAACCCTTCGGCGCCGACCGGCTCGACCGCCCCGAGCACCTTGCCCCGCCCCGACCTCGGTGCGGCGGTGACGCGCGGCTCGTCCCCGAGCGGAACGCGGCTCCAGCCGTCCAGCCACAGCTCGCCGCCCTCCAGATGGCAGCCGACGACCGCCGCCGGCGTGCGGCGCACCTGGATCATGAACCGGTGCCGGCCGGCGACGCCCTGGACGAGCACGCCCGGCGCGCACTCCCGCTCCCGCGGCCACTGCCGCCCGGTGAGGCGCGGGCCGGTGAACGTCGACCGGCGCCGCAGCCCCCGGTTGACGATCTCGACGCACGGCACCCAGTCGACGTCCCGCCAGCGGCCGAACATCCGCAGCGAGGACGGGTCGACCTCCGCGACGAACCCGGACCAGTCGTAGGTCACGTTCGACTGCCGCGACCCGGCGGTCACGTCCGGCCTGCGGACCCTCCTGACCGGGACGCGCACGAGGCCCCGCTTGTTGGACGCCAGCAGCCAGAGCCGGATGCGGGACCCGTCCTCGCTGGAGGAGTCCAGATGGCGGATGTAGGCGTGGCCCTCCAGGCGGAGCCGGCCGTCCGCCCAGGTGGCCCGGTCGATCACCGCGACCGGCCTGAGCTCGTCGGTCACGTCGTACACGTGGGCCGGGACGCCCCGCTCCTCGTCCTCGAAGAACGGGAACTGCGCGTACCAGCGGTGGCGCAGGCCGCGCCGCACCCGCGGCGCGTCCGCCGCCTTGCGCAGCTGGACGTAGCGCAGCACCTCCAGCAGCTCCGGCATCATCCGCCGGCACAGCAGGTGCATCTGGAGGCGGGTCATCGCGGGCTGCCGCTTCAGGACGCGCGGGCTCACCTGCCTGGCCAGGGCCGCCCCGATGGCGAGGAGCTCCCCGCGGTGCTCGTCCTGCGTCCTGGGGAGGGCCTCGAAAAGGACGCGGAGTTCGATGGGGATGAGGACGTGCTCGTCGTAGGCGTTCAGGAGGTGCGGCGCGTAGTCGGCCAGACCGTCCCGCACGGCCCGCGCGGAGCGCATGCGCTGGCTGAAGTTGTCCCAGTCGTAGCGGTCCTCTGTGATGGACCCGGGGCGCCTGCGCCAGAAGTAGACGGTCTCACTCAGGACGTCCACGGAGCGGGCCAGCGCGTGCGCGCGCGCCGTGACCGGAGGGTCCTCGTAGTAGCCCGGGGGGAACTCCAGACCCGTCCGGGTCCAGAACGAGCGGCGGTACACCTTGTTCCACGGCGTCCGGTCGCGCATCAGCATCGGCATGGACGACACATGCGTCTTCGACCGGGGCTCCGTGAACAGGCCGTCGTGCAGGAACGACTGCCAGGTCCGGTCGTCGTCCATCCGCTGGACGTTCCCGCACGCCATGTCGGACCCGGTCCGTTCGAGGGACGCGACCAGCCGCGCGTAGGCCTCGCGCTCCACGACGTCGTCGGCGTCGGCGAACGCCAGGTACTCGCCCCTCGCCTGCCGCACCCCGGCGTTGCGGGCCGGCCCCGGCCCCTCGTTCTCCCGCGTGAACAGCCGGAACCGGGGGTCGCGGCCGCACATGTCCTTGGCGATCACGGCGCCGTTGTCGGTGGACCCGTCGTCCACCATGATCACTTCGAGGTCGCCCAGCGTCTGGCCGGCCAGCGACTCCAGGCACTCCCGGAAGTACTCCTCGGTGTTGTGGAAAGGCACGACGACGCTGAGCTTCGGGGACATGGGGCCTCCTCCTCGCCCCACGAGCATGGTGACGTCACGCCGCCGCACGAACGCGCATCGCTATTGCGAGGACGTCCCCTGACGCAGACTTGACCCCGCCTGGCCGCCACTTGACCCGCGCCTTAATCCCCGGATCGGCCGCCCACCGCCCCCGACGCCCCGAGTTCCAGGCGGGCAGATACCGGACGGACCAGATCAGACGGACCAGATCAGGCGGGACGGATGCCGGGGGCGACGCCCGAGTCGGCGACGGCGGTGCGGATGCTCGCGGCGAGCGCTTCGAACTCGTCCGCGCGCGGCGACGTCGACCGGAAGCCGAGGCCGACGCGGCGGAAGGGCGCCGGTGCCGCGAACCGGTGCACGCCGAGGTTCGGCGCCCGGCGGGTCTCCACGTGCAGCGCCGTCTCGGGGACGAGCGTCACCCCGAGCCCGCCCGACACGAGCTGGACCAGCGTCGCCAGGCTCGTCGCGTACGTGGCCGCCGCGGCGCGCGCGCCCACCTCCCTGCAGACGTCGAGCGCCTGGTCGCGCAGGCAGTGGCCCTCGTTCAGGAGGATGACGTCGAGGTCGTTCAGCGCCTCCCGCTCCACCTCGGTGGCGTCCAGGTCGAATCCCGCGGGCGCGACGAGCACGAAGTCCTCGTCGTACAGCGGCAGCTCGGTCACGCCCGCCGCCGGCACGGGGAGCGCCAGCAGCACCACGTCCAGGCGCCCGGCGAGCAGTTCCGCGACGATGTGACTCGTCTGCTCCTCGTGCACGGACAGTTCCAGGTCGGGGAACTCCTTGGCGAGCCGCGGCAGGACGACGGGAAGCAGGTACGGAGCGACGGTCGGGATGACCCCCACGCGGAGCGGCCCCACGAGCGGCCCCCGGACGGCCTTGACCTCTTCGACCAGCCGGTCGAGTTCCGCCAGGACGGTCTCGGCGCGCCGCGCGACCCGCTCACCCGCGGGCGTCAGCAGGACCTTGCGCGTCGTCCGCTCGACGAGGCGAGTGTCGAGGCTCTCCTCAAGCGCCGCCACGGCTCCGGACAGGGCGGGCTGGCTCATGCGGAGCGCGGCGGCGGCGTCGCGGAAATGCAGGTACTCCGCCAATGCCAGGAAGGCCCGCAACTGGGCCACCGTCGGTCTGCTGATCGCCATCCTGACCGAGAGATTACCCAACCGAGGTCACGCACCGTGACATGTCCCAGGTCGAGGCGGGGTGGGATTCGCCACAGCGTCCGCGCGGTACTGCGCCCACACGATGGGGCGGGGCTCAGTGGATGGGGAGGCGGTCGGGGTGCGGGATCGGGGCGCCGGGATCGGCGACTCGTGAGGTGAAGGTGCCGTGGAAGCCGAAGGGGAGGTGGTGCGGAAGGTGGAGGTTCGCGACGGGGGCGAGGTCCCGGGCGTCCAGGATGGTGAGCCGCGACCGGTGCTCTGGGGCGAGATACACCACGGTTAGGAGCCACCCGTCGTCCTCGTCGGAATCCGGCGCGCGGGGCACGAAGATGGGCTCGCCCACATAGGTGTCCGGGCCGGCCTCATGCGCCTGCGTATGCCCGGTGTCGTTGTCGACCTTCAGGATGGTGTCGTACTCGCCGCTCGGGCCCGTCCGTCCCGTCATGTAGGTGAAGCGGTGGCGGCGCGTGGAGAGGCGCCAGTCGTACTGGGGGAACTCGCCAGGCGTGTCTGACAACTGCGTCTCGATCACGCGGCCCGCCGGGGTGATCCGGTAGCGCATGAGCCTGCTGGACGGCAGGTCGGTGAAGCGCGTGCGGAACTCGGACAGGTCCCGTCTGATCGCCTCGAAGTCGTCGAAGCGCACCAGGTCGACGACGGTGTCGGTGCCGTCCTCGAAGGCGTTCGCCACGTGGACGTGCACGAGCGACTCGTGCTCCACGATCCGCGCGGGGCCGCCGTTGCGCGGCACCAGCACGAAGCGCGTCCCCTTCTCGGGACGGTGCCGGATCGCGTCGAACACCGACGCGCCGCCGCCGAACATGGTGCGCAGGTCGACCATGTACGGGTCCAGGACGAACACCATGTGCTCGGTCGTCAGCGCCACGTCGTGGTTCCACGGCATGTTCAGCATCCGGACTCTGGCCAGCCGCCGCAGCCTGCCGTGCCGGTCGACCTTCCAGCAGTTGAGGGACGGCAGCGGGGTGAAGTCCTGCCCGAAGTTGAACATCTCGCCCGTCACCGGATCCCACTTCGGATGAGCGGAGAACGCCTTGAGCGCGCCGCGCAGACGCCCGTCGAAGTCGTACGCGCCGAGCGTCTCCAGGGTGTCGGGGTCGAGGCGGTGCGGCGGACCGCCCTCCCACAGGGCCAGCAGCCGGTCGGCGTGCAGCGCCACGCCGGTGTTGGCGACGTTCGCCGGCCCCTTCCCCTTAACGAAGTTGGCCCAGAATCCGCCGGGAAGCGGCGTTCCGACCCCCGGGTGGCTGGGGGCGCTGGAGACCATGCCGTGCTTGAACTGCGGCGTCCGGACGTAGCGGTTGCGGAACCGCACGGACCGGCCGTCGAAGGCGAACTGCGAGACCATCCCGTCGCCGTCGAAGAGGTGGTGCATCAGCGTGCGCCCGACCTCCCACTTGCCCGGGCCGATCCGGTACAGCGTGCCGGTGAGGCCGGACGGGAGCTCCCCGTCTATCTGGTCGATGACGTAGTCGTGCTCGTGCATGAGCGGCGCGAAGATGCGCGCCATGTCCGCCCGATCGGCCTGCGGCCCGCCGTTCACGGGCTCGCGCTTCGGGGAGTCGGCTTCGCTGGTCCGGGGCATGGGGGCCTCCCCATCTGGATACGCGTGTTGCCAGAAAGGTAGGTTCTGGAAACGCCTGTGTCAAGATTGGGAGGTGAGCCCTCGCCCGTACGGCGGCGTCACCGCCGACCGCCGCCGCGCCGACCGCCGCGCCGCGCTCCTGGAGGCGGCCCTCGACCTGCTCGCGGCGGAAGGCGTCCGAGGCACGTCCCTGCGCGCCGTCTGCGCTCGCGCCGGCCTCAACCCGCGCTACTTCTACGAGAACTTCGCCGACCTGGACGCGCTGCTGACCGAGGTCCACGACCGGATCGTCACGGAGGTCGCCGAGGCCGCCGCGCAGGGCGTCGCCGCCGCGGGGCCGGACGCCGGCCTGCGCACGACCGTCCGCTCCGCCGCCGTGGCCGCCCTGGAGATGAGCCGTGCGGACCCCCGGAAGGTCCGCGTGATGCTGGTGGAGGCGACCGCCAGTCCCGTCCTGCGCGAGCGCCAGGCCGCCGCACGCCGCGACTACACCCGCCGGGTCATCGAGTACGCCCGGACGTTCTACGACATCCCGCCCGACGCCGACGCGCGGGTGCAGTTCGTCGCCACCATGCTGGTCGCCGGCTGGAACGAGAACCTCATCGCCTGGCTGGACGGCGAACTCAAGACCACCCTGCCCGGCCTGGCCGACATGTTCGCCGACGCCGCCGAAGCCCTCGCCACCCACGCCGCCGCCCACGCCCGAGAGAATGACCGGCTTTGAGGGATAGGTCACTCGATGCGTATTGTGCGGGCTCGACGCCCTACACTGGCTCGTCACCGAGCGTGAAGCCCGTTTTGGGCGAGTCGATGTGATTTACATCTAGTAGTCGGCTTGGTTTCCGCACCACCCGGTCATTGCTCCGCAGGTCAGTGCAGGCAAGCGGGCTATTGATAAGAAGTTCCTATCGATCACTTGCGACAGATCGATTTCTCTTGCGAATCGACTCACGGCACTGTGAGTGACACGGCCGCCGAGGCGGGAAGCCCGCGGCCTTCCTGCGCCTCCTCATGCGGAGGCGACCCTTTCTCATGTCGAAGGAGCATGCGTTGCTTACTGTCGGTGACAAGTTCCCCGAGTACGAGCTCACCGCCTGCGTCTCGCTGGACGCCGACAACGCGTTCGAGACGATCAACCACAAGTCCTACGAGGGCAAGTGGCGCGTGGTCTTTTTCTGGCCGAAGGACTTCACCTTCGTCTGTCCCACCGAGATCGCCGAGTTCGGCCGCCTCAACGAGGACTTCGCCGACCGCGACGCTCAGGTGCTGGGCGCGTCGGTCGACAACGAGTTCGTCCACTACGCGTGGCGCAAGGACCACCCGGACCTGCGGGAGATCCCGTTCCCGATGATGTCCGACCTCAAGCGCGAGCTGTCCGAGGCGCTCGGCATCCTCACCGAGGACGGCGTCGCCCAGCGCGCGACGTTCATCGTGGACCCGAACAACGAGATCCAGTTCGCCATGGTGACCGCCGGTTCCGTCGGCCGGAACGTCAAGGAGGTCCTGCGGGTGCTGGACGCGCTGCAGAGCGACGAGCTGTGCCCCTGCAACTGGAACAAGGGCGAGGAGACGCTCGACGCGACCAAGCTGCTCGCGGGCGCCTGAGCCTCTCACCGGGTCCGATCCCGCGGAGTCCCAGCACGACCGACGGCGGCCGGCCGCGCGGACCGCGGCCGGCCGTCCGCACGAAAGGACGCATGATCATGAGCGTGGACGCGCTGAAGGGCGCCCTCCCGGGCTACGCCAAGGACACCAAGCTCAACCTGGGCTCGCTGACCTCGACCTCCCAGCTCACCGACCAGCAGCTGTGGGGGACGGTCCTCGCCTGCGCCCTCGCCACACGCAGCACCGTCGTCATCCGGGAGCTGGCCGAGGAGGCGGGCGACAACCTGTCCGCCGAGGCGTTCGAGGCGGCCAAGGGCGCCGCGTCGATCATGGCGATGAACAACGTGTACTACCGCGCCACCCACCTGATCGGGGACGAGACGTACGCGACCCTCCCGGCCCGGCTGCGGATGTCGATCATCGGGAAGCCCGGCGTCGACAAGGTCGACTTCGAGCTGTGGTGCCTCGCCGTGTCGGCGATCAACGGCTGCGGGCGGTGCCTGGAGTCGCACGAGAAGGTCGTCCGCGAGGCGGGCCTGTCGCGCGAGCTCGTCCAGGAGGCGCTGCGGATCGCCGCCGTGGTGAACGCGGCCGCCGCGACGCTGGACGCCGAGGCCGCCCTGGCCCCCGCCACCGTCTGACTGCTCGGCCGACAGCACGTCTGACGCCGGCGGCACGGCCTGGCGGCAGGGCCGGCGCCGGCCGGTGAAAGCGAAAGGCCCGGACGGATCCGTCCGGGCCTTCGCCGTGCCTGCTACTCCCACTCGATGGTGCCCGGGGGCTTGGAGGTGATGTCGACGGTGACGCGGTTGATCTCGCGGACCTCGTTGGTGATGCGGGTGGAGATCCGCTGCAGGACCTCGTAGGGGAGCCGCGCCCAGTCGGCGGTCATCGCGTCCTCGCTGGTCACCGGACGCAGCACGATCGGGTGCCCGTACGTGCGGCTGTCGCCCTGCACGCCCACGGACCGCACGTCCGCGAGCAGGACGACCGGGAACTGCCAGATGTCGCGGTCGAGGCCGGCGCGGGTGAGCTCCTCGCGGGCGATGGCGTCGGCGTCGCGGAGGATGTCCAGGCGGTCGCGCGTGACGGCGCCGATGATGCGGATGCCGAGGCCGGGGCCGGGGAACGGCTGCCGCCAGACGATCTCGGCGGGCAGGCCGAGCTGCTCGCCGAGCGCGCGGACCTCGTCCTTGAACAGCGTCCGCAGCGGCTCGACCAGCTTGAACTGGAGGTCCTCGGGGAGGCCGCCGACGTTGTGGTGCGACTTGATGTTGGCCGCGCCGGTGCCGCCGCCCGATTCGACCACGTCCGGGTAGAGGGTCCCCTGGACGAGGAACTCGACCGGTTCGGCCGGCTCCCCGGCGGCCCCGGACCCGCCGTGGACGATCTCGCGGGCCGCCTCCTCGAACACCCGGATGAACTCGCGGCCGATGATCTTGCGCTTCTCCTCCGGATCGGTGACGCCGTCGAGGGCGGACAGGAAGCGCTCCTGGGCGTCCACAACGTGCAGGTTCACGCCGGTGGCCGCGACGAAGTCCTTCTCGACCTGCTCGGGCTCGCCCTTGCGCAGCAGGCCGTGGTCGACGAACACGCAGGTCAGCTGGTCGCCGATGGCGCGCTGGACGAGCGCGGCGGCGACGGCGGAGTCGACCCCGCCCGACAGCGCGCAGATGACCCGCTTCTCGCCGACCTGCTGCCGGACGGCCTCGATGGACTCGTCCGCGATGTTCACCATCGTCCAGTTCGGCCGGCACCCGGCGCCCTCGTAGAGGAAGCGCCGCAGGATCTCCATGCCGTGCTGGGTGTGCAGGACCTCGGGGTGGAACTGGACGCCGAAGAAGCCGCGCTCCAGGTCCTCCATGCCCGCGACCGGGGTGACGTCCGTGCTGGCCGTCACGGTGAAGCCGGAGGGGGCGCTGCTCACGAAGTCGCGGTGCGACATCCACACCGCCTGCTCGTGCGGCAAGCCCGCGAACAGCATGCCCGGGGACGTGACGGCGACGGTGGCGCCGCCGTACTCGGCGACGTCGGAGTTCTCGACCGTCCCGCCGAGGGCCTGCGCCATCACCTGGTGGCCGTAGCAGATGCCGAGCGTGGGGACGCCGATGTCGAACAGGCCCTCCGGCACGACCGGGGCGCCTTCGGCGTACACCGAAGCCGGGCCGCCCGAGAGGATGATCGCCTTCGGCCGCTTGGCGAGCATCTCCGCCGCCGGCATGGTGGACGGCACGATCTCGCTGAACACATGGCACTCGCGGACCCGTCGTGCGATCAGCTGCGCGTACTGCGCGCCGAAGTCGACGACGAGGACGGTGTCAAAGGACTGGTCTGCGGCCACCAACTACGCCTTTCGCCCGGCCGGAAGGGTCTCCCAGTCTACGGGCCCCTGCCTGCGCCGATGCGCCGCACCCCGGAGCCGATCGTTACATGCGGCAACTGACCGATAACGGTCAGCATCGATTTACCTTGATCACACATACAGAATGACCGCGTTCTGCTATCAGTTGATGACGTCCTGTATTCGGCGAAGCACAGCTCTCCCGGAAGCCCGCTCTCCCCCGAGGCCCGGTCTCCTCGCGAACCCGGTCTCCGCGGAAGTCGGCCTCCGGGGGTGCGCCGTGCTCGCCGGAACGCCGCGCTCGCCCGGTCCCCGGCCGCGAGCGACGTCCCTAGGAGTGCCGTGAAGCTGCTCGCCGCCGCCGCTCTGCTCGCCGCCCTCGTCCCCGCCGCGCCTTCCGGGCCGTCCGCGAGCCCGTGGCACGAACGCCGGGGCGGCGACTGCGCGCAGCCCCTCGCCGCGAACCGCTCAGCCGAGCGGCACGCCGACGTGCGGCACCGGACGGACGGCCATGTCCGCGACGACCTGGACCTGAGCCCCGCCGAGGCCGCGGCCGTGGAAGCGCGCCTGAACCGGATCCTCGACGATCTCGGCCAGGGCAAGCACGGGTCCGCGAAGGCGGCCGGCCTGCGCCGAGGGGCGCGGATCACCATTCCGGTCTACTTCCATGTGATCCACGCCGGCGCGAAGGGCAACGTGTCCCTTGCGATGATCCAGCGCCAGATCGACACGATGAACGCGTCCTACGGCGGGCGCAACGGAGGCGCTGACACGCACGTCTCCTTCACGCTCAAGGCCGTGAGCCGCACCGACAACGCGGCCTGGTTCGGCGACCCGGAACGCTACGAGGACACCTACAAGCCGAAGCTGCACAGGGGCGGCAAGGCCGACCTGAACCTCTACAGCACCTACATCGGCGGCGACCTGCTCGGCTGGTCGACCTTCCCCTGGAGGTACAAGTCCGACCTCGAGATGGACGGCGTCACCATCCACTACGCCAGCATGCCGGGGGGCTCCATCCACAACTTCAACAAGGGGTTCAGCGCGACCCACGAGGTGGGGCACTGGCTGGGGCTGTACCACACGTTCCAGGACGGCTGCAGCGGCCAGGGCGACCGCGTCTCCGACACCCCCGCCGAGCGCGACCCCACCAACGGCTGCCCGGCCTACAAGGACACCTGCCCTACGCCCGGCGACGACCCGATCCACAACTACATGGACTACAGCTACGACACCTGCATGAACTCCTTCACCGCCGGCCAGGGCGCCCGCATCCACAAGGTGTGGACGGCCTACCGCGCCTGACACGGCCGTCGGCCGCGGTCCGCTTACAGGCCGCGGCCTGACCATCAGCCCCGGCCTTGCACTCAGCCCCGGCCCACTCCGGCCTTGCTCCTGGTGGCGGTCTTGTTCTTGGCGGTGGTCTTGAGGTGGGTCGCTACTTCGGGGGGTAGGCGGCGGACGGCCTCGCGTAGGGTCACGCCTGAGATGGTGTCGAGGCGGGGTTCGACCCAGGCGGCCACCCAGTCGGGGTCCTTCTTGGACAGTTCGCGGAGCACCCAGCCGATGACCTTGCGGATGAAGAACTCGCGTTCGGCGATCAGCGCGTCCCCGTAGCGGTCGATGCGGGCGAGGTCGGGATCTCCCGCCCGCACACCCGCCATGAGCGCCAGCATCGCCGTGCGCCGCACCCACATGTAGGGGTCGGCGACCCACGCGTCGAGCACCGCCGCCAGGTCCGGGTGGCGGAAGACCAGGGCGCCGACGACCTTCTCCGCGAGCTGGTCGACGTACACCCAGCTCGCCGAGTCGCGGATGAGCCGTTCGGCCAGGCTCACGTCGCGCGGCTCCAACAACGCCACCCGCTTCATGAGCACCTCGATGGCGGCCATGCGGGCCTCGTGCACCGGGCGGCCTTCGTCGGTGACGTCCCAGAGGGTCGCGGCGAGGGCGACCAGTTCCTCCCGTGTCGGCTTGGTCTTGACCGCCGACACCGCGATCCTGCGCAGCGCGGGAACGGGGACGCCGATATGGGCGAACTCGCTCTTCAGATAGCGCTTCTCCCCCTCGGCCCGCACCGGGTCCGCCTGCGCCCGCAGCTCGGCCATGATGCGTGCCGCCTCGGCCTCCACATCCATGGGGCCACGCTACGCCGCCGCGCTACGGCGCCGTATTCAGCATTACGCATCCGTGTTCGTTCAGGTTTGCTAAAGACGCGTTGTTTGTTCGCATTCACCCTAGTTCCAGCGATGACTCCGCTCCCCCAGCGCGCGCTCCCCCGCTCGCGCAGCACCCCCAAGGAGTTCCATGAAACGCGCCGGAATCGCCGCCGTACTCGGCATGGCCGCCGCCTTCACGGCGTACGCCCCTGCCGCACCCGCCACACTCGCCGCCCCTTCCGCCGGGCACGCCTCGTCCACCGTCTGCGCCGACCAGCCCGCGCAGGCCCGCGTCCGGGCCGGGGCCCACGCCACCGAGCGGAACCAGCCCGGAGCGGCCCAGGTCGCCGCGATGGAGAAGGACTTCCAGAACCGCGTCGGCAAGCTGAGGAAGGCGAGCACCGCGGCGGCCATCACCGTCCGGGTGCACTTCCAGGTCGTCTACGGCAGCGCGGGCAACGTGTCCGACTCGGTCCTGAACAAGCAGCTCACCGTCCTCAACAACGCCTACGCCGGCAGCGGCGTCACGTTCACTCTGGCCGAGATCAGGCGGACGCAGAACGCGGCCTGGTTCTCCGACCCCGAGGGCAACGAGAGGAAGATGAAGTCCGCGCTGCACACCGGCAACGCGCAGGACCTCAACTTCTACACCGCCGACCTCGGCAGCAGCCTCCTCGGCTGGGCCACGTTCCCGAGCAGCTACCGCTCCCAGCCGTCGATGGACGGCGTCGTCGTCCACTACCAGAGCCTGCCGGGCGGCTCGATCGGCAACTACAACGAGGGCGACACCGGAACCCACGAGGTCGGCCACTGGATGGGGCTCTACCACACGTTCCAGGGCGGGTGCAGCGGCTCCGGCGACAGCGTCTCCGACACGCCCGCCGAACAGAGCCCGGCCTCAGGCTGCCCGACCGGCCGCGACACCTGCTCGGCGCCCGGCGCCGACCCCATCCACAACTTCATGGACTACAGCTACGACTCCTGCATGTACGAGTTCACGCCGGGCCAGTCCACGCGCATGAAGAACCAGTGGGCCGCCTACCGCGCCTGATCCCCGACGGCGCCTGATTACGTACCCCGTCTGACCGGTGAGCCCGGTGCCGGAGCTTTCCGCTCCGGCACCGGGCTCCTCGGCTTCCGCCGGGGCGGCCACCGAGCGGGTCAGGCGATGTCGACTATCGGGAGTTTCAGAGCCGCGGGGGCGTCGGCCGGGACGACGGGGTTCTTCGGCGCGACCGGGGCGAGGCGCCGGTAGGCGTCGCCCAGGGCGGGGCGAGGGTCCTTCTCCGCACGGTTCGGCCAGAACGACATGGCGCGCTCGGCCTGGGCCGTGATGGTGAGCGACGGGTTGACGCCCAGGTTGGCCGAGACGGCGGAGCCGTCCACGACGTGCAGTCCGCGGTGCCCGTAGACGCGGTGGTAGGGGTCGATCACGCCCGTCTCGGCGGAGTCGCCGATCGCGCAGCCGCCGAGGAAGTGCGCGGTCATCGGGATGTCGAACAGGTCGCCCCAGGCGCCGCCCGGGATGCCGCCGATCTCCTCGGCGATCAGGCGGGTCGCCTCGTGCCCCTCGGGGATCCAGGTCGGGTTCGGCTCGCCGTGCCCGGCGGACGCGCGGACGTCCCACCCGAACGGGCCCTTCTTCGGGCTCAGCGTGATCGAGTTGTCGCGGGTCTGCATGACCAGCGCGATGACGGTCCGCTGCGACCAGCGCCGGACGTCGAAGAGCTGGACGAGGTCGCCGGGCCGGCGCACCACCTCACGGGCGAACTTCAGGATCCGCGGCCTGTGCCGCTCCCCCGGCCGGTCGCCGTCCACCAGGAGGGTCTGCAGGCTCGCGAGCAGGTTCGAGCCGCGGCCGTACCGGACGGGCTCGATGTGGGTGTCCGGCGTCGGGTGGAACGAGGACGTGATCGCCACGCCCTCGGAGAAGTCCGGGCCCGGCTTGCCGCCCCGGCGCCCGCCGCCCAGGATCGCCTCGGAGTTGGTGCGGGTCAGGGCGCCGAGCCGGTCGGACAGCCGCGGCAGCAGCCCGGTCGACTTCAGCTTGTGCAGGAGCTTCTGCGTCCCGTAGGTGCCCGCGGCGAAGACGACCTGCTCGGCAGTGAGCGTCTTGCGGTTGCGGCCGAACGAGCCGGTCCGGACGATGTCGACCTCGTAGCCGCCCCCGGCGCGCGGCCGCACCGCGGTGACGCGGCTGAGCGGCATCACCCGGGCGCCCGCCTTCTCGGCCAGGTACAGGTAGTTCTCCGTCAGCATGTTCTTCGAGCCGTGGCGGCAGCCCGTCATGCACTCGCCGCACTCCAGGCAGCCGCGCCGGCGCGGGCCCTCGCCACCGAAGTAGGGGTCGGCGCTCTCGATCCCGGCGCCGCGCCCGAAGTAGACGCCGACGGGCGTCTTCACGAACGTCTCGCCTTTGCCCATCCGGTCGGCGACCCGCTTCATGACCTTGTCGGCCGCCGTCGTCGTCGGGTTCTGGACGACGCCGAGCATGCGCTTCGCCTGCTCGTAGTAGGGCGCCAACTCGTCCCGCCAGTCGGTGATGTGCGCCCACTGCCGGTCCTTGAAGAACGGCTCCGGCGGGACGTACAGCGTGTTGGCGTAGTTGAGGGACCCGCCGCCGACGCCCGCGCCCGCCAGCACCATCACGCGGCTCGACTTCGCGCCGCGGATGAGGTGCATCCGCTGGATGCCGGTCAGGCCGAGCGCGGGCGCCCACAGGTAGCGGGCGATGCGCCAGTTCGTCCTCGGCAGCTCCGGATACCGGGACCCCGGCGCCCCGGCCGGGTTCGTGTCGAAGCGGCGGCCCGCCTCGATGACCCCGACCCGGTAGCCCTTCTCGGTCAGCCGCAGCGCCGAGACGCTGCCGCCGAACCCCGACCCGACGACGAGCACGTCGAAGTCATGCTTCACAGGCGTTCCCTACTTGATCCGCAGCTTCTTCATGAGCTTGATGCCGGTGGCCATGTAGTCGGCGAACTTGTCGTAGCCGATGGCGGCCGGCGGCTCCAGGTCCATGAAGTGCTGGCTCGCGACGGTCTGGACCTCGGTGAACTTCAGCAGCCCCTCGGACCCGTGGCGGCGTCCCACACCGGACTGCTTCATCCCGCCCATCGGGGAGTCGTACGAGGCGTACGCGGCGCCGTAGCCGTCGTTGATGTTGACCGTCCCCGCCTGGATGCGGGCGGCGATGCGGCGGCCGCGCGCCGCGTTCTTCGTCCACACCGACGCGTTCAGCCCGTAGGACGTGTCGTTGGCGCGGGCGACGACCTCGTCCTCGTCCCGGTACTTGTAGACGGAGACGACGGGGCCGAACGTCTCGTTCGCGCACAGGTCCATGTCGCCGTTGACGTCCGCGAGGACCGTCGGCTCGTAGAACAGCGGGCCGACGTCCGGACGGGCCTTCCCGCCGGCGAGGACGGTCGCGCCCTCCTTGACGGCCTGGTCGACGTGCGCGGAAACCGCGTCCAGCTGGCGCTTGTGGGTCAGCGAGCCCATCTCGGCCTCGAAGTTCAGGCCGGTGCCGAGCTTCATGCCCTTGACCAGCTCGACGAACCTCGGGACGAAGCGGTCGTAGACGTCCTCGTGCACGTACATCCGCTCGATCGAGATGCACAGCTGCCCGGCGTTGGTGAAGCACGCGCGGACGGCGCCGCGCGCGGCGCGCTCGACGTCGGCGTCCGGCATGACGATCATCGGGTTCTTGCCGCCGAGCTCCAGCGAGTAGGCGACCAGGCGCGGCGCCACCTTCTCCGCGATCGCCTTGCCACCGCGCGTGGAGCCGGTGAACGAGACGTAGTCGGCGTTGTCCACCAGCGGGTCGCCGATCTCGGACGGCTCCCCGACGACGATCTGCCACAGGTCCTTGGGCAGCCCGAGCGACACCAGCAGGTCGAGGACCCACAGGCTGGACAGGCAGGTCTGGGTGTCCGGCTTGTGGATGACCGCGTTGCCCGCCATCAGCGCCGGCGCGATGTCGCTGGCCCCGAGCGCGAACGGGTAGTTCCACGGCGCGATCAGCGCCACGACGCCCTTCGGGTGCCGCAGCTCCTGGACGCGGGTCACCCCGGGCATCATCCCCTGGCGGCGGCGCGGCTTCAGCAGCCGCGGGGCCCGCCGGGCGTAGTAGAGCGAGCACAGCGCCACATCGAGGAACTCCTCCATGGCGTGGCGGCGCGCCTTGCCGGTCTCCAGCTGGATGACGTCGAGGATCTCCTCGCGCCGGTCGACCAGGGCGTCCGCGAGCCGCAGGAAGGGCTTGACCCGCTCGCCCGCCGGCAGCGCCGCCCAGGCCCGCTGCGCCTTGCGCGCCCGCTCGTAGGCGGCCCGGACGTCCTCGGGGCTCGACAGCGGAACGGCCGCGAGCGGCTCACCGGTGAAGGGGGTGGGGATCGTCGCGGTCTCGGCGCCGTCCGAGACGACATGCGAGACCAGCCGGTCGATCAGCGCCTTGGGGAGGCTGTGCTCCGCCGCGCTCTTGGCAGAGTCCGCCGCGGCGTCGGCAGAGTCCTTCACGCCTCCGGTGCTTGCCGCGCCTTCGGCAGACTCCTTCACGCCTTCGGCGGAGTCCTTCGCGCCTTCGGCCGTGCTCGCCGTGCCATCGGCAGCGGTCTTCGCGCCTTCGGCAGTGTTCGCTGTGCCGTCAGCGGAGTCCTTCACGCCTTCGGCAGAGCTCGCCGGACCTTCGGCAGTGGTCTTCGCGCCTTCGGCAGAGTCCTTCACGCCTTCGGCAGAGTTCGTCGCGCCTTCGGCAGGGTCTGCCGCGCCTTCGGCAGGGACCGTCGGGGATGCCATGCAGGCAGGGTATGACCACCCGTCCAGTTTGGCTACCCGCAAGTAATGCGCTACTTGCAGTGATATGCCCCACTAGGTCCCGCCGACTCCCCCGGGCGATCCCGGTTTCTCCGACCGCGGCTGACAAACCTCGCCGAACGGACCGTTCCAAGCAGGCCGGAGTTGTGCAAGTCGAGGACTGACCGTGTCCGCCCGGTGTATCCCGAAAGCAGGAGGAGAATCTCAGCGCCGCCCGAGGGCGCGGCGCCGTCCAGGGGAGGGACAGCGATGACGCACGCCCGCGGCCGCACGCCCGAGGGTGACCCCGGCCGCCCCCGGCCGCGCCGGGACCGGCGGGAGCAGACCCGCGCCGCCCTGCTCGCCGCCGCCGAGCGCCTCTGGGCCGAACGCGGCATCCACGGCGCCTCGCTCGACGACATCGCCGCGGCCGCCGGCCTCACCAAGGGCGCCGTCTACTCCAACTTCGCCGGCAAGACCGACATGTTGCTCGCCCTGATGGAGCGCATCACCAGCGCCCGCACCCGCACCGGCGTCTGCGAGGAGCTCCGCGCCGCCGCCGAGGACGCCGAGGACGCCGACCCCACCGGCCGCCCGTCCCGCCGCGACCCGGGCGAGGCCCCACGCCGCCTCGCCCTGCTCCTGGTCGAGTTCTGGCTCTACGGCATGCGCGACTACGCCGCCGGGTGGCGCATCGCCGACTGGTACGCCGAACGCCGCGCCGAACTCGCCCGGGAGCTCCAACCCGCGGACGGCGCCGCCCCCGACGAAACCGCCCCCGACGGTATCGCTCCGGACGACCGCGCCACCCTCACCATGGCCCTCGACTTCGGCCTGGCATTCCAGCACCTCCTCGACCCCGTCCGGGTCCCCGCCGAGCTGTACAGCACCGGCAGGGCCCTCATGCGAGGCCGCCTCGAACGCTGAGCGCCAGGCCGGAGGCGACGGGGTCAGGGCGTGGCGACGGGGACGATGTCGGGGGCGCCGCGGCGGTGGGCGTCGGCCTCCTGGTCGCCCTCCTGCGTCTGGGAGGCGCGCTCCGCCTCGACGCGCTTGCGGTAGTACTCGATCTCCCTGTCGCGCTGCTTCTTGGACCAGCCCAGGACCGGGGCCAGCAGGTCGGCCGCCTCCTGGGCGACGCCGACGCCGCGGTCCCAGGTCTCGATGGAGATGCGGGTCCGGCGGGCGAGGACGTCGTTGAGGTGCCGGGCGCCCTCGTGGGTGGCGGCGTAGACGACCTCGGCGCGCAGGTAGTCGTCGGCCCCGCTCAGCGGCTTGGCGAGGTCGGGCTTGTCGGCGATGAGTTCGAGCAGGTCGTCCAGGAGCGTCCCGTAGCGGCGCAGGAGGTGTTCGATGCGGGCGACGTGCAGGCCGGAGCGCGCGGCGAGGCGGTGCCGGGCGTTCCACATGGCCTGGAAGCCGTCGCCGCCGACGAGCGGGATCCGGTCGGTGCAGGACTGGGCGACCTTGCCGTCGAGGCCGTGGGCGACCGCGTCGATGGCGTCCTTGGCCATGACCCGGTAGGTCGTGTACTTGCCGCCCGCCACCAGGACGAGGCCCGGGACGGGGTGCGCGACCACGTGCTCGCGGGAGAGCTTGGACGTCTCCTCGGTCTCGCCGGTGAGGAGGGGGCGCAGGCCCGCGTAGACGCCCTCCACGTCGTCGTGCGTGAGCGGCGTCGCCAGGACGGAGTTGACGTGGTCCAGCACGTAGTCGATGTCGGCCTTGGACGCGGCGGGGTGGGCCCTGTCGAGATCCCAGGCGGTGTCGGTGGTGCCGATGATCCAGTGGCGGCCCCAGGGGATCACGAAGAGCACCGACTTCTCGGTGCGCAGGATGAGCCCCGTCGAGGAGTGGATGCGGTCCTTCGGCACGACCAGGTGGATGCCCTTGGACGCCTTCACGTGGATCTGGCCGCGTCCGCCGACGAGCTCCTGGATGTCGTCGGTCCACACGCCGGTCGCGTTGACGACCTGCTTCGCGCGGACCTCGCTGGTAGCGCCGCCCTCAAGGTCGCGGATGCGCAGGCCGGTGACCCGCTCCCCCTCGCGCAGGAACCCGAGGCACTGGGTGCGCGAAGCGATCTGGGCGCCGTACTCCGCCGCCGTCCGCAGGACGGTCAGCACGTAGCGGGCGTCGTCGACCTGCGCGTCCCAGTACTGGATCGCGCCGGTGAAGGCGTCCTTGCGCAGGGACGGCGCGAGGCGCAGCGCGCCGCGGCGCGTCAGGTGCCGGTGGTGCGGGACGCCGCGCGTGCTGCCCATCTGGAAGGAGAGGGCGTCGTAGAGGGCCACGCCCGCACCGAGGTACGCGCGCTCCCACACGCGGTGCGTCGTCGGCAGCAGGAACGGGACGGGCTTCACCAGGTGCGGCGCGATCTGCTGGAGCAGCAGCGCGCGCTCGGTCAGCGCCTCCCGGACGAGGTCGAAGTTGTACTGCTCCAGGTAGCGCAGCCCGCCGTGGATCAGCTTGGAGGACCGCGACGACGTCCCGGACGCGTAGTCGCGGGCCTCGACCACCGCGACCGACAGGCCGCGGGTGGCCGCGTCGAGCGCCGCGCCGGCGCCGACGATGCCGCCGCCGACCACGACGACGTCGAACTCCTCGCGGGCCATGCGGTCAAGGGCCGCCGCCCGCTCGGCCGGGCCGAGCCGGGAGCTTCCAAGACCCGTCACCGGTGATCCCGTCATCGCGCATCCCCCCACAGCGGTTCGGTTTCGGAACAGGTTCCTACCCAAGAGTAAGGACCGGTTCACCCCGAGATGCGATCAAACGGGGGTGGGGTGTCTCTCAGTCGGCGGCCGGCTCAGCCCCTGGACCGGCTCAGTCCGTGGACTGCCCGGGGGCCACGACGACCTGGACCCGCTGGAACTCCTTCAGCTCCGTGTACCCGGCGGTGGCCATCGAGCGGCGCAGCGCGCCGATCAGGTTCATGGAGCCGTCGGCCACGTGGGACGGGCCGTGCAGGATCTGCTCCATCGTCCCGATCGTCCCGATCTCGATGCGGGTGCCGCGGGGGACGTCGCCGTGGTGGGCCTCGCTGCCCCAGTGGTAGCCGCGTCCGGGCGCCTCGGTGGAGCGGGCGAACGGGGAGCCGACCATCACGGCGTCGGAGCCGCAGGCGAACGCCTTGGCGATGTCGCCGCTGTTGACCATGCCGCCATCGGCGATCACGTGCACGTAGCGGCCGCCGGACTCGTCCATGTAGTCGCGGCGGGCGGCGGCCACGTCGGCGACCGCGGTGGCCATCGGGACCGCGACGCCGAGGACGGTCCGCGTCGTGTGCCCGGAACCGCCGCCGAACCCGACCAGCACGCCGGCCGCGCCGGTGCGCATCAGGTGCAGCGCCGCCGTGTAGGTGGAGCAGCCGCCGACGATCACGGGGACGTCGAGGTCGTAGATGAACTGCTTGAGGTTCAGCGGCTCCGCGCGCCCGGACACGTGCTCGGCGGACACGGTCGTCCCGCGGATCACGAACAGGTCGACGCCCGCGTCGATGACGGCCTTGTGGAACTGTGCGGTGCGCTGCGGCGACAGCCGCGCCGCGACGGTGACGCCCGCCTCGCGGACCTCCTCGATCCGGCGGCCGATCAGCTCTTCCTTGATCGGCTCGGAGTAGATCTCCTGGAGCCGCTGGGTGGCGCGGACGTCGTCCAGCGAGGCGATCTCGGCGAGCAGCGGCTCGGGGCTCTCGTAGCGCGTCCAGAGCCCTTCGAGGTCGAGCACGGCGAGCCCGCCGAGCCGTCCGACGGCGATCGCGGTGGCGGGGCTGACGACGCTGTCCATCGGCGCGACGACCAGCGGCATCTCGAACCGGTAGGCGTCGATCTGCCAGGCGACGCTGACCTCCTCGGGATCGCGCGTCCGGCGGGACGGCACGATGCCGATGTCGTCGAAGGCGTACGCCCGGCGGCCGCTCTTGCCACGGCCGATCTCCACCTCAGCAGCCACTGCGCCCTTCCTCCACGTGATCTGGTCTTCCCGCGGTTCGCGGGACCAAGCCCCGGAAGAGCTTACGTCAGGTCAGCGGCCCTGGTAGTTGGGGGCCTCCACCGTCATCTGGATGTCGTGCGGGTGGCTCTCGCGCAGGCCCGCGACGCTGATGCGCATGAGCTGGCCGCGCTCCTGGAGCTCGGGGATGGTGCGGGTGCCCGCGTACCACATCGACTGGTGGAGCCCGCCGACGAGCTGGTGCGCGACGTTGGCGAGGGGCCCGCGGTAGGGGACCTGGCCCTCGACGCCCTCCGGGATCAGCTTCTCCTCGGCGTTGACGTCGGCCTGGGCGTAGCGGTCCTTGGAGTACGAGGCGCCGCGCTCGCGGTTGCGCATCGCGCCGAGCGAGCCCATGCCGCGGTAGGACTTGTACTGCTTGCCGTGGACGAAGATCAGCTCGCCCGGGGACTCCTCGACGCCGGCGAGCAGGCTGCCGAGCATCACCGTGTCGGCGCCCGCGACCAGGGCCTTGGCGATGTCGCCCGAGTACTGCAGGCCGCCGTCCCCGATCACCGGGACGCCGGCCTCCTTCGCCGCGCGGGACGCCTCGAAGATCGCGGTGATCTGCGGGACGCCGACGCCGGCGACGATGCGGGTGGTGCAGATGGAGCCGGGGCCCACGCCGACCTTGATCGCGTCGGCGCCCGCGTCCACCAGGACCTGGGCGCCCGCCGCGGTGGCGACGTTGCCGCCGACGACCTGGACGGACGAGTTGCCCTTGATCGCGGCGATCGTGTCGGCGACGCCCTTGGAGTGGCCGTGCGCCGTGTCCACGATGATGACGTCGGTACCGGCCTCGATGAGGGCGCGGGCGCGGCGCAGCGCGTCCTCGCCGACGCCCACGGCCGCGGCGACGAGCAGGCGGCCGTCGGCGTCCTTGGTGGAGTCGGGGTACTGCTCGCTCTTGGTGAAGTCCTTGGTGGTGATCAGGCCCTTGAGGCGGCCGTCGGCGTCGACGAGCGGGAGCTTCTCCACCTTGTTGCCCGCGAGCAGGCGGAACGCGTCCTCGCGGGAGACGTCCACCGGGGCGGTGACGAGCGGCATCGCCGTCATGACCTCGCGGACGGGGCGGGACAGGTCGGTCTCGAAGCGCATGTCCCGGTTGGTCACGATGCCGACCAGCACACCGCGCACGTCGGTGACCGGCACGCCGGAGATCCGGTAGCGGGCGCACAGCGCCTCGACGTCGGCGAGCGTGGCGTCCGGCAGGCAGGTCACCGGGTTGGTGATCATCCCGGCCTCGGAGCGCTTGACCCGGTCTGCCTCCGCGGCCTGCTCCTCGATCGACATGTTGCGGTGCAGCACGCCGATGCCGCCCTGGCGCGCCATCGCGACCGCGGTGCGGGCCTCGGTGACGGTGTCCATCGCCGCCGAGACGAGCGGGATCCGCAGCGAGATCTCGCGGGTCAGCCGGGTCGTGGTGTCGGCCTCGCCCGGCTGCAGGTCGGAGTAGCCCGGCAGCAGGAGCACGTCGTCGAAGGTCAGGCCCTGCGGGAGGAACTTGTCGGGCGCGGCGGCGGGGTTCATGACAACCTTCCCGTAATGGTGGCGACGTCGGGCCAGGTCACAAGGACCCTGTCCCCATGGTAGGGGCCTGAGCCCGCGGCGGGACGGGCTTTGCCCGCGGCGGTCACGTGGTCTTGGTGACATCTCCCAACACGCCGGGCGGTCCTTCCCATTCCCCTGACCGCCCTTACGCTTCGCGACCGTTCGCACTCGGAGAGGAGCGGGGGTGCACCTCACGGGGCGTCGCGCAGTAGCGTGGGGGTGTGCACGACGATGCTCCGCTCGACCCGTTCGCCGGAGACCCGGAGGATCCCGCGGCGGCGCTCGGCGACCCGAGCGACGAGACCGCTCCGCTCAGCGTGACGGAGCGGGAGGACGTGCTGGCCGACCTCGCCGACCTGGAGGTCTTCCGGGCCCTGCTGGAGCCGCTCGGCGTACGCGGCCTCACGGTCGACTGCGGCGACTGCGGCAAGCTGCACTACATCGACTGGGAGCTGCTGCACGGCAACCTGCGCCACCTCCTGGACGAGGGCCTTCCCCGCGTGCACGAGCCCGCCCTCTCCCCCGATCCCGTCGACTACGTCAGCTGGGAGTACGCCCGCGGCTACGTCGACGGCGTGATCGACAGCGAAGAGGGCCGCGACGAGAACTGACCCCGCCGGTTCGCACGAAGTGCGTGCCGAGGAGGTTTCTCAGTCCTCGATGGAGCGGTTCTGGTAGTCGAGGGCCCGCTTGCGGACTATCCGGCGCAGGTCGTCCAGGCGGAGTCGGGGGTCGTCGGCGGACTGCGCCTCGGGCTTGTCGCCCGGGTCCGTGAACATCATCGGGGCCTCCTGCCGGTGCGGGGGGCGCCGGGGAATCAGCCTCGGGACGCCGCTCTCACCGCGCCGCTTGAACTGCCGGTAGTCCCCACGGCCCAGGCCAGGGTCGTCGGACGGCGTGCGCTGCGCGGGGCGTCCGGCATCCGGCGCGGGGCGCACGGGCGTCTGGGGGCGTTCGAGGACACCGGCCTCGGAGTCGGCGGTCCGGTCGACGTCCTCCGCCACGCCGGCCGCGCTCGGCGCCGGGGAGGCGGTGGTGCGCTCGGCGGGGGGGGGGGGCGGGGGGCGCGCC
>NZ_JBEUPD010000049.1:0-58058 GCF_040492135.1 Actinomadura sp. NPDC000600
GCCCGCGCCGCACGCCGACCTGCCGCCGCCTCCGGCGCCGGTGCCCGAGCCGCCGCCCCCGCTGCCGCCCGCGCCCGTGCCCGAGCAGGCCCCGCAGGTCGCCGAGGCCTACGGCGTCCGGTTCCTGTGCGGCGCCGACGACATCGAGCGCGTGGTCACCGAGGTGCGGCGGCGCGGCAAGTGGGCGCGGCGGCTGCGCGGCCAGGAGGTCTCGAGCGCGTCGGCGCCGGCGCTGCTGCTGATCGGCGCGCCGTCCAGCGGGCAGCGGCGGTTGGCGCGGATGGTGGCCCGCGCGCTGGCGGAGGTCGAGGCCTCCAGCGGCGAGGTCCACGCCGTCCACGCCGAGGACCTGCGCGAGCACGGCCCCGACGGGCTGCGGGCCGCGCTGGAGGAGCACTCCGGCCACGTCCTGCTGCTGGACGGCCTGGACGGGCTGATCCTGGACGAGGCGCAGGGCCCGGCCTACGCCTCGGTGCTGTACCGGACGCGGCTGGAGGGCGTGAACGACACCGCGCTGCTCGGCACGTGCGAGCCCGACCGCGTCGGTGAGCTGTCGGCGGCGTCGCCGGAGCTGGTGACCGACCTGCGGGCGGTGCCGCTGCCGGACCTGTCGGGCGCGCAGGCGCGCGCGGCGCTGGTGCGGCTGCTGGCCGAGGAGCGCAGCCTGCGGCTCGGGTCGGACGCCTGGGCCGTGGTGAACCGCGAGGTCGGCTCGCTGCGGCCGCGGGGCAGGCTGACCGGCGCGCGGCTCGTGGAGGCCTACCTCGACCGCGCCGCGCAGCGGCATCTGGGCAGCGCGGAGGCGACGCAGGCGATCGGCAGCGCGCTGTCGCTGACGGCGGCCGACTTCCAGGGCCTGGCGGTGGAGCTGTCGGGCCGCTGACCCGCGCCGCACCGGCCCCGTCCACCGGGGCCCGGTGCGGCGCGAGGCCCGAAAACCCTTGCCGGTAAGGGTTTTAAGCCCCTTCGGAAGGGTGCGAGGGCGGCGGACGGGGTCACGATGGGTGCGTGGATCGCGTAGATCGGCTGCTGGCGCTCGTCGCGGAGCTGCGTGCGGCCTCCCCCGACCCGCTGGACCCGGCGGTGCTGGCCGCGCGGCTCGGGGTCAGCGAGCGGACCGTCCGCCGCGACCTGGAGCTGCTGACGCACGGCGGGCTGCCGGTGCGGGCGGAGAAGGGCCGCGGGTACGCGCTGCCCGAGTCCGCCGCCCGCGAGCCGCTGTCGGAGGTGGGCTCGCTGCTGGGCCCGGTGCACGACACGCTCGCCGAGGCGGTCCGCACCCGCCGGGTCGTGCGGCTGGCCTACACCGACCAGGCGGGGGCGCGCAGCTTCCGCGACGTCGAGGCGCACGGCCTGGTCGTGGCCCCCTACGGGGAGTACCTGGTGGGGTGGTGCCGGATGCGCGACGGGCCGCGGATGTTCCGGCTCGACCGGATCGGCGCGGCGTTCCTGTCGGGGCGGGGCGCGGAGGTGCGGGATCTGGACGAGCTGCTGGCGGCGCTGCGGGTGCCGATGCCGCGCCCTGCGGCAGAGGCGGGGCCGCGGGGCCCGGCGGGCGCGGCGCGGGCCCGGGCGTGGACGCTGGACCGGCTGGAGTCGGTGCGGACGCGGCTGCGCGACGCCGCCGCGGAGGTCCGCGGCGGCGGCGCGGGCGCGGCGGCGCTGCGCGGGGTGCTGGGGCATCTGGCCGAGTGGACGCGCTGGCAGGTGGCGGCGATCCGGTCGGCGGCGACGGGTGAGGACCCGGTGCTGGAGGGCCGCCCCCCGGCGTTCCCGCCCGCCTTCGGGCGGGAGATGCCCTATGACGCGCGGGAGCGGATGATCCAGGACGCGATGGCGCTGCGGTCGCTGAGCGACCTGGCGCGCGATCTGCGGCAGGTGCTGGAGGCGGTCGCGCACTGGGCCGCCGATTGCGACGACGCGCTGTGGGAGGCCGAGCTGCCCGATCCGCGCCCGTACGGGCCGCCGGGCCCGCCGCGTCCCCTGGCGGATCTGCTGGCGGGCTGGCGGGGCCCGCTCGCCCACATCGAGTGGCATCTGGACCGGCTCACCGACGAGCCGCCGCCTCCGGCGGGCGACGACGAGGACGTGTGGGTCGTGGACCGCTGCCCCCTGCAGGCCTGACCCGGGCGGGTTCAGTCGGCCGGGGTGTCGACGGCGAGGGCGGGGGTGTCCAGGGGGTCGAGGTCGCGGGTGAACCAGACGGCCTTGCCCGGCGGCGCGGGCCGGGCGCCGAACTCGGTGGCGAGGGAGGCGACCAGCAGCAGCCCGCGGCCGGCCTCGGACCAGTCCAGGACGGGGGGCGGCGCGCCGGGCGCGCCCGGCGCGCGGGGGTCGGCGTCGCCGACCTCGCCGGTGAGGCGGACCCCCGCCCGGGTGGCGTCCAGGCGCAGGGCGAGGCGCACGGGCCCGGCGCCGTGCACGACGGCGTTGGTGACGAGCTCGTCCACGATGAGGACGATGTCGTCGGTGTCGTCGGGGCCTGTGACGCGCCACCGCCGCAGTGTCCGGCGGGTGAGCTCGCGTGCCCGGGCCGCGGCGCGGGGCCCGGTGTCCAGATCCCAGGCCATCGCCACGCCGCCGTCGTCCCTGCCGGTGGTTCCGCCGCCCGCAGGCCTCGTGGTCCCCGTCCCCGTGGTGCGCACTTCCCCGTCTCCTCACCTGTGCCGGGTTTCGCCGCCGGTGCTCGCGGTCGTGCGGGCCCCCCGCGTGGCGACCGGGCGGTCTCCCCGCATTTCCCGCATGACTCATATTCGTGGACGCGTCTGCGGGCGGACCGGTGCACGGGCGCAGGCAACCCTCACCGCGGGGTGAGGTGAAGTTCACATGCGGGGTGGCGATGGAGGAGGCACCCGCGCGGAGCCGCTACAGTGGGTGCGTCGGTGTGGCATGTGTCCCCCGGGCTCTACCTGATGCCTTCGGGGAATACCGCCGGTCCCATGCGGTCCGGGCTGGAGCTTCGTTGTGCCTTTCGCCGTGAGGCGACCACCACACCGGCTTGAACGCCAAGGCCCCGGCGGGCTCGCCCCGCCGGGGCCTTGGCGTTCGCACGTCCCACGGACCCTCCTGCCGCCCAGCAGGTGGGCGGTCAGCCGCCGGGAGACCGGCGAGCCGGGCGAGATGGCCCTGATCTACGACCGCGCCCGCTGACCCGGCCGGGCGGCGGCGTCCGCCTGACCGGCCCGCGAGGACGATTGGACCGAGTTTTGGCGGTAGCTCGACCGGGATGAGGAGGACGGTCAAGTCGTCGCCCTCAGTGTCCGTCGCGGACCACCGCCAACCCGCCGACCCGGGTGGTGATGCCCGCAGGCCCGCGCCGGGCCGAAGCGAGCACGCTGGCCGGTCGACCGAGGGTGTCCCCCTGCTCCACCTCGATCGCGACCCTCTGCGCCCCTGTCGTGTCGAGCAGGTGGGCGGCCAGGCAGCCGGTGCTGTTGGCGTTGGCGACGTCCTCGTCGACACCGATCGCCGGCGCGAACATCCGCGCCGCACCCGGTCGGTCGCCCACCGGCGGTACGTACACGAAACAGCCGAGGAGCCCGTACCGCCGGCACGCCGCCGTCAGCCTGCCGAGGTGGGGGCGGGCTCGGAGCAGCGCCGACCGGTCGTTTACCGGTACCAGCATGCGCGGGGCGCCGGGCGCGGCGATCCGTGGCGCGTCGGTCGGATGCGGATCGTCCGCGGTGAGCCCGAGCGCGGCGACGATCGCGGCGCGCTCGTCCGGTGCCGGGTGACGCAGCGCGACGAGGCCCTGGTCGAACCACACCTCGATGCCGGCGGGGCGGCGGATCGCGACGGTGTCGAACGTGCGCCCGCCGGTGTGTTGGCGGTCGTTCAGTTCGCCCAGCGCGGTGCGGGTCAACCGGACGGCCTGCGCGGCAACGGTGCCGTGGCCGCAGCCGGAAAGTTCGGCGGTGGCGGTGAAGAACCGGACCGGCCGGCCACCGTCCGGCGTCTGCCCCGGGCCGAGGAACGCCGCGTGCGAGGTGCCGGCCGCAGCGGCGACCGCACGCCGGTCCGCGTCCGTCGCCGCCGGGTCGTCGTCGGTGACGGCCGTGGGGCTGCCGCCCCGGCCGTCGCGCCGCACGCACGCATCGACCACCGTGACATCCGGCCAGGACATCGGCCCACCTTTGACGCTCAACTGACGCTCGATGCTCGGAGATGGCTGGGCCCGTCCTTCAGCCGATGCCTTCGATGATGCGGAAGTCGCGCTCGACGCTGTCGGAGAGGACCACCAGCGCCTTCTGGTATGCCTCGCTCTCGTATGCCGCGACGGCCTGTTCGAAGCTGTCGAACTCGATCAGAATGACGCGTTGCGTGTTTCCGGCTTCGTGGGCGACGACTCGGCTGCCACGGGACAGGAGCCGCCCGCCGCCGGCTCGGACGGCCGGACCGGCCAGCTTGTCGTAGGCGGTCAGCTTCTCAGGGTCGGAAATGGCGCGGTAGACACTGACCCAGTAGCCCTTGGCCATGGGGACCTCCTGTGTTCGGCCGGACATGTCCGACTTCGAATTGACGCTCGGATTGTTCGATCCCGGCGACGGAGCACCGGGCGTTTGCGAGGACGTGCCGATACGGCCGGGTTCGGCTCTGCCGCCCGCGGCTGCCGGGCCGCGTCCCGGCGCCGCCTTCCTCAGTGCTTCGGAAATCGAATCGACGGATACACGATAGTGTGTCGGATATCGAAGCAGCAAGATGGGACGGTACGACGGATGGCGGCACCCAGGCCGGGACGGGCGGTCCGAGGGTCGAGCACCGGCCGGCCGCTGATGGCCGCCCTCGACCTGTTCGGCCGCAGGTGGAACCTGCGGATCGTCTGGGAACTGCAACACGGGCCGGTCGGGTTCCGCGCGCTGCAGGAGCGCTGCGACGACATGTCCTCCAGCGTGCTGCGGCAACGGCTGACCGAGCTGCTCGACGCCTCCCTCGTCGAGCAGCTTCCGGACACCACCTACGCCCTCACCGAGCTGGGCCACGGCGCCCGCCGCGCGCTGCGCCCGCTCGTCCGGTGGTCCGCGGAGTGGGCCGCGACCCTCTCCGCCTCCGGCTCCGAAGACGCCCGCTAGCGCTTCTGGTATCGAAGCACCAGCGTCATGCGGCCGCGAGGAGGCCGAGTGCGGGAATCAGCGGTAGGCGCCAGCGGTCGGCCGCGAGTTGGGCCCGCCGTCACCGAACCGTCGTCGCCCCGGCGGAGCTGCAGCCAGAACCCGGTCCGATCCCTCCTCGCGGGCCGACTTGGGCGGCCGGCGGCGTGCTCAAGCCGCCGCCGCGGGCGCCTCGCGGGCGCGGGCCCTGCCGGGTGGCTGGGTAGCGGGAGGCGGCGGGGCGGGGTGGGGTTAGAGGAGGGCGGCGGCGATTCCGGCGGCTACGGCGGCCAGGACGATGAGGGCGGCGGCCGCGGCGAGGGCGATCGTGCGGGCGCGGCGGGCGCGGGGGGTGCCGAGGCGTGCGAGGCGCTGGGCCAGGCGGGGGTCGTCCTCGCTCAGGCGGACCTCGATCTGGCTGAGGATCCGCTGCTCCTCCATCGACAGCGCCATGCTTCATACCTCCGGGGGGTGGTCAGGTGACAGGATTCCTGCCCACGGACCATGATCATTATCCCTCGGGGGCGGTGGCCGTCGCGCCGCGTCCGGGTCGGCTCTCGTGGTGGAGCCGGTCAAGGGCGGTGACGTAGTAGGTGTAGGAGCGGCCGGGCTTGGCGGCGGGGTCGATGATGCCGCCGCCGCGGACGTCGGCGATGAGGTCGCGGGGGCGGACGGGGGCGCAGCCGGGCTTGCCGCCCTCGACCCGGTAGACGGCGTAGGAGACCGCGCCCTGCGAGGTCCGCCAGGTGACCTTCACGCCCTTGCCGTCCTTGCCGGAGGCCGGGACGGCGGCGGTGCCCTGCACCGAGGGGGGCGCCTGCCCGCCGCGGCGGGCGGGGACGGGCGGGACGGCGGGGCGGGAGTAGTGGTCCTCGCGGAGGCGGGCGGCGAACCCGCGCCGGTTGGCGGCGAGGTCGGAGGCGCTGAAGAACACGTCGCCGCCGATCTGCGGGTACCGGGCGTTGAGGGCGAGGTGGCGCGACAGTTCGGCGGGCTTGCGCCAGGTCGCGTCCTCGCCGACGCGGTAGGCGGCCTGGCCGATGGTCAGCTGGACGCCGGTGCCCTCGACCTGGCGGGCCCACCAGGGGGCGAGCTCGGCGTAGTCGGCGCGGGGGTCGCCGATGGGCCAGTACAGCTGGGGGGTGACGTAGTCGAGCCACCCCTTTTTGATCCATTTGCGGGTGTCGGCGTAGATGTCGTCGTAGCTCTGCAGGGCGGAGGTGGACGACCCGGCGGGGTCGCTGCTCTTGTTGCGCCACACGCCGAAGGGGCTGATGCCGAACCGCACCCATGGCTTGGCGGCGTGGATGCGGGCCGACAGCGACTCGACGAGGGTGTCGACGTTGCGGCGGCGCCAGTCGGCCCTCTTCATGCCGTCGCCGTAGGCCTTGTAGGCGGCGTCGTCGGGGAAGTCGCCGTCCTCGGGGTAGGGGTAGAAGTAGTCGTCGAAGTGGACGGCGTCGATGTCGTACTTGCCGACGACGTCCATGACGGCCTTGGTCGCCAGGTCGCGGACCTGGGGCAGGCCCGGGTCGTACCACAGGCCCTTGCCGTACTTGCGGACCCAGTCGGGGTGCTGCCGGGCGGGGCTCTTGGGCGACAGCTTCTTCAGGTCGGCCTGGCGGGACACGCGGTAGGGGTTGAACCAGGCGTGGAACTCCAGGTTGCGGGCGTGGGCCTCCTTGAGCATGAACGCCAGCGCGTCGTAGCCGGGGTCCTTGCCCTGGGTGCCGGTGAGCCACTGCGACCACGGCTCGTACGGGGAGGGGTAGAACGCGTCGGAGTTGGGGCGGATCTGGACGAACACCGCGTTCATGTTCATCGCGGTGGCGGTGTCGAGGAGCCGGGTGAACTGCTTCTTCTGGTCGGCGGCGGAGGCGCCGGGGTCCTTGGGCCAGTCGGTGTTGCCGACGCTGGCGATCCACATGCCGCGCAGCTGCCGCCCCTTGGCGCCGTCGGGCGCGGGGACGCCCGGGCACTCGGCCCTGGCGTCGGGGGGCACGGGCCCGCGGGCGCCGTCCTCGCGCCCGCCCGTGCCGCCGAGGGCGGTGATGCCGCAGGCGGCGAGCGCGCCCGCCGACACTCCCGCCGTCAACGCCGCCGCCGCTTGCCGGGTCCTCGATCGCCATGCCATAGCGGCCCATTGTTACGCACGCGCCGCGATGCCATGGACGAAACAGCGATGCCCGTGTGATCCCCCACTGTCCCGTTATGCCCGATCCTCTGCATTGCGATCTTCGAACACGCGTTCCATACTGGCCGGACGGTTCATCGATCACACGTTCGAGGAGGTGGGGCATGCGCTGGGATCATCTCCGGCTGGACGAGGCCGGCGTGCCCGGCGGGCAGGCGCCGCCGCTGATCGAGCGCGGCGCGGTGGCCCGCACGTTCGACACCCCGGAGTTCCGCGGTATGACCTTCTACGAGGTCCGCGCCAGGACGATCGTCAACAAGGTGCCGGAGGCGTCCCGCGTCCCGTTCCGCTGGACGGTCAACCCCTACCGGGGATGCTCACATGCCTGCATTTACTGCTTTGCCAGAAAAACCCATGAATACCTCGACATGGATGCGGGTGCGGACTTCGACTCGCGGATCGTGGTCAAGGTCAACGCCGCCGAGCGGGTGCGGGCGGAGCTGGCGGCGCCGCGGTGGCGGGGCGAGCACATCGCGATGGGCACCAACGTCGACTGCTACCAGCGCGCCGAGGGCCGCTACCGGCTGATGCCGGGCGTCCTGGCGGCGCTGACGGAGGCGGCCAACCCGTTCTCGATCCTGACCAAGGGGTCGTTGATCCTGCGCGACCTGCCGCTGCTGCGGGAGGCGGCCGCCCGCACGCGGGTGAGCACGGCGGTGTCGGTCGGCTCGGTCGACCGCGACCTGTGGCGAGCGGTGGAGCCGGGCACGCCGCCGCCCCGCCGGCGGCTGGAGGTGTGCGCGGTGCTGAACGAGGCGGGCATCGGCTGCGGCGTGCTGATGGGCCCGGTGATCCCCTACCTGTCGGACTCCCCCGCGCAGCTGGAGGCGGCGGTCCGGCAGATCGCCGACGCGGGCGCCACGTCGGTGTCGGCGATCACGCTGCACCTGCGCCCCGGGGCCCGGGAGTGGTTCCTGTCCTGGCTGCGCGAGCACCATCCCGACCTGGTGGTCCCCTACGCGCGCCTGTACCGCGGCGGCGCCTACGCTCCACGCGAGTACCAGGAGCGGATCGCGCGGCGTGTCCGCGAGCTGGCCGCCCGGTACGGCGTCGGCGGCCGCGCGACGCACCGGCCCGCCCGCACGCCTCCCCCGCCACCGCCTCCTCGGCCGGAGCAGCTCGCCCTCCTGTGACCCGCGGAACCGGGTCCGCAGGCGCGATCAGCGGCGGATCGCGCCCGGCGCCGGTGCGGGCTCCGGGGTGGGGCGGCGGTGGATGGAGGGGGCGGCGCGGCCGGGGGCCAGGTGGGGGCGCAGGGTGAGGTCGTCGGTGTAGTCGCCGCCGCGCTCGGTGCGGTACGGGATGGGGTCGGCGGTGGGCAGGGCGTGCAGGCGGGCGTCGAGGGCGGCGGCGGCCGCGGCGTGGTCGGCGGGGGTGGCGCGGTCGGCGCCGGTGACGACCAGGGGCGGCAGGACGTCCATGCCGGTGTAGAACAGCGTGCCGTGCAGGAGGGGGAACAGCAGGTCCTCGGCGGCGCCGTGGACGCCGCGGGGGCCCAGGCCGGTGGAGCGGGCGCCGGCGGTGGTGACGACCAGTGCGCGGCGTCCGGCGAGGCCGCCGTCGCCGTAGCGGAGGGTGCGGCCTTCGTCGTCGGTGACGCCGAAGGCGAAGCCCTGGACGAAGACGCGGTCGAACCAGCCCTTCAGGATGGCGGGCATCCCGTACCACCACAGGGGGAACTGCACGACCAGCGCGTCCGCCCAGGTGATCTTGTCCTGTTCGGCGCGGATGTCGGGGGCCAGGGCGCCGGCGGCGTGGGCGCGTTCGGACGCGGCGCCGACGATGAGGCGGCTCGCGGGGTCGTGGCCGAAGTCGGCGGGGCCGACGAGGGGGTTCCAGCCCATCGCGTACAGGTCGGAGTGGCGGACGCGGTGCCCGTCGCGGCGCAGGGTGGCGGCGCCGCGGTCGCGCAGCGCGCCGTTGAGGGAGCGGCCCTCGGGGTGGGCGAAGATCCACAGGACGTTCACGGTGCTGTCTTCCTTCCCGGTTCGTCGGCTCCGGTGCCGGCTTTCTGGGTGCCGGCCTTCTCGGTCGGCTTGCTCGGTGGCGGCCGGTCCGGTGTCGATGCTGCCGGGCGGGGGGCGCCGAGGGTGAGTGGCCGGTCAGCCATGCTGTGCAAGGATCGGGCCATGGCGGGCGGGGTGCACCGGGTGGCGGTGGTGGTGCGCGAGGGTGTGCTGCCGATGGAGCTGGGGATCGTCCACCAGCTGTTCGGGCAGGCCCGGTCGGCGGGGGGCGCGGCGCTGTACGAGGTGGTGTCGTGCGCGGTGGAGCCGGGGGCGGTGCGGGCGGACGCCGATTTCGCGGTGGCGGTGCCGCACGGGCTGGAGGCGCTGGAGGCGGCGGACACGGTGGTCGTGCCGGCGTCGCACGTGCTGGACGAGACCCGTCCCGGGGACGGGCCGGTGCCGGGCGCGCTCGCGGCGGCGGCCGGGCGGGGCGCGCGGGTCGCGTCGGTGTGCACGGGCGCGTTCGTGCTGGCGGCGGCGGGGCTGCTGGAGGGGCGGCGGGCGACGACGCACTGGCTGTCGTGCGCCCGGCTGGCGGAGATGTTCCCGGGGGTGCGGGTGGACGCGGCGGTGCTGTTCGTCGACGAGGGCGCGGTGCTGACCTCGGCGGGCGAGGCGGCGGGCGTCGACCTGTGCCTGCACATGATCCGCCGCGACCACGGCGCGGCGGTGGCGGGGGACGTGGCGCGCCGCACGGTGGTGCCGCCGCACCGGGAGGGCGGGCAGGCGCAGTTCGTGGCGCTGCCGGTGCCGGAGTCGCGGGAGTCCTCGACGGGCGCGGCGCGGGCGTGGGCGCTGGAGCGGCTGGACCGCCCGGTGACGCTGGCGCGGCTGGCGGCGCGGTCGTCGATGAGCGTGCGGACGTTCACGCGCCGGTTCCGGCAGGAGACGGGCGTGTCGCCGCAGGTGTGGCTGGCGGCGCAGCGGGTGCAGGCGGCGCGGCGGCTGCTGGAGGAGACCGACCTGCCGGTGGACCGGGTCGCCGAGCGGGCGGGGTTCGGGACGGCGGCGTCGCTGCGCGCGCACCTGCACGCGGCGATCGGGGTGTCCCCCTCGTCCTACCGCGCGACGTTCCGCGGCCCCGAAGGCCCTGGAGGCCCGGAAGGACCACAGGATCCGGGCGGCGCGTAACCGGGGGTCAGGCGCGTACTGGGGGTCAGGCGCGTTCGGCGTCGAGCTCGACGGGTTCGGCGATGACGTCGACCATGGCGCCGTTGCGCAGCACGGTGATCGGCAGGGGCCGCCCGATGGCCTCGGCGAACATGAGCCGCTGCAGCGACTGGGCGTGGGAGACCGGCGCGCCGCCGGCGGTCAGGACCAGGTCGCCGCGGCGCAGCCCGGCCCGGTCGGCGGGGCCGGCGGGCACGACCTCGGCGACGCGCAGCGCGTCGTCCTGCCCGATCCGCTCGCGCAGCGCGGCGGGGACGGGGACGGGCGCGGCGGCCAGGCCTAGGTAGGCGCGGCGGACGCGGCCGTCGCGGATCAGGGCGGCGATGATGCGGCGGGTGGTGGCGTTGATCGGGACGGCCAGGCCCAGGCCGATCCCGGCGACGGCGGTGTTGACGCCGACGACGCGGCCGTGGGCGTCGGCGAGCGCGCCGCCGGAGTTGCCGGGGTTGAGGGCGGCGTCGGTCTGGATGACGTCCTCGATGACGCGGACGGCGGTGCCGCTGCGGGTGGGCTGGGAGGTCGGCAGCGACCGGCCGAGGGCGGACACGACGCCGGCGGTGACCGAGCCGGCGAGGCCGAGGGGGTTGCCGACGGCGACGACGAGCTGCCCGACGACCAGGGCGTCGCTGTCGCCGAGGGCGACCGGGTCGGGGACGGGCCCGTCGGCGCGCACGACGGCCAGGTCCGACAGGGGGTCGGCGCCGACGACGGTGAACGCGCCGGTGGCGCCGTCGGCGAACGCGGCCTGCCCGCCGGACGCGGCGCCGACGACGTGGGCGTTGGTGAGCAGGAACCCGTCGCCGGTGAACACGAAGCCCGACCCGGTGCCCTCGCCGCGGCGGCCGCGGACGCGCAGCGCCGCCACGCGCGGGGTCAGCTCGCGGGCGACGGAGGACACCACGCGGGAGTAGGCGTCCAGCGGCGGCTCGTCCCGCCCGGGCGGGGCCTGGCGGGGATCGCTGTCATGGGGGACCATCGCACCTCCCGATGATTACATCGTTACACGGTAACGGTGGGAGGGGAAGGGGTGTTCCCGGCTACCCCGCCGCGCCGGGGCCCGCGCCGTCCGGGGCGCCCCCGCCCTCGCCCGGCCCGTGCGGGTGCAGGTCGGAGCGCAGGAGGCTGTACAGGACCTCGTCGCGGTACCGGCCGCCGCGGAACCCCCATTCGCGCATGACGCCCTCGCGGGTGAAGCCCGCCTTCTCCAGGGCGCGCTGCTCGGCGAGGTTGCCGGTCTCGGTCTCGGCCTGGACGCGGTGGGCGGTGGTGTGCGCGAACAGGTACTCCGCCAGCAGGCGCTGCGCCCGCGACCCGGCGCCGTGGCCGCGCGCCTCGGGCAGCAGCGAGATCCCGATGCTCCAGCACCACGCCCGCCCCGCGGCGGCGAGGCGCCGGTAGGACACGATGCCGAGGAACGCGGCGCCGCGGGCGACGACGAGGGTGCCGGTGTCCTCGCCGAGCATGCCGTCGTCCTCCCAGCTGCGCCGGAACCTGCGGACATCGCGGAACCCCTGCCACAGGAACGGCGCGGCCAGTTCCGGGTCGCCGCGCAGCCGCTCGATGAGCGGCAGGTCGGCCTCGGCGACGGGCCGCAGCGCCACCCCGGCGCCGCGCACGGGCTGTCCGGTCCTGCCGGTGGAGGTCTCGTTCATGCCGCTCCCAAGGTCAGCGCAGGGTGGACAGGCCGCCGTCGACGTGCAGGACCTGCCCGGTGACGTAGGAGGCGCGCTTCGACAGCAGGAACACCGCGACGTCGGCGACCTCCCACGCCGTGCCCTGCCTGCGCATGGGGATCAGCCCCGCGACCCGGTCGCGGCTCGCGTTCCCGTCGGACGCGGCGCGCCCCATCACCGTGTCGATCAGGCCGGGCGCCACCACGTTGGCGCGCACCCCGCGCGGCGCGCCCTCGGCGGCGATGTGCCGCACCAGCCCGGTCAGGCCCGCCTTGGAGGCGTCGTAGGACGGCGACCGCGAGCCCGGCTTGGTCCCGGCCAGCGACCCGATGAACACCATCGCCCCGCCCGCCTCCAGCGCCGGCATCGCGGCCTTGCCGACCAGGAACGGCGCCCGCAGGTTGACCTGCAGGACGCGGTCCCAGTCGGCCAGCGCCGTGCCCGCCAGCCCGTACCCGACGCCGATCCCGGCGTTGAACACCACCCCGTCCAGGCCGCCGAGGCCCTCGGCGGCCTTCGTCACGACGGCGTCGCAGGACGCCGGGTCGGTGACGTCCGCCACCACCACCCGCGCCCGGCCGCCCTCCGCCTCGATCATCGCGGCGGTCTGCCCCGCGGAGTGCTCGTCGAGGTCGGCGCACGCCACCGCGGCGCCCTCCCGCGCGGCGGTGACCGCGATCGCGCGGCCGTTGCCGACCGGCGCGGCGGGATCGTCGCTGGGCCGCGTCCCCGCGCCGACGACCAGGATCCGGCGGCCCGGCAGCAGCCCGCCGGGCGGTGCGATCTCGGGCATGACCGGCACCGTAGCGGACGCCGCCGCCGACGCCCAGCCCCGGCCCGCCTCGCGCGGCAGGCCCTGCGCGGCGGCTAGGGTGCGGGCATGGGAACGGCTGCGGACGCGCGCGAGGAGCCCGTGGTGGTCGAGCGCGCCGCCGGACTGGGCGGCGAGCTGGTGCTGCGCCGCGCGGGCGGCGACTACGAGATCATCAGCAACGGCGTGTTCCTCATGGACACCCGCAACGGCGAGTCCGAGCGGCTGCTGGTCCGCGCCGCCCTCGAGGCGGCGGCGCGGCGCCCCGGCGGGCCCGCGCGGGTCCTCATCGGCGGCCTGGGCGTCGGGTTCTCCCTCGCCGAGGCCCTCACCCTCCCCGACGTGGCGCACGTCACCGTCGTCGAACGCGAACCCGCCGTCGTCGCCTGGCACGCCACCGCGCTGCGGCCCTGGTCCCGGGGCGCGCTCGACGACCCCCGCGTCACCGTCGAGCGCGCCGACCTGCTCGACTACGTCTCCGCCCCGGACGCGGGCCGCTTCGACGCGGTCTGCCTGGACATCGACAACGGCCCCGACTGGACCGTCACGCCCGGCAACGCCCGCCTCTACGCCGCCACCGGCCTGGACGCCCTCGCGGCGCTGCTGACGCCGCGCGGCGTGCTCGCGGTGTGGAGCGCCAACGCCGCGCCGGCGTTCGAGGCGCTGCTGCGCGACGGGTTCGCGGCCGTGGAGGTCCGCCCGGTCCCGGTGCCGCGCGGCGAACCCGACGTGGTCTACCTCGCCCGCGACCCGCGCACCCGCGCCTCCGCCTGACCGCGGCCGGACGCCGTCCGCGGCCGTCCGGCGCCGTCGAGGCACGGCGGCGACAAAGCGGCCCCGCCCGTTTCTGTAGGCCGCGCCGTCCACCCCGCGCCGGCCGTTCGCTAGGTTTCGGCCTGACACAACCGTTTTGGGAGGATCTGTGGCTACTGCCCACGCAGCCCGGCGGCGTCCCGCCGTCCTGGGCGACCTGCTGCCCGGCTCGCTGGCCCGCGACGCCGCGCTCGTCATCGGCGCGGCCGCGCTCGTCGGCGTCGCCGCGCAGATCGCGGTCCCGCTGCCCGGCACCCCCGTGCCGGTGACCGGGCAGACCTTCGCGGTGCTGCTCGCCGGCGCCGCCCTCGGCTTCGGCCGCGCCGGCCTGGGCATGCTGGTCTACCTGCTGGCCGGGATGGCCGGCGTCCCCTGGTTCACCGACGGCACCTCCGGCGCCGGGTTCCCCACGCTCGGCTACGTCATCGGGTTCGTCGCCGCCGGGGCCGCGGTCGGACGGCTCGCGCAGCTCGGCGGCGACCGCACCCCGCTGCGCACCATCGGGACCATGCTCGTCGGCACCGCCATCATGTACGCCGCCGGCGTCCCCTACCTGATGGCCGCCCTCCACGTCGACCTCGCCAAGGCGCTCGACCTCGGCGTCGTCCCCTTCCTGGCCGGCGACGCGCTGAAGGTCCTGCTTGCGGCCGGGCTGCTGCCCGCCGCATGGAAGATCACCGGCGCCGACCGCCGCTGACCCCAGCGCGCCCCCGCCCCCTCCCGCGCATGGGAACGGGACGGACGGGCATACGCGCAACCAGCACCGCCCAGGCCCGGGCGGCCCGGCACCACCGGGCCGCCCCGCCCGCCACCGGCCGCCCCCGCCGCGGACCCGATGTGGCGCACGCCTCACGACCCCCCGCCACCCCGCCCGTTTGAACAGGTTCAAATCTGGCGTACAGTGGCTCACGTGAAGCTCGCCGTGACAGCACCGGACCGACTCACCGTCCGCACCGTCCCGATCCCCGACCCGGGCGACCTCATCGCGCGGCTTCCGCACCCGTCCGCGCTGGCCTGGATCCGCCACGGCGAGGGAATCGTCGGCTGGGGCGAAGCCGCCCGCCTCACCCTCCCCGGCGGCGACGACCGCTTCGACGCCGCCGCCCGCCTGCTCCACGACCTGTTCGGCGCCGCCGCCGTCGACGACCCCGTCGACGTCCCCGGCTCCGGACCCGTCGCCTTCGGCACCTTCGGCTTCGACCCCAAATCCCCCGACTCCACCCTCATCGTCCCCCAGCGCATCCTCGGCCGCCGCGACGGCCGCGCCTGGCTCACCACCATCGGCGACGACACCGACCCCCTCGCCCTCGCCCACCCGCCCCAGGCCCCCACCGGCCTGCGCTGGAGCGACGGCGCCCTCACCGAGGACGCCTGGAAGCACGCCGTCGCCACCGCCGTCGACCGCATCCGCCGCGGCCACCTCGCCCCACCGCCGCCCCGCGCCGCCGACCAGACCGAGCAGACCGGCCGCACCGGCCACCTCGGCAAAGTCGTCCTCGCCCGCGACCTCACCGTCCGCGCCGACACCCCCATCGACGCCCGCGTCCTCCTCCAGCGCCTCGCCGCGCGCTTCCCCGGCTGCTACACCTTCTCCTGCGCCGGCATGGTCGGCGCCACCCCCGAACTCCTCATCCGCCGCACCGGCGGCGACATCGAATCCCTCGTCCTCGCCGGCACCACCGCCCGCGGCGACACCCCCGCCGACGACCAGGCCCGCGCCGCCCGCCTCTTCGCCTCCGCCAAGGACCGCGAAGAACACCGCTACGCCGCCGAGATGGTCCGCGACGCCCTCACCCCCCTCTGCGCCCGCCTCACCGTCCCCGACCAGCCCGAACTGCTCACCCTCCCCAACGTCCTGCACCTCGCCTCCCCCCTGCGCGGACGCCTCGCCGCCGACCGCTCCGTCCTCGACGTCGTCGCCGCCCTGCACCCCACCCCCGCCGTCTGCGGCACCCCCACCGACACCGCCATGGACCTCATCCGCGAACTCGAGGGCATGGACCGCGGCCGCTACGCCGGCCCCGTCGGCTGGGTCGACGCCCGCGGCGACGGCGAATGGGGCATCGCCCTGCGCTGCGCCGAGATCGACGGGACCCGCGCCCGCCTGTTCGCCGGCTGCGGCATCGTCGCCGACTCCGACCCCGACGCCGAACTCGCCGAAGCCCGCACCAAGTTCCGCCCCATGCAGTACGCCCTCCACGGCTGACCACCGCCCCCGGCACACTGGACCCATGCGCGCGAGCCGGCTGCTGTCCCTCCTGCTGCTCCTGCAGACCAGGGAACGCATGACCGCCCGCGAACTGGCCGCCGAACTCGAAGTGTCCGTCCGCACCGTCTACCGCGACGTCGAATCCCTCAGCGCCGCCGGAGTCCCCGTCTACGCCGACCGCGGCCCCGACGGCGGCTACCGCCTCCTCAACGGCTACCGCACCCGGCTCACCGGCCTCACCGCCACCGAAGCCGAATCCCTCACCCTCTCGGCCCTGCCCGGCCCCGCCTCCCAACTCGGCCTCGGCGACGTCCTCGCCGCCGAACTCAAACTCATGGCCGCCCTCCCACCCGACCTGCGCAGCCGCGCCGCCCGCATCCGCGAACGCTTCCACCTCGACGCCCCCGGCTGGTTCCGCTCCCCCGACGAAGTCCCCCACCTGCACGCCATCGCCGACGCCGTCTGGAACCAGCACCGCATCGAGGTGCTCTACCGCCGCTGGCGCCGCCCCCAGCAGGTCACCCGCACCCTCGACCCCCTCGGCGTCGTCCTCAAAGCCGGCACCTGGTACCTCATCGCCCGCGCCGCCGACCCCGCACCCGACCCTCACCCCGCACCCCACCCCGACGCGCCCGCCGACGGCACCGCCGACGCCCCCCGCACCTACCGCGTCTCACGCGTCCTCACCCTGCGCGCCCTGCCCGGCCACTTCGACCGCCCCCACGGCTTCGACCTCGCCGCCTACTGGGCCGCCTACGCCGAACGCTTCGAAGCCGACGCCTACCGCGAACACGCCACCGTCAAGCTCTCACCCGACGGCCTCACCCGCTCCCAGATCCTCCTCCCGCCCACCATGGCCCGCGCCGCCCTCGACACCGCCACCCCGCCCGGACCCGACGGCTGGGTCCACGCCACCCTCCCCATCGAGTCCGTCCGCCACGCCCACGTCGAATTCCTCAAACTCGGCGCCGACGTCGAGGTCGTCGACCCCCCGCACCTCCGCGACATGATCGCCGCCACCGCCCGCGCCATCACCGCCCGCTACACCCCCGCCGACGGCTGACGAGCGCCGACCAGGCGGCCACTCCGCCGCGCGCTCCACACGGCTAAGAGCCGAGAGCAGCCCTACGTCGCGTCTCCGTGAGATGGACGTCGATGTACCTGGCGAGCCTCAGAGCGTCCCCGGGACTGTCGGCCTGAAAGGTGATGCGGCGAAGCAGGCTGACGCCGCTGAGCACGACGCCCTCACGAGCAAGGACGAACAGGAGGGCGAGGAAGGCGCACCGAGCGTTGCCGTCGTCGAAAGGATGGAAGAAGCAGACGTCCAGATAGGCGCGCGCAGCGCGGGCGGTCAACGCCAAGGACCGCTCACCACCCGCCGCACTCTCGGCCAAACAGGCGTCAAAGCGTGCGCGAGTATCCGGCCCGATGCCGTAGCGCTCCCTGCCCCCCTTGGCGAACGCGGGCAGGCTGCGGAACGGCGGCGGCTCCGCAGTGCCCAGGACGTGCTGCTGCCACCCGCTGAGCAACTCGAAGTCGAGCGAAGCGCCGTGCGCAGCGTCGGCCCGCACCCGCTCCAGAGCGGCGAGCAGACCCTCGGCACGGGCAGGATCCACGGCGCCGTCGAAGGCCCGGATGTCCTCCGCGGCGCCGTCACGCGACGAGGCCACCGGCTCCTCCGCGCCATGGGCCGGCCCCTCCGGCCACGGCACGGCCTCGCGCACCGCGAGCCAGCGCCCCAAATGGTCCGGAACGCCGCCGGCGGACCGCACGCCGGCGGACCGCACGCCGTCATCCGGCCGCAGCGACCGCGCAAGCTTTTCCGCGACGTCCTCGACCACCACCGCGTCGGGACCGGTCCAGCTCTCGAACCGCCCGCCGATCGCGTCGTCGACCAGACCCCCCGCCACGTCCCCAGCAACTCCCCAGTGGCTGAGGAACCAGGTGAGCACCTGCATGCAGTGCCCGTACCAGCCGCTGCCGCAGCCGGTGCGGTCGACCACCTGCAGGATCAGGTTCCGAGCGGCGCGCTCCCACAGAATCCGCTGGTCCTCGACGGCGGACAGCTCCAACGGGTACGCCTCGAACCATCCGGCCAGACTCTCCAGCCACTCACGCCACTCGCACAGCGCCGCGACCACACGGGCGAGCGTCTCCTCCGGGCTGGTGATCGAGTCCCGCGGACAGCACCAGTTCCCGACCGGCCCGCCGTCGAAGTCCCCCTCGTCATGCGCCCAGCGCCAGCCCACGACCCAACGGCCGTAGCACTCGACAAGGGCGTGAGACATAGCGTCCGCCCAGGGCTCGGCCACCTCGCGATCCCAAGCACGCATCGCCGAATCAGCGGGGGGAACCTCAGGGCGGCGCGGCACTCGCCGGGCCGGACCGAGCGAACGCACCACCCGCGCCGCGGCCGCGGCGTCGAAAGGATGAAGGGCAGGATCCACCTCAGCCCAGGTCAGATAGGCGGGGGACAGCTCAACGATCACCGCGCAAGCCTGCCACGTCCACCCGGCCCCGCTTCAAGCGGATTTCCGCGCCTCACACCGCCGACGGCTGGCACCCCGGGCACCAGAACAGGTTCCGCGACGCCAGCTCCGCCGTCGCCACCGCCGTCCCGCACACCAGGCACGGCAGGCCCGCACGCCGGTACACGTACACCTCACCGCCATGACCGTCCACCCGCGGCGGACGCCCCATCGCCTCCGGCATGTGCTCCGGGCGCACCGTGTCGATCCGCCCCGCACGCACCCCCGCCGCCATCAACTCCACCAGGTCGTCCCACACCGCCCGCCACTGCCCCGCACTCAACCGCCGCCCCGGCAGCCGCGGATCGATCCCCTGCCGGAACAGCACCTCCGCCCGGTAGATGTTCCCCGGCCCCGCCACCACCGACTGATCCATCAAGAGCACCGCGATCGGCGTCCGCGCCCGGCTGATCCGCCGCCACGCCGCCTCCGGATCGGCGTCCCCCCGCAGCGGATCCGGCCCCAGCCGGTCGCGCAGCAGCTTCACCTCCCCCGGCTCCAGCAGCTCGCACGCATTGGGCCCCCGCAGGTCCGCGAAACCCCCGCCGCCCTCCAGCCGCAGCCGCACCATCCCGACCGGAGCCGGAGCCGGCCCCTCCCCGAACACGTACTTGCCGTAGATGCCGAGATGCACATGCAGCGTCCGCTCGTCCTCGAACCCCAGCAGCAGATGCTTGCCGTGCGCGTCCGCCGACGACAGCACCCGCCCGTCCAACTGGCGCGCACCCTCGGCGAACCTCCCCTGGGGACTCGTGGCGGCGACGGCGAGGCCGCCGAACATCCGCTGATGCTCGGCGGCCAGACGGTGGATCGTGTGTCCCTCGGGCATGGCCCGGAGCATAGCCCCGCGCTACCGCAGCGGCTCCCCGACCTCCCGCATGTGACCCAGCGCCAACCGGTACGACTCCACCAGCCCCGTCTCCGCGTACGGCAGCCCCACCGCCGCGCAGTGCTCACGCACCAGCGGCCGCAGCGCCCGCAGGTTGCACCGCGGAACACCCGGGAACAGGTGATGCTCGATCTGGTAGTTCAAGCCGCCCATCAGCCAGTCCGTCGCCAGACCGCCCCGCACGTTCCGCGACGTCAGCACCTGCCGCCGCAGATGCCCCCACCGCTCCCCCGGCTCCGGCATCGCCATCCCCTTGTGGTTGGGCGCGAACACCGCACCGAGATGCACCCCGAACACCGCGTGCTGAACCGCGACCAGCGCCAGCGCCTGCCCCACCGGCAGCAACGCGAACGCCAGCCCCAGGTACCCCACCGCGTGAAGGACCAGCAGACCACCCTCCAGGACCTGGTCCCGGCGAGCCCGCCCCCGCAGGAACATCAGGCTCCCCACCTTCAGGTTCAGGCCCTCCAGCGTCAGCAGCGGAAAGAACAGCGCGGCCTGGTGCCGCGCCACCCACCGCAGCGCACCCCGCTTGCTCTGCGCCTGCTCACTCGTCCACGCCAGCACGCCCTCCCCCACGTCGGGGTCCTTGCCGACATGGTTCGGATTCGCGTGATGCCGGTTGTGCTTGTCGTTCCACCACCCATGCCCCATGCCCAGCAGCAGGTTCCCAAGCAGCAACCCCAACCACCGGTTCCCCCGCGCGCTCCGCGCGATCTGCCGGTGCCCCGCGTCATGCCCGAGGAACGCCGTCCGCGCCGACAGCACCGCCAGCGGGACGCCCAGCAGCACCGTCCACCAACTGTCCCCCGCCCACGCGACCGCCGCCCACACCGCCGCGGTGGCCGCCAGGTTCAGCCCGATCGCCCACGCGTAGTACCCGCGCCGACGGTCGAGCAGACCGCTCCCGCGGACGCGCCGCGCCAGCGGGGCGAAATCACTGCCGGCCGACCGCTCGGACGGTCGGGACGGGGCGGACAGGGTAGCGGGCATCGAGGCTCCAATCACCGGAGGACGGGACACCGCGCGGGGCGCGGATGAAGACGCCTCGAAAACTACGGAGTGTGAGACCGCCCGGTCGCCCCGCTGCGGAGCCATTCACCACCTGGCTCCCAGGTCCCGGTACCGCGCGGCCCTCCCACCCGCCCGAGCGACCAGCGGCGGAACCGGGACCCTGCACCGAAGCCGGGAAAGGGCCTCCATATAGGGTCACAAGTCATGGACGACGACTCTCGGTGGATCGAACTGGACGGCGCCGTCAACGCCCGCGACCTCGGGGGCCTCCCCACGGTCGACGGCCGCACCACCCGGCGCGGACGCGTTCTCCGGTCCGACAACCTCCAGGACCTGTCCGTCGCCGATGTCCGGCTCCTCCTGGACGACTACGCCCTCAAGAACATCATCGACCTGCGCAGCGACGCTGAAGTCCGCCTCGAGGGGCCCGGTCCTCTCACCCGCGTCCCGTCCGTGACGATCCACCAGCTGTCGCTGTTCGCCGAAGGCGGCCGCCACACCGACGTCGCCGCCGACGTCGCCAAAGCCCTCCCCTGGCAGGAGCGCGCATCCGACGGCCCCGAACAGGACCGCTCCACCGGCCACTACCTCGGCTACCTCGCCGACCGGGGCGACTCCGTCGTCGCCGCCCTGCGCGTCATGACCCGCACCGACGGGTCCGCGCTCGTCCACTGCGCCGCCGGCAAGGACCGCACCGGCGTCGTCTGCGCCCTCGCCCTCGACGTGGCCGGCGTCACCCGCGAGGCGATCGTCGCCGACTACGCCCAGACGGGCGAGCGCCTCGAAGCGATCCTGCGGCGGCTGCGCGCCAGCGACACCTACGCCGCCGACCTCGACTCCCGCCCCGCCGACAGCCACCGGCCCCACGCCGCCATCATGGAGAAGCTCTTCACCCGCGTCGACGAGGAGCACGGCGGGACCCTGGGCTGGCTCGCCGGACACGGCTGGACCACCGAGGACACCGACGCCCTCCGCGAACGCCTCCTCGGCTGACCTCCGCACCGAGCAGACATACCCGAGCCATCGCTCGCCCCTCGCGAGCCCATGGTCCAGGGCCTCAGGAAAACGTAGGCCAAGACGCGCGACCAAGCCGGTTCCCTCTCGGCCGCCGGGCCTTCCTCTAGGTGTGGGGTTTGTTTTTGTGGATATTGGGAGATTGTGTGCACCCAACCCAGGGCCTTTACATTGTAATTTGAATGTTGAAGTAAATGCCGGGGATGCCGCCGTTGCGTGGTCGCCCGGGTTCTCGCAGGTCAGGTGAGGATGTCGCGGACGGCCGCCTGCGCGGCCTTGCGGAGGTCGGCGTGCAGGGCCGCGTTCGCTTCCCTGTCGGTGCGGGCCTCGATGATCCGCAGCCCCTCCCCCGCCAGCGCCTTCGGCAGCTCCGCCGCGGTGCCGAGCCGCCGGTACGGGACGCCGTGCGCGGCGGCGACCGCCTCCAGGTCGACCTGGTGCGGGGTGCCGAAGACCCGCTCGAACGGGCCGCGCAGCGCCGCCTGCGGCAGCAGCGAGAAGATCCCGCCGCCCTGGTTGTTCACCACGACGATCGCCAGGTCGGGACGGCGGTCCCGCGGCCCCACGATCAGGCCGTTCTGGTCGTGCAGGAACGCCAGGTCGCCCAGGAGGGCGTAGGAGCGCCCGCTGTGCACCAGCGCCGCGCCGATCGCGGTCGACACCAGCCCGTCGATGCCGCTCGCGCCCCGGTTGGCCATGATCCGGATGCCGCGGCGCGGCCGCATCACCTGGTCCAGGTCGCGGATCGGCATGCTCGCCGCCGTGAACAGCAGCGACCCGCCCGGCAGCGCCGCGACCAGGTCGCGGGCCAGCCGCGGCTCGCTCACCTCGGGCACGGCGTCCAGGACCGCGTCCACCGCAGCGGCGGCGGCCTGGTCGGCGGACCGCCACGACTTCAGCCACGTGTCGTCGCCCGACACCACCGGGATCTCGACGTCGGGCGCCACCTGCGTCGCCGAGCGGACCGGGTCGGGCCAGTGCGCCAGATCCGGCGCCAGCACGATGTGCTCCTCGGCACGGCGCAGCAGCGACAGCAGCGGGCGCGACAGGCCCGGCTTGCCCAGCGTCACCACCACCTCGGGGCGGTGCCTCTCCACGAACTCCGGGACGCCCAGCAGGAAATGGTGCGACGACAGGGCGTGGTCACCGTAGCGGGCGTTGCCGTTCGGTTCGGCGAGGACGGGCCAGCCGGCCATCGACGCGGCCGCCACGTACCGCTTGACGTTCACGGCGCCGTCCCCCACCACCAGGACGCCGCGCCGCGTCGGCGGGACGTGCAGCACCGAGCCGGGCGTCGCCGGACGCACCTTCGTCCACGCGCCGGTCGCGTCCCCGTCGAGGGGCTCGCACCACGTCTCGTCGCCGTCGGGGATCAGCGGCTCGCGGAACGCCGCGTTCATGTGCACCGGCCCCGCGACGGGCGCCTGCGCCAGCCCCCACGCGCGGCTCACCAGCGAGCGCCAGTACGCCACCATCCCCGGCCGGTTCTCCGGGACGCCGATCTCGGTGCTCCACCGCACCGCCGTCCCGTACAGCTTCACCTGGTCGATCGTCTGGTTCGCACCCGTGTCGCGCAGCTCCGGCGGCCGGTCCGCCGTGATCACGATGAGCGGGACGCCGGACTCGTGCGCCTCGACCACCGCCGGATGGAAGTTCGCCGCCGCCGTGCCCGACGTGCACACCAGCGCCACCGGGCGCCCCGACCGCTTCGCCATGCCGAGCCCTAGGAACGACGCCGACCGCTCGTCGATCCGCACGTGCAGCCGGAGGCGGCCCGCCTCCTCGGCCGCGTGCAGCGCCAGCGCCAGCGGCGCCGACCGCGATCCCGGCGCCAGCACCGCGTCGGTCATCCCGCAGCGCACCAGTTCGTCGACCAGGACGGTCGCCAGCGCGGTCGCCGGGTTCACCGTGCCACCTCGACCACCGCGGGGCCGTCCAGATGGGCCTGCGCGGCGAGCGCCCGTTCCCGCCAGGGCGCGCTCGGCGCCTCCCAGCGGCGCAGCGCCTCCTCGTCCACCACCGGCCGGCGCACCTCGATCTCCCCCGCGACCGGACGCAGCGGGTCGCGCACGACGTCGCCCTCCAGCAGCGACAGCGTCCCCAGCCCGCACGCGTACCGCAGCTCCGGCAGCGCGGCGGCCAGCGCCACCCCCGCCGCCAGCCCCACCGACGTCTCCACCGCGCTCGACACCACCACCGGCAGCCCGCACGCCTCCGCGACCCGCAGCGACGCCGCGACCCCGCCGAGCGGCTGCACCTTCAGCACCGCCACGTCGGCGGCGTCCGCCGCACGCACCTTCAGCGGGTCCTCGGCACGGCGGATCGACTCGTCCGCGGCGATCGGCACGTCCACCCGCCGCCGCACCGCCGCCAGTTCCTCGAGCGTCGCGCAGGGCTGCTCGGCGTACTCCAGCTCCCACCGGTCCAGCGACCGGACCATCCGCGCGGCGCGGTCGACGTCCCAGGCGCCGTTCGCGTCGACCCGGATCCTGCCCTGCGGTCCGAGCGCCGCGCGCACCGCCTCGACCCGCGCCATGTCGTCGGCGTCGGTCTGGCCGCGCTCGGCGACCTTCACCTTCGCGGTCCGGCAGCCGGACTCCCGCGCCATCTCGAACGCCCGCTCCGGGCCGACCGCCGGGATCGTCGCGTTCACCGGGACGCGGTCGCGGACGGGGGCGGGCCAGCCCAGTGTCGCGGCCTCGCGCGCCGCGGCCAGCCAGCGGGCGCACTCGGCGGGACCGTACTCGGCGAACGGCGAGAACTCCCCCCAGCCGGCGGGACCCTGGAGCAGTGCGCCCTCCCGCCGCGTCACGCCGCGGAACCGCGTCCGCATCGGGATGGAGTACACCCGCACCCGCCGACCCCCTGACCGTCAATCACGGCATTTCCGGATCACACCGTGCGCTCGGACCCTTAGTAGTACCACCGAGAACGTATCGAATGGTGACGGGCAACGCCGCCCCGACCCGTTCATGTCCGCCGCACCCGCTCCCCCGCGCCGGATCGCGCCGCGGCCACCGGTTCGCGGGGGTCAGGTCACCGCCTGGCCGCACCCGCATGCACCGTCGACCAAGGGCAGGCGCGAGCCGTCCGGCCGGAGTGCGGGGATCGGACTGTCAGTAGTGCCAGGGGAAACGCGACCAGTCGGGGGTGCGCTTCTCCAGGAAGGAGTCCCGGCCCTCGGCGGCCTCGTCGGTGCCGTAGGCCAGGCGGGTCGCCTCGCCGGCGAAGACCTGCTGGCCCACGAGGCCGTCGTCGATGAGGTTGAAGGCGTACTTCAGCATGCGCTGCGCCGTCGGGCTCTTGCCGTTGACCTTCCGCGCCCACTCCAGGGCCGTCGCCTCGAGCTCGGCGTGCGGGACGACGGCGTTCACCATGCCCATGCGGTGGGCGGCCTCGGCGTCGTAGGTGTCGCCCAGGAAGAAGATCTCCCGGGCGAACTTCTGCCCCACCTGCCGCGCCAGGTACGCCGACCCGAAGCCGCCGTCGAAGCTCGCCACGTCCGCGTCGGTCTGCTTGAAGCGCGCGTGCTCCCGGCTGGCGAGTGTCAGGTCGCACACCACGTGCAGGCTGTGCCCGCCCCCGGCCGCCCAGCCCGGCACCACGCAGATGACGACCTTGCCCATGAACCGGATCAGCCGCTGCACCTCCAGGATGTGCAGCCGCCCCGCCCGCGCCGGGTCGATCGTGTCGGACGTCTCGCCCTCGGCGTACTTGTAGCCGTCCTTGCCGCGGATCCGCTGGTCCCCGCCCGAGCAGAACGCCCAGCCGCCGTCCCTGGGCGACGGCCCGTTGCCCGTCAGCAGCACGCAGCCGATGTCGCTGGACATGCGCGCGTGGTCCAGCGCCCGGTACAGCTCGTCCACCGTGTGCGGACGGAACGCGTTGCGCACCTCGGGGCGGTTGAACGCCACCCGCACCGTCCCGTGGTCGACGGCCCGGTGGTAGGTGATGTCGGTGAAGCCGAACCCCTCGACCTCTTTCCAGGCGTCCGCGTCGAACAGCTCCGAGACCATGTCTTCCTCTCCGTCGGGCGACCGCGCCGCGGCCGGGGCGCGGCGCTCGGGCTCCATTCAACCGGCCCCGCGTTTGAACGCGTTCAGCGGGGTCGTCTACGCTGATGAGATCATGGATCGCCCTCTGCACGCCGTCGTCCTGCCGCCCGGCCCCCGCCTGCTGCGAGCCCTGGCCGACGCCCTGGACGGCGGCCCCGCGATCTCCCCTCTCTCCCCCGACCTGCCCGAGGCCGCGCTGCGCGGACTCCTCGACGCCCTGGCGCCGGACGCGGTCGAGACGGCCGACGGCGTCGTCCCGCACTCCCCCGCCGCCGGGCACGCGCCCGTCGGCGCCGACACGGCCGTCCTGATCGCCACCTCCGGGTCCACCGGCGCCCCCAAGTTCGTCGAGCTGTCGGCCGGCGCGCTGCGCCACTCCGCCGCCGGCACCCTCGCCCGCATCGAGGCCGGGCCCGGCGACCGGTGGCTGTGCTGCCTGCCCACCAGCCACATCTCCGGCGTCCAGGTCCTGGTCCGCGCCCTCGTCGCCGGCACCGACCCGGTCATCGCGCCCCGCTTCGACGCCGCCGCCGTCGCCGAGGCCGGCGGGTTCCACCTCTCCCTCGTCCCCACCCAGCTGCGCCGGCTGCTGGACATCGGCGCCGACCTGTCGCGGCTCGGCGCGATCGTCCTCGGCGGCGCCGCCGCCCCGCCCGGCCTGCTGGCCGAGGCGCGGGGGCGGGGCGCCCGCGTGCTCACCACCTACGGGATGAGCGAGACGTGCGGCGGCTGCGTCTACGACGGCACGCCCCTGGACGGCATGCGCGTCGCGCTCGGCGACGGCGGCCGGATCCGCCTCGCCGGCCCGTCGCTGTTCACCGGCTACCGGCTGCGGCCCGAGCTGACCGCCGCCGCCCGGGACGGCGAGTGGTTCCTCACCCAGGACCTCGGCGCCGTCGAGGACGGCCGGCTCCGCGTCCGCGGCCGCCTGGACGACGTGATCAACACCGGTGGCGAGAAGGTCGTCGCGGGGGAGATCGCCACCGTGCTGTCGCGGCACCCGAAGGTCCGCGACGTCGTCGTGGTCGGCCGGCCCGACCCCGAGTGGGGCGAGCGGGTCACCGCCGTCGTCGTCCCCGCGGCGTCCGGCCTGCCGGAACTGACCGAGCTGCGCGCGTTCGTCCGCGAGACGATGCCCCCGTACGCCGCGCCGCGCGAGCTGGAGCTGGTGGACGCCATCCCGCTGCTGGCGTCCGGCAAGCCCGACCGCGCCCGGCTCCGCGCCCCCGCGCACTGAGCCCCGAGCACTGACGGCCGGACCGCGGAGCACCATCCGGCCCGCGCATGGCACGGCGACCCCCTGGGCAGAGGACGGATCATGGCGGCACAAAGCGGCGGGCGACAGGTCGAAGAGCGGCGGGACGGCGGATCGCACGACGAGAGCCGCCTGACCGTCGCGCTGGCGTTCGCCGCCAATCTCGGTATCGCCGTCGCCAAGGTCGTCGCCGCGCTCATCACCGGGTCGGCGTCGATGGCCGCCGAGGCCGCGCACTCGATCGCCGACACCTTCAACGAGGTGCTGCTGCTGGTGGGGCTGCGCCGCAGCGGGCGCCCCGCCGACCGCCGCCACCCGCTCGGCTACGGCAAGGAGCGCTACATCTGGACCCTGCTCGTCGCCGTCGCGATCTTCGGGATGGGCGCGCTGTTCTCCTTCTACCAGGGGATCCAGACGCTCACCGGGCACCGGGGCGCCGCCGAGTCCGGCACGATCGTCGGGTACGCCGTGCTGGGGGTGGCGTTCGTGCTGGAGGCGGTCTCGTGGCAGCAGGCCGTCCGGCAGGTCCGGGCCGCCGCGCGGGCGGAGGACCTGCCGCTGCGCGCCTACATCCGCCGCACCGACGAGCCCACCGCGGTCAGCGTCCTGCTGGAGGACTCGGCGGCCCTCGTCGGCCTGGTCATCGCGTTCGGCGGCCTCGGCCTGCACCAGCTCACCGGGTCGGCGACCTGGGACGCCGTGGGCTCGCTGCTCATCGGCGTGCTGCTGACCGCCGTCGCGCTCGTCCTCGGCCGGATCAACCTGAACCTGCTGATCGGCTCGCAGGCCGACCCGCGGATCGTCGCCGACGTCCGCGCGCGCCTCGGCGGGGCGCCCGAGGTGGAGTGGGTCGTCGACATCGTCACGGTGACCTTCGGCGCCGACCGCGTCCTGGTCTGCGCCCGGCTCGACTTCCGCGACTCCCTCACCGCCGCCGAGGTCGAGCGGGCCTGCGTCCGGATGGCCCGCGACCTGCGCGCCGCGCACGAGGAGATCGACGAGGTCTTCCTCGAACCGGTCCCCCGCGACGACCCTGAGCTGCGCGAACGCGTCATCGCGCGTTATGGTCGGACATTGCGGCCCAAGAGTCCGGAGGCGTAGTGGCCTTTCTCACGTCGTCGCCGACCCGGGGCCTTTACGAAGTAAGGTAGGAACGGAGCGGTTCGGCGGGTGTGAAACCGCTGGCTGCGGGCACCACGACCGTCTGGATCGCTCCTTCACGATCCCCCGGCGGAGCGCCGCCCGGCGATGGGGCCGGGAACAACAGGCCCGTCCTGCGACGTTCCGTTAAGTGCGTGCGCCACGAGCGAACACAATCCAGCGCCGCACTCACACACCGAAGGGAGGGGGGTGTCCCCATGCCGCGAAGCGCCGTCGAGACCCCGCTCACGGAGTCGCCGAGCCCCGCGCTCAACGACCTCCTGAAGCGTGGCCGCGCCCAAGGGCGCCTCTCGCTCGACGAGGTGAGGGGGGCCTTCGAGACCGCCGGCATCAGCCCGGCCCAGGGCCGCTCCATCCTGCGCGAGCTGTCCGAGGCCGGCATCAGCCTGGCGGGCGAGTCCGACGCCGTCCGCAAGATGGCCGCGGCCGCCGACCACGACGGTGGGGAGACCGCCCAGGACACCTCCGCCGGCGCCGCCAAGAGGCGCGCCGCCCGCAGGGGCGCCGCCAAGCGGACCGCCAAGCCCGCCGGCGCCGCGCCGCGTTCGGGCGGGCAGGGCGACGCCCCGGTCGAGGAGGGGTTCGAGGTCACCGAGGTCGAGGTCGAGGAGACCTCCGCCGACCTGGACGACCAGTCGACCACGATGGGCGACTCCGTCCACACCTACCTCAAGGCCATCGGGCGCCGCCAGCTCCTGACCGCCGAGCAGGAGGTCGACCTCGCCAAGCGGATCGAGGCCGGCCTGTACGCCGAGCACAAGCTGGAGACCGAGGACCTCTCCCCCGCCCTGCGCGCCGACCTGGAATGGGTCGCCGCCGACGGCCGCCGCGCCAAGGCCCACATGCTGGAGGCCAACCTCCGGCTCGTGGTGTCGGTCGCCAAGAAGTACTCCGACCGCGGCCTGTCGCTGCTGGACGTCGTCCAGGAGGGCAACCTCGGCCTGATCCGCGCCGTGGAGAAGTTCGACTACTCCAAGGGCTACAAGTTCTCCACCTACGCCATGTGGTGGATCCGCCAGGCGATCCAGCGCGGCTTCGCCGACTCGGCCCGCACGATCCGGCTGCCCGTCCACGTGCTGGAGATGCTCAGCAAGCTGAGCCGCGTCGAGCGCGACATGCACCAGCGGCTCGGCCGCGAGCCCACCCCCGAGGAACTGGCCGCCGAGCTGGACAAGAGCCCCGAGCAGGTCCGCGAGCTGCTGCGCACCAGCCGCCAGCCGATCAGCCTGGACTCCACCATCGGCGAGGACGGCGAGACCCGCATCGGCGACCTCATCGAGGACACCGACAGCCCCGAGGCCTCGGAGCTGGTGGACCGCCAGCTCATGGCCGACCAGCTGCGCCGCACCCTCGACATCCTGTCCCCGCGCGAAGCCAAGATCATGGCGATGCGGTTCGGGCTGTACGACGGGACGCCGCGCACGCTGGACGAGATCGGCAAGGCCCTCGGGCTGACCCGCGAGCGGATCCGGCAGCTGGAGAAGGAGTCGCTGTCCAAGCTGCGGCACCCCAGCAACGCCCGGCCGCTGCTGGACTTCGCCGTCTGACCCGTCGCAGGCCCGGCAAGCGGAGGGCCCGCGTGACCGCCACGGTCACGCGGGCCCTTCTGCGTTCCGTCAGTCGGCGCGGCGGAACTGCAGGATGGCCACGCCCATCAGGCCCACGCCCATGCCGAGGACGAGAAGGACCTCCAGCCAGATCGGCACCACCCAGCCGCCCCAGGTGACGCCGGGGTCGAACGTCCGCATCAGCTCCGGCGAGACGTCCAGGCGGGAGAACACCGCGTGCCGCAGCGGATCGACGGCGTAGGTGAGCGGGTTGAACCGGGTCAGCACGGTCAGCCACGCCGGGAGCCCGCTCAGCGGGTACAGGGCCCCGGACAGGAACATCATCGGCATCATCGCCATCTGCATGAGGCCGAAGAACGACTGCATGCTGGTGATCCGCGCGGCCATCATGACGCCGAACCCGGTCAGCGCGAACGCCCCGATGAACATCAGGCCGAGCAGCTCCAGCAGCAGCCCCGGGTCGTAGGGGACGCCGGCCAGGCCCGCCAGCGACACGATCACCGCGCCCTGCAGGGTCGCCACCAGGGCGCCCCCCACGCACTTGCCGACGACGATGGCGCTGCGGCTGACCGGCGCGACGAGCATCTCGCGCAGGAACCCGAACTCGCGGTCCCACACGATCGACCCGGCGGAGAACATCGCGGTGAACATCACCGACATCGCGCACACGCCGGGGAAGATGAAGGTCTTCAGGTCGACGGCCCCCGCGGCGCCGCCGCCGCTGGCCATCAGGTTGGACAGCCCGGTGCCCATGACCAGCAGCCACAGCACCGGCTGGACCAGCCCGGACACCATCCGCAGCTTGTCGCGCCAGAACCTGATCAGCTCCCGGTGCAGGACGATCTTCACGGCGCGCAGGTCCTGCCGCAGGCCGCGCTCGGGCACCCGCACCCGGACGACCTCGGCGCCCGCCGCCGCCCTCTCGGCCGTGCTCGCCATCGTCACCTCCTCATCGCGCGCATCGCGACGCGCATGCCGTCGCTCGCCGAGGCCTCGGCGTCGCGGATCGTGGTGCCGGTGAAGGACATGAACACGTCGTCCAGGGACGGCCGCGCCACGTTCACCGACCTGATCGGGACGCCCAGCTCGGCGAACAGGCGCGGCACGAAAGCCTCGCCGGAGGCCACCGGGAACGCGACCGCGCCCTCCGAGACGACGGCCTCCAGCCCGAAGCGGTCCTTCAGCGCGGCGATCGCGGCCCCGTCGTCGGCGGTCTGGATGCGGATCCGGTCCTTGCCGACGCCGGCCTTGAGCGCCTCGGGGGTGTCGAGCGCGACGATCCGCCCCGAGTCCATGATCGCGATGCGCTCGCAGAACTCGGCCTCGTCCATGTAGTGCGTCGTCATGAAGATCGTGATCTCCTCGGCGGCCTGCAGCTGCCGGATGTACTCCCAGATCGACGCCCGGGTCTGCGGGTCCAGGCCGACGGTCGGCTCGTCCAGGAACAGCACCCGCGGCGAGTGCAGCAGCCCGCGCGCGATCTCCAGGCGGCGCTTCATCCCGCCGGAGTAGGTCTGCACCAGGTCGCGGCGCCGGTCCCACAGGTTGACCATCTCCAGCACCTGCCGGATCCGGGCGGCCGTCACGGCGCGCGGCACCCCGTACAGCTCGGCGTGGAAGCGCAGGTTCTGCTCGCCCGACAGGTAGCCGTCGACCGTCGGGTCCTGGAAGACCAGCCCGATGTTGCGGCGGACGGCGTCGCGCTCGCGCACCACGTCGAACCCGGCGACCCGCGCGCTGCCGCCGCTCGGGCGCAGCAGGGTGCACAGCATGTTGATCGTCGTGGACTTGCCCGCGCCGTTCGGGCCGAGGAAACCGAAGATCTCCCCCGACCGCACGGTGAAGTCGATCCCCCGCACGGCCTCCACTTCGCCGAACCTCTTCGTCAGGCCGTCGACCTCGACGGCCGGTCCCCCGTCCGGCATGGGGCCTCCCCTCCGCGATTGGAGCGAACACCCATATTTTGGGCCATCCAACGGTAGGGATAACCTATCTCTCAGGTCAAGAGAAATAGGGCTTGCCAAGAGCCCAGAGGGAGCAGTCGTGGACGACCGGCCCGATCCCCTGTGCGAGTCGCCCGTCTACCTGCTGTTCGAGACGGGCCGGCTCGTGCGGCGCACCTCCGCCCGGCTGTCCCCCGGCCAGCCGAGGCTGCCGTACCTGCTGGTCCTGTCGTGCGTGGTCCGGCACGGGCCGCTGTCGCAGCGCCAGGTCGCCGAGCGGCTGCGCATGGACGCCGGCGACCTCGTCGGCATCGTGGACGCGCTGGAGGGGGCCGGGCACGTCCGGCGGCGCCGCGACCCGCGGGACCGGCGCCGGTACGCGCTGGACGCCACCGAGCACGGGCGGCTGTTCCTCGGCGCGTGCCTGGACGACCGCGCCCGCCTCGACGAGACCCTGTTCGGGGCGCTGTCCCCCGGCGAGACGCGCCTGTTCAAGGAGCTGCTGCTGCGGGTCCTCGCCCACCACGACGACCGGTTCGCCGACGCGCCCGCCCCGCCGGAGCAGGACGGGCCGGGCGCGGCGGACGAACCAGGTCAGCGGGCCGACGCCGACGTCGCGAGCGGGAGCAGCGCCTCGTCGTAGCGGCGCAGGACGACCCGGGCCATCGCGCCGTGCGCGCCCAGCGGCGCCGCCACCGAGTCCGCGCCGCACGCCCGCATCCGGTCGTGGAACCGGCCGGGCGCCAGCAGGTAGGACGCCACGGCGACCCGGCGGGCGCCGCCTTCGCGCAGCCCCGCGACGACCTCGTTCAGCGGCGGGCCGCCCGCCGCGACGAAGCCGTGCGGGACGGGCCGCCCGAGCCGCCGCGCCAGCAGCCGGGCGGCCGCGCGCACGTCGGCCGCGCCCGCCGGGTCGGCGGACCCCGCCGCGCCGAGGACGACGGCGTCCCGGCGGTGCGGCGGAGTCCGGTCCAGTTCGGCCAGCCGGGCGGCCAGCGCGCCGGCCAGCAGCGCGTCCGGGCCGAGCGGCCGGGACGTCACCGCCCCCGGCAGCAGCCGCCCCGCCCGGCCGGGGATGTCGATCAGCGCGTGGTACCCCCGCGCCAGCAGCAGCGGGACCACGACCACCGGTCCGCCGCGCAGCCCCTCCGCCGCCTCCTCCAGCGACGGGCGGGAGAGCTCGCCGTACGCCTCGGCCACCCGCAGGCCCGGCCGCATCGCCCGCACCCGGTCGAGCAGCGCCCGCACGGCCGCGGGCCCCGCCGGGTCGCGGGTGCCGTGCGCCACGGCCAGCAGCGCGGGCGCCCCGGCGCCGGGCTCAGCCACCGGCGCCCGCCGGAAGCCGGTCGACGATCCGCGGGTCGCAGGCCAGCCGGTAGCCGCGCTTGACGACGGTCTCGACGATGCCGGGCCGGCCGAGGCCGCGCCGCAGCCGGGCCACCGCCATCTCCACCGCGTGCTCGTCGGCCTGCGGCCGGGCCTCCCGGGGCCGCGCCTCCCGCGCCCAGCCGTCCCGCGATCCGGACCCGGCGGCCAGCCGGCTCGGCAGGACCCCGCACAGCTCGGCCCGCGACACCACGTGCCCGGGGCGCCGCGCGAGGGCCCGCAGGATCGCCATGGGCGCGGGCGCGATCGGCCGCAGCTGGCCGTCCAGGACGACGGCGTGCCCGCGCAGCTCCAGCGAGAACCCGCGCACCGACAGCCGGCGCGACCGGCGCAGCGGCAGGTCGGAGACCAGGGCCCGCACGAGCGCGCCGATCCGGGCGCGCTCGGGCTGGACGGTCGGGACGCCGCGGTCGGTGAGCGCCTGCGCGGTGACCGGGCCGACGCACGCCGCCACGACGTGGGTGCGCATGGCCTCCAGCAGTGCCTCCTCCAGGTCGTCCTCGGCGGCGACGGCCAGCGTCGCGGCGACCGCGGGGGCGCTGGTGAAGGTGATCGCGTCGATCGTGCCCGCGACCGCCTGCCCGACGAGGCGGCGCAGCGGCGTGGAGTCCTCGGCGCGCGACCACCGGTACACCGGGATCTCGATCACCTCGGCGCCGGCGGCGCGCAGCGCGTCGACCAGCTCCGGCTGGCGCTCGCCGTACAGCTGCACGGCCACGCGCGCGCCGTCCAGATCCTTCTCCACCAGGTGCCGGATCACCTCGGAGCACTCCTCCGACTCCGGCGACCAGCGCTCCTGCAGGCCCGCCGACCGGATCGCGCCGCGCGCCTTCGGGCCCCGCGCCACGATGTCGGTCCCGGCCAGCCGGGCGATGAGGGCGTCCCGCATACCGTGCCCGTCGGCGGCCTCCAGCCACGCCCGGAACCCGATCCCGGTCGTGACGACGACGTGGTCGAGGGGCCCGTCGAGGCACGCCAGGGTGGCGTCCAGCAGTTCGTCGTCGTCCACGAGCGGCACCAGCCGGATCGCGGGGGCCGGCACGACCCTGGCCCCGCGCCGCTCCAGCAGCGTCGCGAGCTCCTCGTGGCGGCGGGCCGCGGTCACGCCGACGGCGAACCCGGCCAGCGGCTCACTGCCGGTGCTCATCGGTGAGCGCCACCTCCACCCGGTCCCCGGAGCGGCGGACCGGGAAGGTCGGCAGCGCCACCCGGGGGTCGTCAAGGCACACCCCGGTCCGCAGGTCGAACACCTGCTTGTACATGGGGGACGCGACGGTCGGCGTCCCGTCCCGGGTGCCGAGGATCCCCCGCGACAGCACGTGGGCGCCGCTGAACGGGTCGAGGTTCGACAGCGCGTACAGGGCCCCGTCGAAGGCCCGGAAGATCGCCACCTGCGTGCCGTCCACCATCGCGCAGGCGCCCCGCTCGGGGGTCAGGCCGGCGTAGGAGCAGATGTCGAACCAGCGGGCCGCGGGCCGGCCCGCCCGCTCCCTGGTGATGGTCGCTTCGGGTGTCGTGGTCATCGCGCGGCAACCTCCTGGCGGGGAACTGTCCGATGGTCCGATACTCGGAAGAGGCGGTTTCGCGGTTGGGTCTCCTTTGTCACCGCCGTGTTAAAAGGGGCTCACCGCGAGGCGCCGAGGGCGGCGCCCTCCTCGGCGGGCAGGGGCCGGAGGCGCACGGCGCAGACCTTGAACTCCGGCATCCGCGAGACCGGGTCGAGCGCGGGGTTGGTGAGCAGGTTCGCGCGCCCCTCCCCCGCCCAGTGGAACGGGATGAAGACGGTGTCGGGGCGGATGGCGCCGGTCACCCGCGCGGTCACGGTCGCCGCGCCGCGGCGGCTCTCCACCCGCACGCCGGCGCCGTCCTCGATGCCGAGGCGCTCGGCCAGGTCGGGGTGCAGCTCGACGAACGGGCCCGGCGCCGCCTCGGCCAGCGGCCGGACGCGCCTGGTCTGCGCCCCCGACTGGTACTGGGCGAGGACGCGCCCGGTGGTCAGGTAGACGGGGTAGTCGCCGTCGACGTCCTCGGCGGCGCCGCGGTGCTCGACGGCGACGAACCGGGCCCGCCCGTCCGGGGTGGGGAAGCGGTCCAGGTAGGGCCTCGGCGTGCCGGGGTGGTCCGGCGACGGGCACGGCCAGAACACCCCGCCCTCGGCCTCGATCCGCTCGTAGGTGATGCCGGAGTAGTCGGCCGCGCCGCCCGCGCCCGCGCGGCGCAGCTCCCCGAACACCGCCTCCGGGTCGGTGCTCCACTCCCCCGGCGCGCCGAGCCGCCCGGCGAGCGCGGCGAGGATCTCCAGGTCGGTGCGGACGCCGTCCGGCGGAGGGACGGCGCGGCGGCGCCGCAGCACCCGGCCCTCCAGGTTCGTCATCGTCCCCGACTCCTCGGCCCACTGCGCGGTCGGCAGGACGACGTCGGCGAGCCGCGCGGTCTCCGAGGGCACGAAGTCGGCCACCACCAGCAGGTCGAGCGCGCGGAGCCGCTCCTCCACGTCCGCGGCGCGGGGCGCCGAGACGACCGGGTTGGACCCGAACAGCAGCAGCGCCTTCGGACCCTCGGCGGTGCCGAGCGCCGACAGCAGTTCGTAGGCCGACCTCCCCGGACCCGGCAGGTCCTCGGGGTCGACGCCCCAGACCTCGGCGACGTGCGCGCGGGCGGCCGGGTCGTCGATCCTGCGGTAGCCGGGCAGCTGGTCGGCCTTCTGGCCGTGCTCGCGACCGCCCTGCCCGTTGCCCTGGCCGGTCAGGCACCCGTATCCCGAGCCCTCGCGGCCCGGCAGCCCGAGCGCCAGGGCCAGGTTGATGTACGCGCTCACCGTGTCGGTGCCGCGGGCGTGCTGCTCGGATCCGCGCGCCGTGAGGACGTGGGCGCGGGAGGCGCGGGCCAGCAGCCGGACGGCCTCGCGCATCAGCGGCACGGGCACGCCGGTGATGCGCTCGGCCCGGTCGGGCCAGTAGGCGTTGGCGACGGTGCGGACCGCCTCGAACCCGGTGGTGCGGGCGGCGATGTACTCCTCGTCGGCCAGGCCCTCGGCGAGCGCCAGGTGCAGCAGGCCGTTGGCGAGGGCGATGTCGGTCCCCGGCGCCGGCTGCAGGTGCAGGTCGGCCTGGCGGGCGGTGGCGGTGCGGCGCGGGTCGACGACGACGAGGGCGCCGCCGCCGTCGCGCATCCGCGCCAGGTGCCGCATGAACGGCGGCATCGTCTCGGCGACGTTGCCGCCCGCCAGCAGGACCGCGCCGGAGGCCGCGAGGTCGGTGACCGGGCCGGGCAGGCCGCGGTCCATCCCGAACGCCCGCCCGGACGCCGCGGCGGCCGACGACATGCAGAACCGCCCGTTGTAGTCGATCTGGGACGTGCCGAGTGCGATCCGGGCGAACTTGCCGAGCTGATACGCCTTCTCGTTGGTCAGCCCGCCGCCGCCGAACACCGCGACGGCGTCCGGCCCGTGCAGCCGCCGCAGCCGTTCCACCCCGGCGGTGACCCGGTCGAGGGCCTCGTCCCAGCCGCACGGCTCGAGCGGCTCGCCCCGGCCGCGGCGCATCATCGGCGAGGTCAGCCGGTCCGGGACGGTGAGCAGCTCCGCCGCCGTCCAGCCCTTCTGGCACAGCCCGCCGCCGTTGGCCGGCACGTCCTGGCGCGGCTCCACCCGCAGGCTCCCCCGGCCGCCGTCGTGCAGGGTCATGCCGCACTGCAGGGCGCAGTACGGGCAGTGCGTAGAGGTCCCGATCATGCGCCGAGGCTCCGCGCACCCGGTTTCGCCGCCGAGTCCCGGGTGTGACCCCGGCGTTAAATGGCTTTCACGCCGCGCGTCCCCCGAGGTCAGGAAGCGGACCGGCCGGGCCGCGACGCCTCTTGACGAACGCGTGTCAAGCGTTGTCGATCCCTGTCATGGCCTATTCGTTGCATTTTGACCCGTTGTCGAACGGATCTGCGGTGGTCCGGCGATCTCGCGGACGGATGCGGCCGCCTGTCCGTTACGACCTGAATCGGTCCGCGTTGATCACGTTTAACCTCGGAGCATGCCCGACCTTGCTTACTACGCCTCCCTGCCGCGGGCCCGCGGCGCCGCGGCGGCCCTGCTGCTGGACGACCTGGGGCGGGTGCTGCTGGTCAAGCCCACCTACAGCGAGGGCTGGTTCCTGCCCGGCGGCGTGATCGAGGCCGACGAGTCCCCGCTGTCGGCGTGCGTGCGCGAGTGCGAGGAGGAGCTCGGCCTCGTCCCCCTCCTGCACGGCCTGGCCTGCGTCGACTGGGGCTCGCCGCGCGACGACGGCGTCGACGCGGTCAACGTCTTCGTCTTCGGCGGCACGATCACCGGAGCGGAGATCGCGGCGATCCGGCTGCCGCCCGAGGAGCTGTCCGACCACATCCTCGTGGCGCCGGAGAAGGTCCCCGAGCTCGCGCCGCCGCACGTGGCGCGCCGGATGGAGCCCAGCCTGCGGGCCATGGCCGCGGGCAGCGCCGTCTACCTGGAGGACGGCCGCGAGCAGCCGTTCGGCGCCGCCCGCGCCTGAGACCGGGCGCCACGACGGCCGGACAGGACCACCGGCGCCGGACGTCCACGCCGGCGCCGCGTCCGGGCCGGTCTACACCGACACCGCGTCCTGAATGGTGCGGGCGCGTTCTCCCTCGGCGGCGCGCGCGCAGTGGGCGCCGCAGTAGAAGTGCCCGCCCACGTCCACGCCGTGCCCCATGATGCGGCACTCGCAGTGCTCGCAGATCGGCGCCATCTTCGTGACGGCGCACTCGAACGAGTCGAACGTGTGCACCTCGCCCTGCGCGTGCACCTCGAACGCCATCGCGTACTCGTTCCCGCAGACCTCGCAGGTTCCCATGGTCGCGTCTCCGTCTCCCCCGCCGCGTCGCGATCCGCGTCCTACCCGAAGCCGCACGAGCTACCCGTCCACGGGACGACACCGCCCGGCCCCGGTGGCCGCACCACCGGGGCCGGGCGGCCCCACGCCCTCAGACGCCGGCTTCGGCGAGACTCTTGCGCACTCCCCCCACGGTCACCTTCCGCATGTATCCGGCCCAGGTCAGCACGACGCAGACCCCGTAGAAGGCGGCCAGCCCGATCAGGGCGGCCCCGATCCCGTCCGTGCGCTCCAGCGAGATCCGGAACGTCTGCTGGATGAGGACGCCGCCGAACGCACCGACCGCGGAGATGAGGCCGATCGCCGCGGACGCCTCCCGCCGCGCGGTCAGGACCGCCCGCCGCGCCGCCTCCTCCTCCGCGGAGCCGAGCCCCGCCGTCATGCGCGTCTTGAAGATCGCCGGGATCATCTTGAACGTCGAGCCGTTGCCCACGCCGGTGGTGGCGAACACCCACAGGAACGCGCCGAGGAACAGCGGCCATGACTTGGTGGTCACCGCCGCCCAGATCGCCACCACGCCGAAACTCATCCCGAGGAAGTTCCAGAACGTGACCACGGTGCCGCCGAGCCGGTCGGCCAGCAACCCGCCGAGCGGCCGCGCGGCCGAGCCGACCAGCGCGCCGAGCCAGATGTAGTGGGACGCCTGCACGCCGGCGAACTGCGTCTTGATCAGAACGCCGAACGAGAAGGAGTAGCCGATGAAGGAGCCGAACGTCCCGATGTACAGCACCGACATCACGATCGTGTGCGGCCGCCTGGAGATCCGCCCCATCTCCCGCAGCGTGTAGGGCTGGCTCACCCCGGACAGGTTGTTCATGAACAGGTACGCGCAGGCGGCGGCGACCAGCGCCAGGGGCATCCACACCCAGCCGAGCGCGACCAGGCCGAAGGCCGCGATCAGCGGCGGCATGGTCAATTGCGTCACGCTGACTCCGACGTTCCCGCCGGCGGCGTTCAGGCCGAGCGGCAGGCCCTGCTTGTCGGTCGGGTAGAAGTGCGTGATGTTCGACATCGAGGAGGCGAAGTTGCCGCCCCCGAGGCCGGTGGCCGCGGCGACGAGCAGCAGCGCCCAGAACGGCAGGCCCGGGTTCTCGATCGCGTAGACGAAGAGCGCGCACGGGATGAGCAGCAGCAGCGCGCTGGCGATCGTCCAGTTGCGGCCCCCGAACCGCGCCGGCGCGAAGGTGTAGGGGATGCGGAGCCCCGCCCCCACAAGGTTGGGCAGAGTGGTCAGCCACAGCACCTGCCCCACCGACAGCACGGTGCCGTTGTCGGCCAGGTGCAGCACGGCGATGCTCCACAGCAGCCACACGCAGAAGCCCAGGTGCTCGGTGAGGATCGAGAACGCGAGGTTGCGGGCCGCGACCCTGCGCCCGGTCCCGGCCCAGAACAGGTCGTCGTCGGGCTCCCAGTGGTCGATCCACCGGCCGCGCCGCCCGGCGGCTCCCCGCGGGCGCGCGGTCTCGTCGGTGAGCAAGGTCATGGACGTCTCCTCCGGGTGTCGTAGAGGTCCCGGGCGCAAGGCCGGGACGCTGCGAACACCCAGAAGCTAGGAAGGCCGGATTACAGGCCCTGGCGCTTCCTGTACCCACCGTGCTACATCAAGCGCACACTGGAAATATCCGCATGTGAACCCACGTCAGCCGCGGGTCACCGCCGGCCGGGCCAGCCGGGCGACCGGCCGGAGGAGCGCAGCACCGCCCTCCACGGGTCCCCCCGCTCCAGCGGCAGGTGCGGGACGCCCCAGTGCCAGGCCGACACCAGCAGGTCCGGATCGCGCGGGCGGTAGTCGGCCCCGATCGCGCGGGCCATGTCCCAGGCGTGCAGGTGCCACTCCACGCACGCCGCGCCCGCGTGGTCGCCCACCGTGTACTTGGTGCCCCGGTAGATCAGATGCGTCCGGTCCCACATGTCGGGCATCAGGTCGGCGTACGCCCCCGCCGACACCCCGAACGCCAGGATCCGCTCCGGGCCGGGCTCGGGCGGCAGCACCGCCAGCTCGGCGGCGTTCTGCCGCGCCTGCTGCCTGATCAGCACCGCCGTCGCCGCGTCCTGCGCGAACAGCTTCGCCAGCCGGCTGTCGGGCGCGTCCTGGAGGTACTCCAGGCAGTTCTCCGCGACGCACCGCAGGTGCCCGGCCAGGTCGACCAGCTGCCAGTCGGCGCAGGGCGTCGGCACGTCCCAGTCCCCGACGGCGTCGGCGAGCGCGCGGATCGCCTCCACCCCGTCCTGGTAGGACTCGAGTACGCGGCACCGGTCCGGCGGCGTGCGCTCCACGTGACATCCCCCAACGTCCAGAGCACCGAGTGCCCTCCCGCCGGGAGGTGCCCGCGGCCGTCACGCCGGCGCGGCGTGCGGCGCGAGGCGCCCCCTGGCGTTCCCCAGAGAGGGCAGACTCTCAGAGTTCGGTGGCCCGTGCCACCCGGTGACGCTGTGTCGCCACACGTCCGCCGCGGCTCACAGGCGGGCGGCGGGCCGCGTCCTGAAGCTCAGCCGGTGCGCCTCGCGGGCCGTGCGCAGCCGGTCCACCTCCTCCGTCCACGGGCGCACCGCCGGGCGCGCCTTGGCCTTGCGGTAGGCGATCTCGGCGGCGCGGCGCGTCTTGGCGTCCTGCGCCTCCGTGGAGTACACCTTCGGGCCCATCGCGACCCGCTCGGAGGCCTCGGCGGCGGCGAGCACGGCCGTCATCGCCTCGTCGAAGGCGATCGTCAGCTCGCGCAGCTCCGGCTCGGCGGCGCCGGACGCCTGCGCCTCCCGCAGCGCCCGCTCCGCCTCGCCGGCCGCCGCGAGCCGGTCCTCGTACTCGCCGGCCAGCCGCTGGTCGGCCTCGTACGGCTCCGCGACGTCCTTGCTCACCCGGCGGCCCAGCGGCATGGTGGTACTCCCTCGACGGTCGTGCAGTGTTCGATCGAGGGTAAGCGTACGCGGCGTCCCGGCGTGTTGCGGCGGCGGACACCCGGCCGCGGCCCTTTACGTAGTAAGGTCGCTCCATGGTCCGGCAACCCAGCATCAACGCCCAGAACCGCGCCCCGCTGACCACCGAGCGGATCACCGAGGCCGCTCTGCGGATCGTGGACGGCCAGGGGCTCGGCCGCCTCACGATGCGCCGGCTCGGCGACGCCCTGGAGGTGGAGGCGATGGCGATCTACCACCACCTCCCCCGCGGCAAGGAGCAGCTCCTGGACGGCCTCGTCGCGCACGTCGCGGCGGCACCGGCCGACACGTCGGCGTCCGGGCGCTGGCAGGACGTCCTGCGGGCGTGGGCGGGCGACTACCGGGACCGCCTGCTGGCGCACGCGGGCGTCCTCCCGCTGGTCGTCACCCGGCGCAACCCGGCCGCGCTCACCGCCACCCTCGCGTCCCTGCGGGAGGTACTGCGCCGCGGCGGCGTCGCCGAGGACGCCGCGGCCGTCGCCGCGCACACCCTGCTCGGCTACGTGATCGGGCACGCGGCGCTGGAGGTGCGCGGCACCGCCGAGGACGGCGCCGCCGCGCGGACCGCCGCCGGCGACGGCGACGTCGACTGGGGCGCCCGGTTCCGCGCCGGCCTCGACGTCGTCCTCAGGGGCGTGCGCTAGGCGCGGTCAGTCCTCGACGAGGATGATCTCCAGGTGCCGGGGGCCGTGCGCGCCCTCGACCCGCGCCGTCCCGATGGCGTCGGTGGCCGACGGCCCGCTGATCCACGTCAGGGGATGCGCCGGGTCGAGCCGCGCGACCGCCTCCGGGACCGTCCCGACGATCTGGTCGGCGTGCACCACGCACAGGTGGTAGCCGGGGACGAGGGTGAGCGCCCGCCTGCCCTGCGCCCGGCCGCCGTCCAGGACGACCGTGCCCGTCTGCGCGACCGCCACCGCGCAGCCGGTGACGACGCCGTCGACCGCGGCGAGGGTGGCGAGGTCGACCGCCGGGGTGTCGGGCAGCGCCCGCACGCCGTCCAGTTCCGCGAGCCACCCGAACGGCAGGTCGGCCGGGACGACGATCTGCTTGGCCTCCCGCCCCCACAGCGCGGCCGCCACCGCCGTGCCCGCCTCGTCCGCGCCGACGTGCCGCACCGCCGCGCGGTTGTCGGCGACCCGCTCGGTGAACAGCGCGAGGACGTCGGCCCTGGTCTCGGCGTCCGCCGCGGGCAGGTGCCGGGCGTAGCCGCGCGGCACCGGCGGGCCCGTGCCGCGGGCCCCGCCGAGCGCCTCGCGGACCCGCCGCAGCACCTCCTCGCGCGAGCTCATGCCCGCGTCCTGTCCCACCAGCCGCGGAAGCTCTCGGCCGGCGGCGCGGGCAGGTCGCGGGCCTCCGTCCACTTGCCGAGCAGGCCGGGCAGGCGGCGGATCCGCCCGCCGCGCGACAGCAGCCGGGCCCACCGGACGCCGCGCCGCACCGCCGCCTCGTGCCGGCGCGGGTCGCCCATCGTCCAGGCGAGGCCGCGCATCAGCGCCATCTCGGGGGTCGGGACGGGGCGCCGCCGCCGCGACTCGACCACCCTGCCGCGCAGGTGCACCAGCACGTCCGGGATGTCGATCTTCACGGGGCAGACGTCGGCGCAGGCGCCGCACAGCGTGGACGCGTAGGGCAGCGAGGCGTCGGCGGCGCTCTCCACGCCCCGCATCAGCGGGGTGAGGACCGCGCCGATCGGGCCGGGGTGGACCGGCCCGTAGGGGCGCCCGCCCGTCCGCTCGTAGACGGGGCAGACGTTCTGGCAGGCCGAGCAGCGGATGCAGCGCAGGGCGGCACGGCCGACCTCGTCGGCGAGGGCGCGGGTGCGGCCGTTGTCGAGCAGGACGAGATGGAACTCGCGCGGCCCGTCGCCCGCCGTCACGCCCGTCCACGACGAGACGTACGGGGTCATCCGGTCGCCGGTCGACGAGCGCGGAAGCAGCTGGAGGAACACCTCCATGTCATCCCATGTCGGGACGACCTTGTCGATACCGGCGACACTGATCAGCGTCTCGGGGAGCGTCAGGCACATCCGCGCGTTGCCCTCCGACTCCACCAGGACGACGGTGCCGGTCTCGGCGACCAGGAAGTTCGCGCCGGTGACCGCGACGCGGGCGCGCAGGAACCGGTCGCGCAGGTGGGCGCGGGCGGCGGCGGCCAGCGCGGCGGGGTCGTCGGCGAGGCCGGGCCCGGCGGCGGGCACCGCGCGGCGGAACAGCTCCGCGATCTCCGCGCGGTCGCGGTGCGCGGCCGGGGACAGCAGGTGGGACGGCGCGTCCTCGCCGAGCTGCAGGACCATCTCGGCGACGGCGGTCTCGCGGACGGTGACGCCCGCGCGGGACAGCGCGTCGTTCAGGCCGATCTCCCGCGTCGTCGCGGACGCGGCCTTGACGACCTCCTTCGCGCCCGCCGCGCGGACCAGGCCGGTGACGACGCGGCGGGCCTCCGCGGCGTCCGCCGCCCAGTGCACGGTGCCGCCCGCCTCGGTGACGGCCCGCTCCAGCTCCTCCAGATGGGCGTCGAGGTCGAGGAGGGCGCCGTCCCCGATCGCGCGGCCGGCCTCGCGGAGGTCCTCCCAGTCGGCTGCCTCGGCCGCCGCGGCGGCCTCCCGCTCCCGCAGCGCGGCCGCCGCGCCGCGCAGGTTGCGGCGCAGCCGGGTGTCGGCCAGTTCCGGCCGCGCGGCGGCGGCGAACTTCGGCCTCGGCGGCCGGGCGGGCCCGCTCCTCCCCGGGGAGGGCGCCGCCCCCGGCGGTGAGGCCGTCATGCCGGCCCCGTCTCGGCGAGGATCTCGGCCAGGTGCATCGTCCGGACGCCGCCGCGCAGCCGCGAAAGCGCGCCGCCGATGTGGGCCAGGCACGAGTCGTCGACGGCGCAGACCACGTCGGCGCCGGTGCCGCGGATGTGCCTGACCTTGTCGGCCACCATCGCGACCGACACGTCCGCGTTCTTCATCGCGAACGCGCCGCCGAACCCGCAGCACTCGCCGGCGGACGGCAGGTCGACCAGGTCAAGGCCGCGCACCGCGCGCAGCAGCCGCACCGGCCGGTCGCCGACGCCGAGGGTGCGCAGGGACCGGCAGGACGGGTGGTAGGCGACCCGGTGCGGGAAGTACGCGCCGACGTCGGTGACCCCCAGGACGTCGATGAGGAACTCCGTCAGCTCGTAGACGGCGAGGCCCTCGGCGGCGCGGGCCAGGCCGGGGTCGCGGGCCCCCCGGGCGATCTTCGGGTAGTCGTCGCGGACGGTCGCGGCGCACGACGCGGACGGCGCCACCACGACCTCGCAGCCCTCGAACGCGGCGGCGTGGGAGCGGGCGAGCGCGGCGGCCTCGCGGTGGTAGCCGGCCGTCCAGTGGATCTGGCCGCAGCAGCCCTGCCCCGGCGGGAACGCCACCTCGTGGCCGAGCCGCTCCAGCAGCGCGGTCACGGCCTTCGCGGTGCCGGGGAACAGCACGTCGTCGAAGCACGCGACGGACAGCGCGACCCGCACCGGCCTCACTCCCCCAACCCCGCAGAGCCCGTCCCCCGCCGAACATCGTAGGGGTTTCAGGCTCCGGCGGCGTGTCGTTCTCCGTCCGTTACCGCGCCGGGGGGACCCTACTGCGTGGCACCCCGGAGTGGGAGGGATCACACCCGTCCGGTACTCCGGTACCAATGGACAACCGTCCCAACGGGCTATGGCCGGTGGGGGCGAACCACTCCACACTGGGGTGCGTCAGAAAAGGAAAGCACCACGACCGACCAGTAGTTGAGACCGGAGGCACGCCATGTGCCCGCACCAGCCGCCTTGTCCCTCCCACGACGCACCCGACCGCGACGCCGCCCGCACGCTGGCCTCGCACCCCGAACAGGGGTGGAGCCTGCTGTGCAACGGGGTCGTGCTGTTCGAGGACACCGGTGAGCTGCTGCCCGACGGGGGAGTCATCGCGCCGCACCGGCCGACGGACGCGCAGGCCACGTCCGCCGCTTGAGCGGGTCTCCACGGGGGACTAGTTCAAACGGGTGATCATCCTCGGGGGCACGCCCGCCCACCACCGGCCTCTGGGCCCGCACCGGGCCCGGAGCGACCCTACTCCCGGCCCGTCCGCACCGGACGGGCCGCCCACCTTCTCAGCCACGGCTCCACCGCCCGGCCGACCGCCGCGGGGTCCTTGTTCAGGTCGTGCCGCTCCCCCGCCAGCACCGCGACCTCGGCCGCGTCCGCCGGATCGGGGACGCCGAACGGGTCGCGGTCGCCGTTGACGACGAGGACCTCCACCCCCGCCGACCGCAGCTCGTCCACCCGGGTCTTCTCGGGCCTGCCCGGCGGGTGCAGCGGGAACGCCAGCGCCACCACGCCCGCCGCCCCGGCCGCCGCCGCCGTCCGGCACGCCACCCGCGCGCCGTTGCTGCGGCCGCCCTGCACCAGCGGGACGTCCCCGAACCTCTCCCGCAGGACCGCGACGACCTCCAGCCACGCCTCGTCCTGCTTGGCCGCCGGGCCGGGCGCCCGCCGCCCGGCGAGCCGGAACGGCTGCGTCACCCGCGCGACGGCGCCGCCGAGCGCGAGCGCCTCCGCCCGCACCGCCAGCAGGTCGGCCGCCTCCACTCCCCCGTTCGACCCGTGCGTCAGCACCAGCAGGAACGCGGGGTCGTCCACCTCGTCGAGCACCACCTCGGCGGGCCCGTGCGCCGTCGCGACCTTCATGTGACTCAAGGTAGCGGCCGCGCCGGCCGGCCCGTGCGGCAGACTGGCCCCATGCAGAGGATGACCGAGAGCGAGTGGCGCGCGTTCGTCATGGAGGGCACCCGCACCGGCAAGGCCGGCGTGACCCGCAAGGACGGGACGCCGCACGTCACCCCGGTCTGGTTCGTCCTCGACGGGGACGACGTGCTGTTCAACACCGGCCGCCACAGCGTCAAGGGACGCGTCCTCGCCCGCGACCCGCGCGTGTCCATCTGCGTCGACGACCAGGCCGCGCCCTACTCGTACGTCCTGCTCCAGGCCGAGGCGACGCTGGTCGAGGACCTGGACGAGGTGCTCCGCTGGGCGACCGCCATCGGCGGCCGCTACATGGGCGCCGACCGGGCCGAGGAGTTCGGCCGGCGCAACGCGGTGCCCACCGAGTACCTCGTCCGCGCCCGCATCACCAAGGTGATCGCCGAGCGCGCCATCGCCGAGTAGCTAGCCCTCGGTCCAGTCCGGGACGGGCGTGCCCATCGCCAGCCGGAACCGCTCCGCGAAGCTCTCGTGCAGCAGCGGGCCCCACGGGTAGCCGCTCGGCACCCGCACCGCCCTGCCCAGGGTCTCGTTGGACTCGCCCGCCCGGCGCTCGGCGTACCGGGCGGCGAGCAGCGCGTACATGTGGTCGAGGGCCCCGAACGCCTCCCCGGCCAGGGCCGGGAGCGTCCCGTCCGACACGGCCTGCTCGACGACCGGCTCCCACCACAGGTCGCCGGGGTCGCCGTCGTCCTCGGCGTCGCCGAAGTCGCGGCGCAGCCGCGCCCGCACCTGGCCCGCGGTGCCGGGGTCGGTGAGCCCGCGCCGCCACACCTCGCCGGCCTCGGCGCCCCGCCCCCGCAGCGGCAGCGTCCGCGCCAGCAGCTCGGTGGCCAGCGGCCCGACCTCCGGGTCGGGCGGCTCCTCCCCCAGCGCCGCGCCGAACGCGCCGATCGCCTGGTCGAGGTAGGAGATGCCGAGCGCGACGGCGAGCCGGGAGTGGGCGTAGGGGGCGGTACCCCGGTCGATCAGCCTGAGCCCGGCGGTCAGGACCCGCTGCGCCCGCGCGGGCTCGTCGCGCTCCAGCAGCCGCTGCGCGAGGTCGTGCGCGGCGGGCGGCCCGTACTCGGCGTCCCCGGTCGCGATCACCGCCTCCCAGTGGCCGCGGGCGGTGTCGAAGTCGCCGGCGTCGTCGGCGATGCGGGCGAGGGCCAGGTGGGCGGGCGGCAGGTAGGCGGGGTTGCCGAAGTCGACAACGACCCGCCAGGCGGGCGCCGCCAACTCGTGCTCGCCGGCCCGCTCGTGGGTGAGGGCCAGGTGGTAGGCGGCGCGCGGCCCGTACTCGGGGTCGGCCGTGGCGATCGCCGCCCGGTCGGCCTCCCTGGCGCGCTCCACATGCCCGGCGTCGTCCAGGACGACCGCCAGCCCCAGCGCCGCCTGCGCCCGGAAGGGGGTGTGGCCCAGCGCGAGCACCCTCTCGAACAGCAGCGCGGCCCGCTCCGCCTCACCGTTCTCGGCGAGGCCGCGGGCCTCCTCGCACAGTCGCGCCGCGTCGTCGGACACGGCGTCCAGGGACTCGCTCATCGCTCTTCTGCCCTCTGGGGGTCGGGATCAGCAGAAGCGTAGCGACAGGCCCCCACCCCCGTCCCGCCCCGACACCCCGAAATCCCGCCATGATCACAAATCCGTCCCCGAACCCGTCCCCGCCCCTGGCGCATGCCGCCGAGCCATCAACTCCAGGCCTCCGTGAACGCCCGATCCGCCCAGCCGGCCCCGGCACCGCGCGAACGGCCCTCGACCGTAAGCGCTCCAAGCCTTCGCGGTCACCGCCGAACGCGCTCAAGTATCAGGAGCGGACGCGAACGGCGCCCAGCCACCACCCCAGCCTTCGGCGACCCGAGCTACCGCGATCGCGTCCGAAGGCAGGTTCGAGCGAAGCAAGAACCTGATCGCGCAGCGAGCCGCAAGGCGAGACGAAGCGATGCCAGCGATCGCACGTGGGCTTTGGGCTGAGGCGCCCCAGGCGCCTCAGCCCAAAGCCCACAAATAAACACTGCTCAATCTTCGAACGCTTCGGGGGGCGGGCAGGAGCAGACGAGGTTGCGGTCGCCGTAGGCCTGGTCGATGCGGCGGACGGGGGGCCAGTACTTGTTCTCCCGCAGGGACGGGAGGGGGTAGGCGGCCTCCTCGCGCGTGTAGGCGTGCTTCCAGTCGTCGGAGACGAGGCAGGCGGCGGTGTGCGGGGCGTTCCTGAGGGGGTTGTCCTCGGCGTCGTAGCCGCCGTCGGCCACGCGCTGGATCTCCCGGCGGATCTCGATCATGGCGTCGCAGAACCGGTCGAGTTCGGCGAGGTCCTCGGACTCGGTGGGCTCGATCATCAGGGTGCCGGCGACGGGGAACGACAGGGTCGGGGCGTGGAAGCCGTAGTCGATGAGTCGCTTTGCGACGTCCTCGGCGGTGATCCCCGTCTCCTTGGTGATCTTGCGGAGGTCGGCGATGCACTCGTGCGCGACGAGGCCGTTCCGGCCGGTGTAGAGGATCGGGTAGTGCGGGGCGAGGCGGGCGGCGAGGTAGTTGGCGCCGATGATCGCGCCCTCGGTGGCGGCGCGCAGCCCGTCCGGGCCCATCATCGCGATGTAGGCCCAGGAGATCGGCAGGATGCCGGCCGAGCCCCACGGGGCCGCGGAGATCGGGCCGACGCCGGTGCCGGGGCCGGCCTCCTCGCGCAGCGGGTGGTTGGGCAGGAACGGGGCCAGGTGCTCGCGGACGCCGACCGGGCCGACGCCGGGGCCGCCGCCGCCGTGCGGGATGCAGAACGTCTTGTGCAGGTTGAGGTGGGAGACGTCCGAGCCGAACTCGCCGGGGCGGGCCAGGCCGACGAGCGCGTTGAGGTTGGCGCCGTCGACGTAGACCTGGCCGCCGGCCTCGTGCACGGCCGCGCACACCTCGGTGATCGTCTCCTCGAAGACGCCGTGCGTGGACGGGTAGGTCACCATGATCGCGGCGAGCCGGTCGCCGTGCTCGGCGAGCTTGGCCCGCAGGTCGTCGAGGTCGACGTTGCCGCCCTCGTCGCACTTGACGACGACGACCCGCATCCCGGCCATGACGGCGCTCGCGGCGTTGGTGCCGTGCGCCGAGGAGGGGATCAGGCAGACGTCGCGGTGCTCCTCGCCGCGGGAGGCGTGGTAGCCGCGGATGGCGAGCAGCCCGGCCAGTTCGCCCTGGGAGCCGGCGTTCGGCTGGACGGAGACCTTCGCGTACCCGGTGATCTCGGCGAGGCGGTCCTCCAGCTCGCCGATCAGCTCGACGTAGCCGGCGGCCTGGTCGATCGGCGCGAACGGGTGGATGTCCGCGAACTGGGGCCAGGTGATCGGCTCCATCTCGGCGGTGGCGTTCAGCTTCATCGTGCAGGAGCCGAGCGGGATCATGGACCGGTCGAGCGCGATGTCCTTGTCCTGGAGCCTGCGCAGGTAGCGCAGCATCGCCGTCTCGGAGCGGTGCGCGTGGAAGACCGGGTGGGTCAGGTAAGGGCTCTCGCGGCGCAGCGCGTCCGGGAACGCCTCGGGGGCCTCGCCGGCCGCCGGGGCGCCGAACGCCTCCAGCACGGCCGCGACGTGCGCGGGCAGCGTCGTCTCGTCGCAGGCGACCGCGACCCGGTCGGGCCCGTCCGGGCGCAGGTTGATCCCGCGCTCGCGGGCGGCCGCGACGACCTCGGCGGCCCGGCCGGGCACGCGGGCGAGGACGGTGTCGAAGAACGAGCCGTGCACCACCTCGACGCCGCCGGCGCGCAGGCCCGCGGCGATCTCGGCGGCCCGGCGGTGCGTGCGCTGCGCGATCGCGGCCAGGCCCTCGGGCCCGTGGTAGACCGCGTACATGCTCGCCATCACCGCGAGCAGGACCTGGGCGGTGCAGATGTTGCTGGTGGCCTTCTCGCGGCGGATGTGCTGCTCGCGGGTCTGGAGCGCCAGCCGGTAGGCGGTGGCGCCGTCCGCGTCGACGGACACGCCGACGAGCCGCCCGGGGAGCTGGCGCTGGATGCCCTCGCCGACCGCCATGTAGCCGGCGTGCGGGCCGCCGAACCCGTAGGGGACGCCGAACCGCTGCGCGGAGCCCACCGCGATGTCGGCGCCGGACTCGCCGGGCGGGCGCAGCAGCGTCAGCGCGAGCAGGTCGGCGGCGACGACGGCCTTGGCGCCGCGCTCGTGGGCCTGCGCGATGACGGGCTCCAGGTCGCGGACGGCGCCGGAGGCGCCCGGGTACTGCAGCAGCACGCCGAAGAAGTCGCCGTCCGGGAGCCCGCCGGACAGGTCGGCGACGACCACCTCGATGCCGAGCGGCACCGCGCGGGTCCGGACGACCTCGATGGTCTGCGGGAGGGTGTCGGCGTCGACGAGGAACGTCCCGGGCTCCTTGCGCCTGGACACGCGGTGCGCGAGGGCCATGGCCTCGGCGGCGGCGGTGCCCTCGTCCAGCATGGAGGCGTTCGCGACGGGCAGTCCGGTCAGGTCGCCCACCACCGTCTGGAAGTTCAGCAGGGCCTCGAGGCGGCCCTGGGAGATCTCCGGCTGGTAGGGCGTGTAGGCGGTGTACCAGCCGGGGTTCTCCAGCACGTTCCGCATGATCACGCCGGGCGTGGTGGTCCCGTGGTAGCCGAGCCCGATCATGGACGTCAGGACGGTGTTGCGGGACGCCAGCTCGCGGAGCCGGTCCAGCGCGGCGGTCTCGCTCAGCGCGGGCGGCAGGTCCAGCGGCCGGGAGGTGCGGATGGCGGCGGGGACCGCGTCGTCGATCAGCGCCTCGGCGCCGGAGTAGCCGATGGCGGCCAGCATCCTCGCCTGGTCGCTCGGGGACGGGCCCACGTGCCGGTCGGCGAACGCCGACCGCGGGTGCTGCGGCGCGGCCACGGGGGCGAAGAACTGGGCGGTCATGGAAGGCCTCCTGGCTGCTGCGGTCGCTCAGGTGCGCCGCCGGCGCGGGCCGGCGGGCCGGTCTCCCCCTCTGTCATCGGCACCTGAGAGCTTCACCCGCGCGGCGGGGTTTCCCCTTCGGTGAGCCGCCCTTCCCCGCGCGCGGGGATCGACGCCTGCTTTCCAGAGGTGCCTCGTCCGCGCGGTCCTTTTGCCTGAGAGGTTCCGGGGAGGTTGCCCCTTCGGCGCCCCACGCTGGCGGCGTGGGGTCTCTCCCGCACAGGGTCGACGGCATGTCCTAGGACGAACCCTACCCAAAGGCGCGTCCACCGGGTGGTTCCGGCCCGCCGCAAGGGCCGCGCCCTTCCGGCGCCCGGGGTCTACCGGCGAGTACCATGTGCTCACCCACCTGGGACGGGAGGGGCTCGGGCCGCACGGGGGCGGGGAGATGAGGCTGCGGGATGGACGCGCGTCCCGGCGGCGCTCCGCCGACTCGACGGCGCGCCGCCGGGTCTGGGACGCTGGCCACGATGACGGATGGCCGGAGCGGCGGTACGGCGTGACACAGACCCACGACGGCGCGGTGCGCCCGGCGCCGGGGGCGTCCGCCGGCGTCCCCGTCGAGGAGCCCGCCCAGCCCGACCGGATCCGCCGCCCGTCCGACGCCTTCCGGTTCGCGGCGTCCGTCGTGGGGCTGGCGGCGGTCATGCTGCTGGTGTCGATCGCGCAGCAGACGACGCACGGCCTCCAGACCGACATCGCGCAGGGCACCGCGCACGCGCCCCGGCCGCTGCTGACGCTGGCGACGCTGGTGTCCAGCTTCGGGGTGCTCGCCGTGCCGATCGCGTTCGGGATCGAGCGGCTGTTCCACAAGGACGGGACGCGGGTCGCGATCGCGCTGCTCGCCGCGATGATCGCGTTCGGCGTCACGGTGGGCCTGGACGACCTGGTGGTGCGGGCCGCGCCGGGGGGCGTGCTCGACTCGCTGATCTGGGGCGGCACCGAGACCGCGCCGGTGCACACCGACATCGCGCCGGTCATCGCGTTCGTCAGCGCGGTCGGGATGGCGGGCCGCGCCCGCTGGCAGGCCGCCACCTGGACCATGATCGGGCTGGCGGCGCTGACCGGGCTGACCGCGTCGTACGCCTCCGTGGCCGCGCTGGCGGCCACCTACCTGCTGGGCCGCGCCATCGGCCACGGCACCCTCTACGCGGTCGGGACGCCGAACCCGCGCCCGTCCGGCAGGACCGTGGTGGCCGCGCTCGAACGGCTCGGCCTGCGGCCCGAGCGGGCGGCGCGGCTGGACGGCTCCGGGGAGGGCACCGACCAGACGCGCCGGTACGGCGTCGTCCTCGCCGACCGCCCGCGGGGCGGGACCGGCGCCCGGCTCCCGGCGCGGCGCGGGCCGCACGGCGAGTGGGACGTGGAGGTCCGCGTCCTCGACCGCGACCAGCAGACCGCCGGGCTGCTCTACCGCGTCTGGCGGCTGCTGCGCCTGCGTGGCGACACGACCGGGCGGACGCTGCGCTCGCTCCGCCGCTCCCTCGAGCTGGAGTCGCTGACGGCGTACGCGCTGGACGCGGCGGGCGCCCGGACGCCGCGGCTCGCCGGCACCTGCGAGGTCGGCACCGAGGCGGCGCTGCTGGCCTACGAGCACGTGCCGGGGCGGCGGCTCGGGGACGTCCCCGACGACGAGGTCACCGACGCGCTGCTGACGGACGTGTGGCGGCAGTTCCGGGCGCTGCAGGCGGGGCGGATCGCGCACCGGCGGCTGGAGGGCGGGGCGGTCCTGGTCGGCGACGACGGCCGCGCCTACCTGACCGACCTGCGGTCCGGGGAGACGGCGGCGGGCGACCTGGCGCTGCGCCTCGACCTCGCCCAGCTGCTCACGACCCTGGCGCTGCGGGCGGGGCCGGAGCGGGCGGTCCGGACGGCGGCGTCCGTGCTGGGCGAGGAGGCCCTCGGCGGGGCGGTGCCGCTGCTGCAGCGGGTGGCGCTGTCCCGGGCGACGCGCACGGCCCTCCGGCACCACAAGGACCTGCTCACCCGCATCCGCGAGCAGATCGTCCGGCTGAAGCCGGAGACCGAGGCGGCCCCCGCCAACCTGGAGCGCTTCCGGCCCCGGACCATCGTCAGCATCGTGGCACTGTCGATCGCGGCCTACATCGTCATCCCGCAGGTGACGAGCCTGGACATCGGCCGCCTGGCGGCCACGGCGAGCTGGCACTGGGTGGCGGCGGCGCTCGGGGCGGCGGCGCTCACCTACGTGGCCGCCGCGTTCATGCTGATGGGGTTCGTCCCGGAGCGCCTGCCGCTGTGGCGGACGGTCCTGGTGCAGCTGGCAGCGTCGTTCGTGAAGCTGGTCGCGCCCGCGGCCGTGGGCGGCGTCGCGGTCAACACCCGCTACCTGCAGCGCACGGGCGTCCGGCCGGCCCTCGCCGTCGCGAGCGTGGGCGCGTCCCAGCTCGTCGGCATGGTCATCCACATCCTGCTGCTGGTGCTGTTCGGGTTCCTGACCGGCTCGACGGCGAAGGCGACGCAGGACCTCGCCCCCTCCCGGACGATCATGTTCGCGGTGCTGGGGCTGGGGCTGCTCGCCGGGCTGGCGCTGACCGTGCCGCGGGTGCGGCGGGTGGTCGCCTCGCGGCTGAGGGCCATGTTCTCGGGCGTGGTGCCGCGCCTGGTGGACGTCCTGCAGTCCCCGCGGAAGCTGGCCACCGGGATGGGCGGCACGCTGCTGCTGACGCTGGCGTTCACCCTGTGCCTGGACGCCTCGGTCCGGGCGTTCGGCGGGTCGCTGCCGTGGACGACGGTGGTGCTGGTGTTCCTGACCGCGAACGCGGTCGGATCCGCGGCGCCGACGCCGGGCGGGCTCGGCGCCGTCGAGGGCGCCCTCACCCTGGCGCTGACGATCTCGGGGCTGACGGCGGAGACGGCGACATCGGCGGTGCTGCTCTACCGGCTGCTGACGCTGTGGCTGCCGGTGCTGCCGGGCTGGGGGGCGTTCGCGTTCCTGCAGCGCAAGGAGGCGCTCTGAGGCGTCAGCCGGTGCGGCGGGCGCGCCGCCGGTCGGCGAGCTCGTCGTGGGGGTGCCCCGCCGGGTCGGGCTCGCCGGTGGAGGCGCGCTCACCGGGTAGTTCCGCCAGGCTGCCCTCCACCTCCTGCCACACCCGTCCGAGCGCGATGCCGAACACGCCCTGCCCGCCCTGGAGGAGGTCGACGACCTCGTCGGGCGAGGTGCACTCGTACACGCTCACGCCGTCGCTCATCAGGGTGATCTGAGCGAGGTCCTGGACGCCGCGGTCGCGCAGATGGGTGACGGCCGTGCGGATCTGCTGCAGCGAGACGCCGGTGTCCAGGAGCCGCTTGACGACCTTCAGGACGAGGATGTCGCGGAAGCTGTACAGCCGCTGGCTGCCGGATCCCTGCGCCGACCGCACGCTGGGCTCCACCAGCTTGGTGCGGGCCCAGTAGTCGAGTTGCCGGTAGGTGATGCCCGCCGCGGCGCACGCCGTCGGGCCGCGGTAGCCGACGTCCTCCGGCGGCGCCGACACCTGGGTGTCGAAGAGCAGGCCCTGCTCTCCGGCACGGCGGGACGCCACGCGCCTGTCGGGGGTCGCCTTGCCCTCGCCGCTGCTCACCGCCACGCGGACCTCCGGCTTCTATCAGCCCGCGGCGGTTCGTCAAGGGGGTTTGACGAATAACACCACGGGTGTTCCACCAGCACGGTAGGTGCCGGTCAGGGTGTGGTCAACGTTCATCGTCGGCGCGTCGCATGCCCGGACGAACCGGCTTCACATGGGCAAACTGCACACCTTCGCCACCCACGCAGTCCATACCCCGATGGTTCCCCCGCAAAAACCGCCAGGTCCGGCCCAATGGGCGACCAATCGCCCCATGGCATGAACTCGCCCCCTCCAGAGTGACATTCGCCACAGGCCCGGCGCGGGACGCGCTCGACCGGCGCGTCGCGGGCGGGACGGCGGCGGGCTGTGCGGAGGGGGCTATCCGGCGCGGCCGAAGTCCTCCGGGGAGATCGTGTCGAGGAACTCGCGGAACTTCTCGACCTCGTCCTCCTGCTCGTCGGGGATGGCGACGCCGGCCTCCTCCAGGACGTCCTCGCTGGCGAAGATCGTCGCGCCGGTGCGCAGGGCGAGGGCGATGGAGTCGGAGGGGCGTGCGCTCACCTCGACGCCGTTGGAGAAGATGAGGTCGGCGAAGAAGATCCCTTCGCGGAGCGCGGTGATGTTGACCGTGCGGAGCTGGACGCTGAGGGCGTCCAGGACGTCGCGGAACAGGTCGTGGGTGAGGGGCCGGGCGGGCAGCACCCCCTGCTGGGCGAAGGCGATCGCGGTCGCTTCGACCGCCCCGATCCAGATGGGCAGGTAGCGATCGCCCTCCGTCTCCTTCAACAGGACGATCGGCTGATTGGAGGGCATCTCGACCCGGACGCCGACGACCTCCATCTGCTTCACTGCGGCTCCCTGCTGGTTCTCGCTGTCTCGATCACCACGTGCAGCGGATCGATTCCTGACCGAACCATGTAGCCAACGTACACCCAGGCTCGGACAGCTCGCGGCGGACGGGGGGCGGGAAAATCGTCCACGGGCCGCGTGCTCAGTGGTCGAGGCTCTCGCGCAGCCCCGCGCCGACCAGCGCGGCGTGCAGCCGCACCGACAGGGCGGCGATCTCCCGCGCGGTCTCGGCGGCCTGCTCGTGCGCGCCGCGGCTGCGGCGGCGCAGCTGCGGCGCGACCATCTGCTCGATCAGGCCGACCTGCCGGTCGGCGGCGGCCTTGACGGCGCGCAGGTGCCGGACCTCGAAGCCGAACTCGCCGAGCGCGGCGGCCACGCGCGCGATGTTCAGCGCTTCGCCCTCGTAGTGCGCGCCGGTCCGGCGGACGAGGCCGTACTCCTCGAGGCGGGCGAGGAGGGCCTCGTCGATCCCGGCGCCGTCGAGGAGCTGGCGGCGGGTGAGCCGGACGGCCGGGTCAGGGGCGGTGGTGTCGGCGGCCACGAGCGTGCGGGGGCGCCGCCGGTCCGGCTCGGCCGGACCGGACGGGCCGGTGCGGCGGGCGCCGAGCGGCGGGACGCTCTCGCCGCGGTCGCGCGCCTCCAGGTGCTGCCTGATGACGCGCAGCGGCATGTAGTGGTCGCGCTGCGCGGTGAGGACGTACCGCAGGCGCTCGACGTCGGCGTCGCTGAACTTGCGGTAGCCGGAGGGGCTGCGCTCCGGCTCGACGAGCCCCTCGGACTCCAGGAACCGGATCTTGGAGATGGTGATGTCGGGGAACTCGGGCCTGAGCAGCCCGAGGACGTCCCCGATCGTCATCGGGGACCGGGCCGGCTCCGCGTTCAAGGGCCCTCCCATCGTCGCCTGGCCTCGCCGCGTTCCGTCAGCCGTGGGCCGGGTTGGTGAGGAACACCAGCCGGAACTTGCCGATCTGGACCTCGTCGCCGCCCGAGAGCCCGGCCTGGTCGATCCGCTGCCGGTTGACGTAGGTGCCGTTGAGGCTGCCGACGTCGCGGACGGAGAACGCGCCGCCCTGGCGGGCGAACTCGGCGTGGCGGCGGGACACGGTGACGTCGTCCAGGAAGATGTCGCTCTCGGGGTGCCGCCCGGCGGAGGTGCGGTCCTTGTCGAGCAGGAAGCGGCTGCCGGCGTTGGGGCCGCGCTTCACGACGAGCAGCGCGGTGCCCGGGGGGAGCGCCTCCATCGCCATCTGGTCGGGCCCGACCGGCTCCTCGGCGCCGGCATCGGTGTCCAGCGCCTCGAACCCTCCGATGGAGATCGTGGACGTGGACTCGCCCGGCGACTCCCGGGGAGGCGGCGGCGCCGAACTCCTCAGCGGAGTGCCGCAGTTCGAGCAGAAGCGGGCATCATCCGGGTTGGCGTGACCGCACTGCGTGCAGTAGACGCTCGGCATCGATCGGCTCGGCCTCCTACCATCGGCGTGCCGCCCGCGGACTCCCCGCCTTAGCGGGGGTCGCCGACGCCACGCGCATCCTTCACCCAACCCACGCCGGGGGTCCGCCCCCGGCAACGGTCCAACTCACCGCCCGCTCACACGACGGTCGCCGCAACTTACGCGGGTATCACCCGAGGGGTCAACTGGAACGGTGAACCGGCTGCACCAAACTACATTCGCCGATGATCGCAGGTCCATGCCGCCGCGCGGGCGGCCGCGATCAGTAGCGCCTGCGGGCGCGCGGTCCACCGTCTCCCCCGTCCCCTCTAGGGAGACCGTACCGCGCCGACGGTCACTTTCGCGCGCCGGCTGATCAGGACGCGCGCCCCGGCCCCCTCCAGCGTGCGGACGAGGCCGCCGGGGATGGTGAGCGCCGTGGTCATCGTGTGGGGGTCGCCGATGGCCAGGAACCGGTACGGGGCGGTGAGCAGCCGGCCGTCCACGAGGATGCCGTCGCGGTCGTCCAGGAAGTGGGTGTCGACGCCGACGCGCACGTCGCCGACCTGGATGACCTCGGCGCCGGCGTCGCGGAGCTCCTCCATGGCGTCCAGGAGGTTGAGGGCCTTCACGCCGCGGCCGGGGTCGTCGATCCGGAGCTCGATCCCGGGGCCCTCGGCGGGCAGCGTGCCGGCGAGCAGGCCGTAGGTGGTCGCCCGCTCGCGCGCCTCCTCCAGGGCGGTCCCGCCCTCGGCGTCCCGCTCCAGCCGGGCCTTCGTCTCCTCCAGGTCGCGCAGGTCGCCCCTCAGCCGCTCGGACCGCTGGCCCAGGTCCCCCAGGATGCCGACGAGTTCGTCCTGCCGCGCGGTGGCGAACGTGGTGTCGCGCTCGGTCGAGCCCACCTGGGCGGCGACCGCGAACCCCAGCAGGAGGCACAGGAGCCCCCCGATGAGCTGGCCCGGGCTGACGCGCGGGCGCAGCAGGGCGGCGAGGGCGCGCAGCCCCCCGGGCTCGGGTGGGGCCTGCTCGTCCTCGGGCGGCTGCTCGTCCTCGGGCGGCTGCTCGTCCTCGGGCGCCTGATCCACCTCGGGAGCCCGCTCGTCCTCGGGGACTCGCTCGTCCTCGGGTGCGGTCCCGTCGCGCCGCGTGGCCTCGCCCCCGGTCATGCGCCGAACAGCTTCCGCCGGATGGCCGCCGCGTTGGAGAAGATCCGGATGCCGAGGACGACCACGACGCCGGTGGACAGCTGCGAGCCGACGCCGAGCTTGTCCCCGAGGAAGACGATCAGCGCGGCGATGACGGTGTTGCTGACGAAGGAGACCGTGAAGACCTTCTCGTCGAAGATCCCCTCCAGCCGGGCCCGGACGCCGCCGAACATGGCGTCGAGCGCGGCCACGATCGCGATCGGCAGGTAGGGCTGGAGCCAGAGCGGGACGTCCGGCTGGACCAGGAAGCCCAGCGTCACGCCGACCACGAGCCCGATCAGCGCGATCATCTTCGGACCATCCCTCCCCCGCTCACCGGCCGCCCTCGTCGCGGGGGACGGCGTACCGCAGCCGGAACGCGCCCGCGGCGGGCAGCCGCACCCCGTCCGAGCGGCGCGTGTCGTACCTGATCCCGAACCGGTCCCGCAGCGCGGCGAGCCTCCGGTCGGCGGGCGAGCCGGCGAAGGCCTCCCGCAGCCGCCCGGGGTCGCCGAGCGCCGTCACCTCGTAGGGGCCGGCGAGCGGCCGGTAGTCGACCATGATCGCCTCGCCGGCGGCGCGGATCGCGGTGGTCGGGGCGAGCCGCCGGCCGTTGACGCCGATGGCCCGCGCGCCGGCCGCCCACAGCCCGTTCACCAGGACCTGGAGGTCCTGATCATAGACCCGGCCGCCCTCGGCGGCGCGGCCCGGCGGCGCGTGCCCGGCGGGGGCGTCGCGCGGCGCGTCGTCCAGGGTGACGACCAGGCCCTCGCCGGC